>JBDSMX010000178.1:0-2635 GCA_039915645.1 Gemmatimonadales bacterium | reverse complement strand
CGCCATCGATTCCGATTTCCGCAAGGCGAGGAAGCCCGGGCGAGACGACACCAACGCCGCCTATCGCAACTGCTGCGATCAGCAGCCCGAGCATTCCCGCCGCGGTCACGAGCACGACACACTCGGTGACCACCAGTCTGACCAACCGGCGGCGCCCGGCGCCAAGCGCGACGCGAACCGAGAGTTCATGCTCGCGACCCGCGGTACGCACCAGCATCAGCGTCCCGACGTTGGCGATCGCGAGCAGCAACACCAGTGCGACTGCGCCGGCGAACAGCTTCACAGGTCCACCCGCATCTCCAATCACCGCATCCCGCAGGGGATAGGGAGTGAGTCGGGCCACACGATCCTGAAATCCGGCGGCCCAGAGCGGAAAGAGTCGCTCGCTCACACCCGCGAGATCAGTACGCGCCGCCGCAATCGCCACGTCAGGCTTCAGCCGGCCGATGCCACCATAGCCGAACGGCCCGCGCCGTGACGGGGTGCGCAACTGCAGGATCGGCCACGCCTCGGCCGTTACCCCTGCGAGCTCGTCGCGACCGGGAGGCAGCACGCCGACCACTCCGTAGCTCACGCCGTCGATCGTCACTTGCTTGCCGATTGCCTGCTCCGCGCCGCCGAGCGTGCGCAGCGCGAGTCGATACGAGACGACAGCCACCGGCGCGGCCGAGGGCGCATCGTCCTGCGGCTCCAGCAGTCGACCACGGACAGGGGCAATCTGAAGCGCCGCAAAGAAGCCCGAAGTTGCTCGGCCGATCCGTATCCGCTCCGGCGCGCCGACCCCGGAGAGCGACGCCGTGGTCGCCTGCCACGCCCCGAACGATTCGAACGAACGTTGCTGCGCAGCAATGGCCTGGAGATCGACGACAGAGAGCGACCAGCGGTTGGTCGCGGAGTTCTGCTGATAGATGCGAACAAGTCTGTCGGAATCGGGATACGGGAGGCCCGAGATCAGCACCCGCTGCACCACGGCGAAAACGGTGACCGCGGCGCCGAGCCCGACGCCGAGTACGGCGACGACGGTGCAGGTGAAGCCGGCGTTCCGGCGCAGGGCTCGCATCGCGTACCGAATGTCGGCGAACCACTCCCTCAGCGGCGCCACACCGCTGGCATCACGGATCTCGTCCTTGGTGCGCTCGAGTCCACCGAACGCGATCGCCGCCTCACGCGAAGCTTGCGCGATGCCATCGCGGCGACGTGCAGCGGTTTCGCGTGCGAGATGATCCCGCAGCTCCTCGTCGAGCTCGGCCTCGCGGCGGGAGTGAAAGAGCAAGGCCTTGCAACGCTCGATGAAATCGCTGAGCGAAGTCACGCGCCACCCGGAGCAAGCTGCACCAGCAGGATGCCGTTGATCGCGCCCGAGGCGCGCTGCCAGCTCGTGGTTTCCGCGGCGAGTTGTCTCTCACCGACGCGGGTCAGCAGGTAATAGCGGGCACGACGATTGTTCTCCGACATCCGCCATTCGGCCTTGATCCACCCTTTGCGCAGCATCCGCTGCAACGCCGGGTAGAGTGAGCCCTGGTGGACCTTGAAGACATCGTTGGAGAGGAGATCGATCCGGTGGCCGATGCCCCAGCCATGCATCGCACCGAGCGAGAGCGCCTTGAGCACGAGCAATTCCAGCGTGCCCTGAAGCAGGTCATTGGGTTCGTCGGCCACCGCTTCCTCCAGATTGTCTGGAGGGAGGATATCCGTTCTCCTCTAGACCGTCAAGAGGACTTCCCGAACTGCCGCACCGCCTCCTTCCCCGTCGTCCGCGCTGCGGCATCTTCCGAGGCCGCCAGCTTCTTCGCGAGCTTCGCCGCCGCGGCTTTCACTCCCGGACGGCGTCTCCCGATGGAGCGGAGCGCCCAGCTCACGCCTTTGCGCACAAAATTCCGATCATCGGTCGCGGCCTTCTCGATCAGCGGCAACGCCGCAATGAAGCGGGCGTCGGGCGACGCCTTGTCGTGCGCGCCAAGACTCGCGAGCAGCGCGAAACCGGCTCGCCGGACCCACTCGTCCTTCTTGCCGGCCCACTTGGGCACCTTCTCCCACGCCAGCGGGGAAAGATCGAAGAGATGGAAACAGACGGTGTCGGTGATGCCCCAGTTGTCGAAGTCTTTGCACCAGCGGTCCATCTGTGCCGAGGTGAGCTTCTCGGGCTCGCCGAGAAAGGCTGCCATCATTCGCGCTTCATACCAATCGTGCTGCCAGAGCGCGAGTGCCAACTCGTGATTGCGTCCAATGCGCTTGGCCTCCTTCCGCATGACTCCGACCGCCACCCCGAACGCCTTCTCCGCAGGCAGGGCGTAGCGCGGCATCGCATCGCGGGTCTTCTTCGTCCCCTGTTTCCGGAGCCAGGCGACGACGTCGTCGGCCGTGACCGTCGGCGCCACAGCCGACCTGCCCGCTAATTTCTTTGCTACAGGTTTGGTCGCCAATCCGCCCCCCTCCGAAGTTTGCTCATGGATCCACGCCCACCGTGGCGTAATAGGATGCGACCGCAGCCTGGCCGCCCGTTCTCGTATAGACGTCCGGCAGCCTGCTCTCGATCGCCCCGGCAATGACATCGGCGACCTGCTCGGCCGTCTGGGAATTCGGGAAGGAGCGTGAATCCGGGCCGCCTCCGAGTGCATTGAGTCCGAAATCGGTC
>JBDSMX010000160.1:0-7591 GCA_039915645.1 Gemmatimonadales bacterium | reverse complement strand
CGACGATGACCGAGCGGTACGCGCATGTCGCGCTGCCGCTCCCGCTCGCCGAGCCGTACGCCTACCAGATCCCCGCGACACTGGCCGACCGCGCGCTCCCCGGGGCGCGCGTTGTCGTTCCGGTGCGACGCACCGAACTCGTCGGCATCATCGTAGCGGTCGATGTGCCGGCGCCGCCAATGGCCGCGCGCGAACTCCTCGCCGTTCCCGACGAGGTGCCGGCGATACCGGCAGCATTGCTTGCCCTCGCGGCACAGGTGGGTCGCTACTATGGCACGCCGCTGGGCATGGTCCTTCGGGCGATGCTCCCCGGCGCGCTCTGGGGGCAGTCCTCGATCGAGCTGGTGCTCACCGAGCAGTATCCCCCGCATCTCGGCGGCACGGCAGGGATGCTGCTCGATTTTCTCCGCGACCGCGGTGGCCGGGCATCGATTGCGGCCGCTGCACGGGCGCTCAAGAAGCCGGTGTGGGATGTTGCTGATCGCCTGCAGCGGGTCGGCGCGGTCGAACTGGACGTTCGCCCTCCCGATACCGGTGGCGGCGTCGCGACGGTCCGCACGGTCGCGCTGGCCGGGGATCCACTGCCCCTGCTGGAGCGTGAGCGCCGCTTCAAGCGCGCCCCCAAGCAGCGCGTGCTTTACGAGGCACTCGAGGAGCGCGGTGGCCGCGCCACCGTCCGCGAGCTGCTGCAGGCTGCGGGCACCACAGAGAGCCCCCTCACCGCCCTGGTGAATGCGGGGCTCGCCTCGATTGACGACGAGGAGTCCGCTCGCGACCCGTTCGCCGACCTGCCGGTGAGTGCCCCTCCACCGACGCTCTCGTCAGTCCAGCGCGACGCACTCGCGGCGCTCGCCACCATTCCCGTTGGTGAGTCGGCACTGCTCTTCGGGGTCACTGGTTCCGGAAAGACGCTGGTCTACCTCGAGCACATCCGTACGGCGCTTGAAAGCGGGCGAGGTGCCTTGATTCTCGTACCGGAAATTGCGCTCACCCCGCAGACCGTGGCGCGGGTGCGCGGCATGTTCGGCGACGAAGTGGCGGTGCTGCACAGCGGCCTCTCCGACGGCGAGCGCGCCGATGCGTGGCGTGCACTCCGTCGCGGAGAGCGGCGCGTCGCGGTGGGTGCGCGGTCTGCGATCTTCGCTCCGGTGCGCAATCTCGGCGTGATCGTGCTCGATGAGGAACACGAGGCCAGTTACAAGAATGGCGAGACGCCGCGGTACCACGCGCGCGAGGTGGCGGTGATGCGTGCGCGACTCGAAGGCGCCACCGTGGTCTTCGGGTCAGCGACCCCGTCGCTCGAAAGCTGGACGCGCGCGGAAGCAACCGGACGGATTGTCCGGCTCCCGGGACGGGTTGGCGATCGGCCGATGCCGCCGGTGGAACTGGTGGATCTGCGCACCGTGCCATCTGTCGCTGGAGCCGGCATGCTCGCCTGGAGCGAACCGCTCGATGCCGCCGTGACCGCGGCGCTCGCTCGAGAGGAGCAGGTCCTGCTGCTGCTCAACCGGCGCGGCTGGGCTTCATTCCTGCAATGCACCACGTGTGGCGAAGTGATCGATTGCCCCAACTGCAGTATCTCGCTCACACTGCACCGTCACCCGCCTGAGTTGCGGTGCCATTACTGCGATCATCGGGAGCCGGTTGCCGAACAGTGTCCGAAATGCACCGCTGCGACAATGCGTTCGCTGGGGGCGGGTACCCAGCAGCTCGAGCGACTCGTGGCCGAACGCTTTCCGACCGCTCGCGTGGCGCGGATGGATCTCGACAGCACGTCGGCCAAATGGTCCCATCATCGGATTCTCGAGCGCGTCGGTCGCGGGGAAGTCGACATTCTCCTTGGCACGCAGATGATTGCCAAGGGGATCGATTTCCCGAATGTCACGCTGGTGGGAGTCGTCGATGCCGACACCGCCCTGCACCTACCCGATTTTCGCGCGGCGGAACGCACTTTCCAGTTGGTGGCGCAGGTCGCTGGTCGCGCGGGCCGCGGTCCCAAGGGAGGTCGGGTCCTGGTACAGACTCGCCAGCCGGAGCATCCGGCGCTCGCCTTTGCATCCCGGCACGATGCTGAAGGGTTCCTTGCCGCTGAAACGGAATTGCGCCGCTCACCCGCTTATCCCCCGCACACGAGTCTCGTCCACGTGGTTCTGAGCGGCATCGAGCGCCTCGACGTGATGAAGCGGGCGACCTCTCTCGTGGAGTGGTGCGAGCGCAGCATTGCCCGGACCGGCCTGCCTGTGATCGTGCTGGGGCCGGCCGACTGTCCGATCGAGCGAATCAAGGAGCGCTGGCGGGTGCATCTCATCCTCAAGGGGCCGGCTGAAGCGCTCGGGCGCTGGGTGCGCACCGCTTCGCCCCGGCTTGCCGCCGCTCGTGGCGAGGTCCGGATCTTCGTCGATCGCGACCCCGTCTCGCTGCTCTGACCGTCGCGTTCGCGACCTGCGGGCGCTAGCTTATCGCGGTCGACTTTCCCACCTCATCGGAGGCTCCATGAAGAAGCTCCTCACCGAGTTCATCGGGACGTTCTTTCTCGTCTTCACCATCGGCCTCACGGTCACCGCTGGGTCGTCGTTCGCACCGGTAGCCATTGGTGCCGCACTCGTCGCGATGGTGTACATGGGAGGCCACATTTCCGGAGCGCACTACAATCCGGCGGTCTCGCTCGCGATGGTGCTGCGCGGGAAGCTTCCCAATGCCGACTTCGTGCCGTACGTGGTGGCTCAGCTGCTCGGTGCCACTGCGGCCGCTGCCGCGGTGCACCTGATCGTGGGCAAGACCTTCGCGCCTGCAATGGGCGACGGGGTCTCGGTGATGTCGGCGTTGCTGATCGAGGTGCTCTTCACTTTCGCACTGGCGCTGGTGGTGCTCAATGTTGCCACCCACAAGGCAACCAGCGGCAACTCCTATTACGGAGTGGCGATTGGTCTCACGGTGACGGCCGGAGCCTTCGCGGGCGGGCCGATTTCGGGCGGCGCGTTCAACCCGGCCGTCGGCATCGGGCCGACGCTCATCAACGCGACGCTCGGCAGCGGATCATTCGATCAGCTCTGGCTCTACATCGTCGGACCGTTGCTGGGTGGAGTGCTCGCGGCGGTGGTCTTCGGCGTGCAGGAGAAAGACTAGGAGGAGAGAGGAGAGAAGTGAGAGGAGAGAGGAGGAAATCCTTCGACTTGCGGCTAGGGAGCCGCTTCTCTCTTCTCTCCTCTCTCCTCTCTCTAGCTGTTCAGTCTTTCCCGCTCACGCCCACCGTGAGTCCGGCATAGATCGCTCGACCGGCGGCCGGTTCCAGCACCCGACCGCCGGTGCCGTTGAGGGTCACTGACCCGACATAGTGGCGATCGAACGCGTTGGTGATGGCGAGAAACGGTTCGAAGCTGCGGCCTGCCGCAATGCCATGCCAGGCGAGGCGGGCACCAGTGACCCCGCCGGCCCACCCCGCGACCCGCAATACATTTTCATCGTCGGCGAACTGGCTCGCGGAAAATGCGTGGTCGATGTCGATGGTCATCCCCCGCCCCACACTACCTCGCAGCCCGATGCGCACCACATGCTCGGGCAACCCGGCGAGCCGATGCCCGTCGAGCGTATCCACGTTTGCGCCGTCCTGCACCCGGTAGTTGGTGAAGATCGCGTGGGTCCAGGTCCAGGTCCCCAGCAATGACAACCCGGGGCGAAGCAGCAGGCTCCCGCTCGCTTCGGCGCCAGTGGTTCGTGTGGCGCCTGCGTTCCGGAAATAGCTCCGACCACCGATTTCGCGATACGGGACGATCGCATCGTGTGTCGTTGTGCGGTAGAGCGCGGCCTCGAAATGGAGACGACGATGATCGCCGCGGAGGCCGAGTTCTTCACTGACGCTGCGCTGGGGATCCAGGTCCGGATTGAATCCGCCATCACCCTCTGGCCGATTGGCCAGTTCGGTAGTCGTCGGCGTTTCAAAGGTGGTGGCGACGCTGGTCCATGCGGTGAGGTGGCGAGACCACTCCATGCTCGCACCGACGTTGCCGCTCCAGGAGGCAAGCGTCCGTCGCCCGCTGCCATCGCCGTCGTTGAGGAAGGCGTCGTCCACCTGAAAGCGTGAGGCATCGTGTCGAACGCCAGCACGGAGGACCACCCGTCGCACCGGCCAGAGGATCTGGGCGAAGGGGCCGAATTCGGCCACCCGCTCGCGCTGGTCGAGGAAGAGCACACCGGTCGGAACGCCGGCAATCGCGCGCTGATTGGTGCGGTCATCGCGCAGGCTCTGCAGATCGAGCCCGGTGGTGAGTCGCGGCCCGCCGAGATCAACCGTGGCCGATGCGCGACCGCCCCAGACTCGGCGATCAATATCGACATAGGTTCCGCTCGTCGAGGTGACCGGGGCGGGTGGTGGTGTCGCGAGGGGATTGTCGAGATCGCGCCCGACGGTCCAGGTGGTTGCCTCGAACTGCCAGCGACCATGTTCGTGATGAATGCCGATCGATCCCTGGCTCTGGCTGACTCGCTTGTCGGCGCCCCGCAGGATGTTGCTCGCGGCAGCAGAGTCGCGTCGCGCCGACAGCTCGTTCGGTGTCAGGGCGCCGGGGTTCTCGGCGCGAGGATCTCTTGCTGAAGCGAGCCGGAACGACAACGTCGTGCTCCCGCTCGCGAACCAGTCGGCCCCGAGCGAGAACCGTCGTTGCTCGGCCCGGCTATGCTGCCGGAAGCCGTCGGTCGTGAAGCGTGACGCGGCAGCGGTCACACCAAGATTGCCGAGACGGGCGGCAGCGGTGAGCTGACCCTTGGCCGACCCGAAGCTCCCTCCTTCCGCGCGTGCCTCGAGATGCCACGGCGCGGTCGGGACGATGCTGGAACGGAAGGTGAGCACGCCGCCCGAGGCATTGCCATAGAGTGCGGACGCGGCGCCGCGGAGGACTTCGACACGCGTGATCTGTCCGAGATCGAGGTTGGTCAGCGTGCTCTGTCCGTCGGGCAACGTCTGCGGAACACCGTCGAGAATGACCTTGATGCCGCGCACCCCGAAATTCGCACGGGCGCCGAAGCCTCGGATCGTCAGCCGTTGATCGACCGAGTAATTCCAGCGGTTGCCGGTGATCAGTCCGGGGACGAAGGCGAGCGCCTCATCGAGGCCAGTCGCAACCCGCCCACGGCGTAGCGCAGCACTGTCGAGCACGGTGACCGACGCGCCGAGTCGTCCGAGCGCTTCCGGCGTCCGGGTGACAGTCACAGTGAGCTCGTTGAGCTGTCTGGCGCTATCGGCGCCCTGGGCCACGAGGGAACCCGGCAGGACGGCGAACAGCAGCAGCGCATGGCGGATGGCGGGCGGCATCCAAGATCATACACCGCCACGGCCCCGATCGCTGGTCCTCGAGTTGCCTTGTCCCACCTCCCACGGGCGGCCTAGCTTTGGCCCAGATGACCTGGCTCCCCGACCTCACCTTGCCCCCCTTTGCGGGCGCGCCGCTGGCCCGCTTCGCACCGGCTCCTGCCGCGGGCGTCCTGCCTGAGCAATTCTTTCCGACCTCGAACCTGCCGACCTACGTCCGACTCGAGTCGGGATGGGTGGCTCCCACCCGTCCCCGGATGGATTGTTGCCTGGTACGACGAGGTGAGGCCGTGGAGACACTGGAGCCGCGCCTCGTGGCGCGCGGCGACCTGGTGGTCGTGGGGAGTGACGAGCACGGCGGGGAAGGG
Source organism: Gemmatimonadales bacterium (assembly GCA_039915645.1). Lineage (GTDB taxonomy): Bacteria > Gemmatimonadota > Gemmatimonadetes > Gemmatimonadales > GWC2-71-9 > Palsa-1233. The sequence continues at coordinate 1,918 of JBDSMX010000160.1, read as the reverse complement.
GTCGTGGTGCATACCGAGGGCTTCCTGCGCGGTGCCCGGGGGGCCAACGAGTTCGGTTTCATGAGCACCGAAGTCTCGCGCGAACGCCCCGTCAACTACGAGGACCTGGCGGCGCGACTGGTGGCCGAGCGGGATGGCGGTGGCTACGTCGTCTGGGTTGCCGGGCCCGCCCTGGTGCACTCCCGGGCGCGGTCGGACTTCGAATGGTTCATCCGACAGGGGTACGTGCAGGCGGTCCTCGCCGGCAATGCCGTCGCCGTGCACGATATCGAGGCGGCGATCTTCGGTACCACGCTGGGGATGGACAACAGTGGTCGCCCCACCGCCGGCGGTCACGGGACGCACATGAGAGCGATCAATGCCGTGCGGACCCTGGGCTCGATCGAGCAGGCGGTGTCGACCGGACTCGTCGGGGCAGGTATCATGCACGCGCTGGTGAGCCATGGTGTGCCGTATGTGCTCGCCGGGTCGATCCGGGACGACGGGCCGTTGCCGGGAGTCATTACCGATGCGCTGCTGGCGCAGGATGCGATGCGGGCCCACACGGTCAAGGCCACGGGCGCCGTGTTCATCGCTACCGCCCTGCACGCCATTGCGGTCGGCAACATGTTGCCGGCATTTCATACCCACACCGTCGACGGCCACCCGGAGCCGTTGATGACCATCTGTGTCGACCAGACGGAGTTCGTCGTGAACAAATTGCGGGATCGCGGAACGCACCAGGCTTTCGGAGTTGTCACCAACGCCCAGGATTTCATGCACGTCCTCCGGAGCTACGTCGAAGCATGCTCTCCTCGCTGACGCCAAGCGGCCCCGGGGAAGGGGCACACTGGGAGCGCCTCGCGCTCTGGCTTGCCGAGCGCCTCTCGGTGGAGGCGATTGACGGTGTCTGGGTCTTCCGTGTCCTCCGTCGCGATCAGCGCGAATTCGGCACCGCCGTCCTGAGCACGATCGATGGCGACCGGCGCATCATCCACACCGCCCGGTACGTCGCCACGATCAAGGGGAAGCAGCGCGGCGGATTCGAGGCGCACCTCGAGGAAGTCGGCAGCGGCCCACTCGATGCCCTGCACGAACTGCTCGCACTGGTGCCGGTCCGTGCCGATGACGAGGATCCGCCGACGCCAGTCGACGTGACGCTCTGGTTTCCGCCGGTGAGCGCACCGGTCGCGGTCGAGGTGGATGAAGGCGGAGCATGATGGTTCGCGCCGGGAACTGCTGGAGCGGTTCCGCCGATGGCTGCGGGATCGCCACCTGCCGGTCACCCGTCAGCGGGATCTCGTGGCCCGGACGGTCTTCGACAGCACGGCGCACCTCTCGGTCGACGAGATTCAGCGACTCCTGCGGGACCAGCAACTCCGGGTGGGTACGGCCACGATCTACCGCTCGCTCGAGGTGCTGCTGCAGAGCGGACTCGTGCGCTCACACGATTTCGGTGAAGGGTTCAAGCGCTACGAAGCCACCGCGGGCGAAGGCCAGCACGGGCACCTCATCTGCGGACGCTGTGGCGGCGTGACCGAATTCTCAACCGAGCGCTTCGAACGCATCCTTCCGATCGTTGCCGATGAACACGGCTTCCAGTATCAGCGGCATCGCGTCGAGGTACATGGCCTCTGTCGCGCGTGCCGTGAAGCAGACTATGGCGCGCTGACTCGCGCAGGACGCAGCCGATGACCGGCGAAGCGACCCTCGGGCCAGCCGTTGCGTTCGTGGCGGGCCTGCTCTCCTTCCTCTCGCCGTGTGTCTTGCCGCTGGTGCCGAGCTACATCGGCTTTCTCACCGGCATGACCCTCGATGAGATGAGCGACAAGCGGCACTGGGCCGTGCTGCACGCCATCTGTTTCGTCGCCGGCTTCTCGCTGGTCTTCATCGCACTCGGCGCAGGTGCCACAGCGCTCGGGGCTACCCTCAAGTATCA
>JBDSMX010000158.1:0-10321 GCA_039915645.1 Gemmatimonadales bacterium | reverse complement strand
ATGCATTCGCATCTCTATGCCGACGAATGGGTCGCCGATTCGGTGGGGCGCTACGAACTCGGCGTCTACCTCGCCAACGGCGTCACCACCGCACGGATGATGATCGGCACGCCGTTGCACCAGACGTTGCGCAAGGCGATCGAAGCCGGCGGCATTGCCGGTCCGCAGTTGTGGATCGCGTCGCCCGAGTTCTCGGGTCAGAAGCAGCTGCACGGCCGGCTGGTGACCACACCGGATGAGGCACGACGCGCGGTGCGCGAGGTGGCCGACTCCGGCTTCGATTTCATCAAGGTCACCACCGACATCACGCTACCGGTGTATGACGCCATCGTGAGCGAGGCAGCGCTACGGCACATCCGCGTGGTCGGGCATGTCGACCCGCGCGTTGGCGTCGCGCACGCGTTGCAATCCGGGCAACAGATCGAGCATCTCGACAACTACATGGAGTCGGTGCTCGCCGATTCGGCGCCCTCGCGCAACTCCGTCTCTGATGTAGGCGCGTACCGCGTCGCCAACTGGGCCACGCTCGACTACGTCGACAACGCCAAGGTCGAGGCGATCGCGGGCGCCACCGCCCGAGCAGGTGGCTACGTCACTCCCACGCTCGCCTTCTTCCGGCTCTGGTTCGCGACACCCACCACCGACGAAGCGTTCCGCGCTCGCCCCGACTACGCCCAGATCCCGCCGGCAATGCGCGATCTCTACGCCCGGAGCCACAATGCGCTCTGGCGGAATCCGCCGTCCGAGGCTCGGCGCGCGCACTACATCGCCGTTCGCAATCGCATGGTGCGCGCGATCATCGACTCCGGTGGTCACATCATGGCCGGGTCCGACGGACCGGGCGGCCTGATGGGATACGGCTGGACGCTCCATCGCGAACTCGAAATGCTGGTCGATGCCGGACTCTCGCCGTGGCAGGCACTGCAGGCCGCGACCACGGTGCCTGCCGCATTCCTTCATGCCGAACGGGAATGGGGCCAGATCGCGCCGGGGCAGCGCGCCGACCTCGTGGTGCTCGATGCCGACCCGCTCGCCGATATCCGCAACACCACGCAGATCCGCTCCGTGGTAGTGGGAGGTCGCTGGTTCGAGCGGCCGGCGCTCGACTCGATGATCCGGGAGGCCGGGACGCGCCTCAACCCGCAGCCTACCGATGGCGCGGCCCTGCTGCGGCAGATGCACGACCGCTATCAGGGGAAGTGGTACAAGACGATGACCTTCGTACAGCGGACCACCTTCCCGGGTCGTCCCGACCAGACCTGGTACGAGACCGCCGAGATGCCGGGGAAACTCCGCATTGACATCTCCCCCGTCGACAGCGGCAACACCATTCTCTTCGTCGGCGATTCCACCATCCGCTTCCGCCGTGGCCAGCGGGTCGGGGCGCGGGCCGAGGAGAATGTGGTCGGCATCCTCCTCGCTGATGTGTATGGCCTTCCGGCCGACGAGAGCGTGCGCCGGATGCGGGGCGCCGGCTTCGATCTCTCCAGGCTCTCGAGCGGCAACTGGCAGGGACGGCCGGTATGGATTGTGGGAGCGGCGGTGGGCGACAGCACCACGCCCCAATTCTGGGTCGACCAGGAACGACTCTACACGGTGCGCCTGATCGAGAAGCCGCCGGGCGAGTCGGCCGTCGACACCAGGATCAGTGGCCACACTCCCGCCGGACAGGGATGGATCGAGCGCGAGATCCACGCCTCTCGTGATGGCGTCGAGATTCAGGGAGAGTACTACAGCAACATCAAGCTCAATCCGGTGCTCGACCCGACCACCTGGAACACCACGATCTGGGCGAGGCCGACGTGGATCCCCTGACCCGGCGCTGTGGCGTGCTCGCGATGCTGCTGCTCTCGTGTGCGCAAGTGATTCCTGCCACCGCGCAGTTGCAGACGATGTCGATCGAGAAGATCGCCGATGGTGTGTACGGCGCGATCTGGTCGGAGATGATCCAGGATCCGGTACACGCGAACTCCCTGATCATCATTGGCGAGACCGGCGTCGCAGTGGTCGACGCCGACTACACCCCATCGGCGGCGCGGGCGACCGTCGCCGAGATTCGCAAGCTCACGAATCTGCCGGTACGGTACGTGATCACCACGCACTGGCACGACGATCACATCTTCGGCAATCAGGTCTACCGCGATGCCTACCCCGGCGTGGAGTTCGTGGCGCAGACCCGCGTGCGGACCTCGATGATCGCTCGTGCGCAGGAACATCGTGACGAACTCGTCGCCAGCTACGGCAAGGCGTTCACCACGGTGACGACCAGGCTCGCCAAGGGGATCAACGGCAAGGGCGAGCCGATGACGGCGGCCGATCGTGCGCGTCATGTTGCCGCACTTGCGATGTACCGGAGCTATCTCGCGGATTTCAAGTCGGTGCAGATCGTGCTCCCCACCATCACCTTCGTTGACTCGATCACCCTCCACCTCGGCAACCGCGAAGTCCAGGTCCACTCCTACGGCATGGGGAACACGCTTGGCGATGCCGTGATCTGGTTGCCGAAGGAGAAGATTGTCGCGGTCGGTGACCTGGTGGTATGGCCCGTCCCCTACATCTATGGCGGCTTCCCTGCGTCGTGGGGCCGGGTCTTGCAAGCAGTCCGCGCGCTCGGACCGGCAGTCGTCGTCCCCGGCCATGGTCCAGTGATGCGGGAGTTCGGCTATTTTGATCAGGTCGCCGGGTTGCTCAAGGCAATGAGCAGCCAGGCGAGCGACGCCGTTGCGCGAGGCCTGACGCTGGATGAGGCCCGCAAGCGATTCGACCTCACGTCGTTCCACGAGGGTTTCGTCGCAGGCAAGGAAGCACGCGAAGGAACCTGGGCTGCGTCGATTCTCGAGTCGGGGATCAAGGCCGCCTACGACGAAGCGAAGGGAACGTTCGACAAGGACGCCTGACCGTACCCCCGCACCAGCAGGAGCCATCCGTGCGACTCGGCATTGCTGCACTCGGGATCATCAGCGCACTGCCGCTCGGCGCGCAGACGCTGGTGATCTCGAACATGAACAACACCACGGCGCAGTTGATCGATGTGACGCGCGGTGCGGTGGTCGCGACGCTGCCGACCACGTCGGTGCCGCATGAGGTGGCGGTGTCGCCCAATGGCAAATGGGCCGTGGTCACCGACTACGGCGCCCAACAGCCGGGGAGCACCGTCACCCTCATCGATGTCGCAACGGCCAAGGTCGCGAAAACAATCTCCTTCGCGCCGTACCAGCGGCCACACGGTGCCGTCTTCCTCAACGACAACAGGACGCTGGTCCTCACCGCCGAACGCGACTCGCTGCTGGTGCTGGTCGATGTGGAGGCCGGGAAAATCATCTCCACCCGCAAGACGGGACAGCGCGTCGGCCATATGGTGGCGATCCCGCGCGACCAGAAGACCGCCTTCGTCGCCAATATCACCGCAGGGACACTCTCGATTGTTGATCTCGCCGGGAGCGCCGAACCGGTGGTGATCAAGGTCGGGAGCCAGACCGAGGGAATCGGTGTCACGCCCGACGGTCGTTCCGTCTGGATGGGGAGCAACAACACCGGCAAGGTGTACATCGTCGATGTCGGCAGGAAAGAAGTTGTCGATTCGCTGCGGACCTCGGGGACACCGTATCGCATCGCCTTCACGCCCGACGGCACGAGCGCCATCGTGACCAATCCCGAGCAGGACGAGATCCGGCTCTTCGATGTCGCCTCGCACAGCGAGCGCGCCAAGGTGAAGATCACGCGCGAGGACGGCAAGCCGGTCGGGCCACAGGGGATCGTGATCTCGCCCGACGGTAGCCGCGCCTGGATCACGATGGGGACCGCCAACTACGTCGCCGAGTACTCGCTGCCGGCGATGCGCAGCCTGCGGCAGTGGGATGTCGCCGCGGGCCCGGACGGGATCGCCTACTCCTCGCAGCAGGCCAGGCCGTGAGCGCGGTCGCCCGCTGGACCCTGCTGGTCACGCTCATCGCCGCGCCAGCCCTCGGTGCCCAGAGCAAGTCGACCTTCATCACCGAAGCGACCTACGGCACGCGACTTTTCGGCGGCCCGGACGGAGTCAACAACTATGACGGTCCCGCTCGTTTCAACGTCTCGGCGGCCCTCGGCTCGCTCGGGCGAGTCTCGTCCCGGATCGATCTCGGGCCGATCGTGACCGTGGGGGTCTGGGACGACCTCTACCTTGCGGCAGGGCCTCGACTGCGAGTGCACGCCTCGCCCAAGGTGGCGATCGATGTGACGCCGCAGTACGTCCTCAACCGCGGCAATCAGGCCGCAGGTCACGCATTGATCGATGCGGCCGTGATGTACCGCGACCAGATCGGCTTGAGTGTGCAGCTGGGGAGCTTCCGGCAGTATCGCTTCGGGCCGAGCCCCACGGGTGAAGTCGAATACCAGGAGTTCAAGCGTGCCGGCCTCTTCGGCGGCGTCCGCCTCGGCGGCAAGCCAGGGCGCTACGGCATTCTTGCCGATGCGGTGGCGCTGGCCTCGACGGTGGCCCTCTTCATCATCGTCTGCAGCAATCGCGGGTGTGACTGACGCACGCGATCGCGCGGGGAATCACCGCACCAGTTCGAGCATCCCCCGCGCCGCACCCAGCAGGCGCCCCGTCGCGGTACTCACGGTGACATCGACGCGATAGCGTGAACCGGTGAAGCGCGAGACATCGATGTCGCGCTGCTCCGCCGTGATCCCGGCCGGCACGTTGGGAGTACTGAACGCGATGGTGAGAACCTGATCATCCTGCGATTCGTTCTCGACCACGCGCGTGATGATGAGTCGAGTGCGCAGGTCGCGGAGCGGCGCGGCACTCCGCATCTGATAGAAGAGCTGGATCCGCTCGTTGGCGACGATCATCGCCTGGGGTGCCATCGCCACCGTGTCGGCGCCCAGCAGCCAGCGCGGCCCCTTCCCCTCCACCCCCACGATCAGATCCGACAGCGCGAACGCCCCCGCGCCCAGGCGGGCGAGTCGGAACGTCGCCAGACTCTCGCGGAACGGCTGATTCTCTCGCGCCACCACTCGCCAGAAATCGGCTTCGACCGGAATCGGCCCCGCCACGGCACCCGTCACGATGGCGGCCCTGCCGCTCACCAGCAGGTCGGTGTGCGCCAAGCTCTCGGGCGCAGGCCTGGTATTACTCTCGGGGCGAAGTTCGACCTCGAACCGGACGCTGTCGCGCGAGCCCCAGGTGATCACGTTGAGCTGGAACGGGGCGATGGCAAGCTGCTCACCGGTGGCGGGATCCCAGACGCGATGGACCCGTGCCATGACCCTGGTATCGTGCGGATTGGCCCGCGCCGGCGCGGGTGACGCCTGCAGGACCTGCGCGAGCAGTGCCACGATGATCATGATCGACCCTGGGGGAAGTCGTGGACCCAACGATGGATCCGGCTGCGAAGAGTGTACTGCGCGCATTGGAACGCGCAACCGCCGCTGTACCAGTGCCCCCCGCCCGTTCGTCTCCTCAACGTTGCAGATCCGCGCGCCTCGTGCGCATCAACCGGCGGCATCGCCCCCGCCGTGCAGTCCATACATATGAGGAGACCACCATGTCCCGTTCACGCATCACCCTGCCGATGGCGCTCGCCGCCGCCGCACTGCTCATTGCATCTCCGGCACGGCCGCTTGCGGCGCAGATCAATGCCCGCCCCGCCTCGCCCGGCTTCAATCTCTTCTCGGTGAGTCAGGATGTCGAGATGGGCCGTGCTTCGGCGATCGAGGCCGAAAAGCAGCTCCGGCTCGCGAATGACCCCGCCGCCAACCGCTACCTCACCTCCGTGGTACAGCGCCTCGCCGCGGTGGCTCCGGGCGCCAAGTATCCCTACACCGTGAAGCTGGTGGTGGCACCCGAGATCAACGCCTTCTCGCTGCCCGGCGGCCCGATGTACGTGAACACCGGCCTCCTCGCCGCTGCCCGGAACGAATCCGAGCTCGCCGGCGTGCTCGCGCACGAGATGGCCCACGTGGCACTCCGTCACGGCACCAACCAGGCCTCGACCGCCTACCTCGCCAAGGGTGGCGTGAGCATCCTCGGCGGCCTCCTCGGCAAGGGCTCATCGAATACCAGTTCGGTCGTGAACGCGATTGGCGGGCTCGGCCTCAACGCTGCCTTCCTCTCGTTCAGCCGTAGCGCCGAGAGTCAGGCCGACGCTACCGGTGCCGACATGATGGCGCGCGCGGGCTACAACCCGGTCGCGATGGCCGACTTCTTCGATGTGCTGCGCGCCGAGCAGGGCCGCGACCCCAGCAAGCTGGAGCAGTTCTTCTCGGATCATCCGGGCAGCGCCGAACGCTCGGCACGGATTCGCACCCTGGCGCAGGGCGCCACGGTGCGCAACGTTGCCGATGTCGGTGGCTTCGCGACGATCCATTCCCGCGCGCTGCAGGGGACGAGCACCGCGACGGCCTCGAACGTTCCCGGTCGCCTCACGCCGCCCGCGGACCAGCCGGGCAACTACGGTTCACCGACCGCGATCACTGCGGCTGCACCGTCGACGCGGGTGGTACGCTATCGTCAGCCGAGTGGCTTCCTCCAGATCAACATGCCCTCGAACTGGCAAGTTGCGCAGAGCAATGGCACGGCCATTGTCGTCGCCCCGGCGGGTGGCATCGTCGCGACGAGTGACGGCATCCAGCACATCGTCTACGGCGTGATCCTCAATCACTACGCGCCGTTTGCGAACTCCGGCAACACGGCCGTGAACCGGTACGCCCCATTTGAGGGGAACAGCACCTCGGGTCGCGATCTCGCCGATGCGACCGATGACCTCGTCAACACCATCATCCGCGCCAATCCCTACCTCCGGGCCGACGCAAATTCGGCGCGCCCCGAGACGATTTCTGGTGCGGCGGGCTACTCGGTGGCATTGACCGGCACGTCGCCAGTCACCGGCGAAACCGAAGAGGCCACGCTCTTCACGCGCGGCCTCCCCGATGGTCACGTGATCTATGGTCTCTCGATCGTGCCGGCCTCGCGGGCCACTGAAATGGATCCCGCGATGATCCGGTTGATGCGGAGCCTGGTCGTAAGCGATGCCGCCGGTCATCGCGCCGATGCAGCGCAGACCAATTTCCGTGGCCTGCGCCTCGGCGCGCGCCAGCGCCCTTAAGCGGAGAGCTTCCTGCGCCGATGCTCGGTGTCGGGGGAGTCCTGGGCGTGGTGGGCGAGGTGACTCGAACCTTTCGAGCTTTCGTCGCACGCGCCCTCCCAGTACGTTCCGACGACAAACCGCGCGGCTCCATTCTCTCCTCTTGCTGCGAACACCGGGGGTCGTCCCATGCGTGGCATTTCTGACCGACTGGCAACGACGCTGCTCGTCTTTTCCCTGCTCCACGCATTCAGTGCGCCCGTCGATGCTCAGGGTGTCGAGAGGCCGCGCATTGCGCGTCTTGCCGACCTCCCGGCGTTCTCCTATCCGCTGACCGGCAACGTCGAGGCCTTCATTCGTGCTGACTCGGCGGCACCTGCGCGCGCGCTGCGCGCGGCGGTCAAGCGAGACATCGAATCGGTGCTGGCGCGCTACGAGATCGCTGACTCCGGCCTCATCCGGTCCCTGAAGGGAACGTTGATGAATATCGCCATCCTCGAGCATCGGGATGCGGAGGCCTTGCGGCTGATCCAGGAACGGCGCGCGGTGACCGCGAAGGCAAATTCCCGCCTGCTGACTGGCATCGAACCGGAAGCGATGATCGGTGCGCGCCGGGCAGTTCCGAACCAGGCATCCCCCGAATATCTCAAGGAAGTGGAGCGCAGACTGGTGGTCCTCCTGCGCGCGCTGCCATTCGATTCGGTGGCGAACGACCTGCGCGAAGCGAAGTCCGGACTGGCCTATATCACGGATGGCATGATCGTCGGCCCCACGCGGAGCACCGTCCAACCGATGGTGGACAAGAATGGTGCGATTGCCCTGAGCACGGCCCGCGGACTCATCGCCGACATGTTCGCGCTGGCCGTCGGCATTCCTGCAAAGCCTGGGCTGATCGCGGCCTACGACGTCGTACTCGCGGGAAAGACCAACGGTGACAAGCCTGATATCTGGGCCGCGCGGAGCGTCACCTTCGCGTCCAGTGCGGGCCTGTCGCCCGTTGTCATCGGCATCTGGGACAGCGGCATCGACACCGCGCTCTTCTCCTCGCGGTTGATGCGCGATGCGCGGGGGCGCCCGCGGGTGATGGCGTTCGATCGTCATATCCGCCAGACTGATACGCCGATGGCGGAGTTGCCCCAAGCGCTGCTCGCACGGCAGGAGGAGATGAACAGGATCTTCCGCGGGATTGGCGACCTGGACGCCAACCTCGACACGCCGGATGCCCACTTCGTGCGTGACCGCATGGCCACGCTCTCGGCCGATTCCGTCGCGATCTATCAGGATTGGGAGGATCAGTGGAACGGCTATTCCCACGGCACCGCGGTCACCAGCGTCGCGGTCGCGGGGAATCCCTCCGTCCGGGTGGTGCTCGGGCGAATGGAATTCAGTCATGGCGCGATCCCGGACCCCTGCCCCTCCCGGGCGAACGCCGAGCGAGAGGCGGCGATGCTCGCCCGCATGGTGACGTATTTCCGATTGCAGCAGGCTCGCGTCGTGAACATGTCGTGGGGCCGACCGGAGAACGGGTTGCTGGGTGAGCTCGAGCGCTGCGCACCGTCGATGCCGGTCGCCGAGCGTGCCGCGATCGCGCGGTATGCGGTCGATACCCTGCGCCGTGCGATGATGGCCGGCATGCGTGCGTCGCCGGGCATCCTGTTCGTGGCATCCGCAGGCAATTCCGGGAACAACACCGAGTTCAACGATTTTGCGCTCCGGATCGACCTGCCGAACATGCTGCTGGTGGGCGCCGTCGATCGTGCCGGCGACGAGGCCTCTTGGACGAACACGGGACCGCTCGTGCGGCTGTATGCGAACGGCTACCTGGTCGAGACGAAGGTTCCTGGCGGCAGTCGGGAGGCGAGTTCAGGCACCTCGTTTGCAGCGCCTGGTGTGGTCAACACGGTGGCGAAAATGCTGGCGGTGCAACCGCGATTGACCACGGCGACGATGGTCGAGATTCTGTTGCGCACGGCGGATGTGATGGGACCACGCGGTCTCAGGGTCATGAATCCCGCGGCGGCGGTTGCCGAGGCGAGAGCGGTCGCGAGTGGCCCACGGGCGCACTAACTCCGAGGCCACAGCATCTCGAGGGTGACTGGCGATTGCGACGACGCGCCTGGCGGCGTATGCGACTAGGCGGCGAGCTTCCCTCCCCGGCCGAGCCAGGCGGCACGCAGTTTCGCCTGGTCCGGCGTGGGGTTGGGGTTCATCTCGAAGCGCACCGGCCCACCCGTCTCGTCCTCGATGAGCGTGATGCCGAGCAGCTCGTAGTACTCCTTCACGGGGAGGTGCTGGGCCTGGCGGACGTAGCGCTGGAGGAAGTCGGCGACGTCGGGGCCTGTGCGCGCGGCGATCACCTCGAAAAGTGAGTCATCGGTGAACGCCCGCTTCTTGCCGTACTGCTTCGAGAGATCCTGGATCAGGTCGCGGAGCCCGTGCTCGCCATGCGAGCGCTGCAACAGCTTGATGTCGAGCAACCCGGCGACGATGGCACCGCGCATGTAGATGTTGCCGTACTGCCGCTGACCGGAATCCGAGAAGGATGTCAGCGCCAGCTGCGAGAGCGACCAGGTCGTGTCGTAGCCGACCCGGTCGTTCTTCATCTTCCCGATCAGCGTGGTCAGGTATTCATCCGCCGTCTTGAGCCCCGACTCGAGATGCATCTTCTGCGCGGCCCATTCGGTCGACCCCTCGTAGAGCCAGAGATGTTGTGAGGGTACCGGCGTCTCGAAGTTGAAGTGCTCGATCATCTCCGAATGGAGATTGAGTGGCGTCACCACGTGGAAGAACTCGTGGGCGGCGATGTCGGAAATCCGCTTGCCGTAGGCCGGCGTGTAGTCCGCTTCCTGCAAGGCATACTCGGAGCCGTAGGAATGCTCCCAGGCGCCTTCGCCCCGTTCCTCGAAGGTGTAGAGGAAGGTGTAGCGATCGACCGGGAGCTTGCCGAGGAAGGCACCGGCGGCGTTGAGCATCGTCCGCATCGCCTCGCTCAGCTGGGTCGCGGTGATCTTGTCGTGGGTCGAGTAGACGGCGATGTCGATCGGCACACCGGTCACCAGCATGCGTGCACGCGAGAGTCGACCGGCGAGAATCGGCGAATCGACCAGCTGATCGTAGTCGTCGGCGAAGTATTGACCGCCGGCGAGTTTGAGCGAGGTGCTCACCTTCCAGTCGCGCGGGGCGAGGAGTTTGACCGAGATTGGCGCCGCCTGCATGCCGTGCGGCATCCCGAAGAGCGCCTGACCGTTCAT
>JBDSMX010000022.1:0-3415 GCA_039915645.1 Gemmatimonadales bacterium | reverse complement strand
AGCCAAAAAGCATCACGAGCCAGACGGAACTCCTCAACACCTCCCAGCGCGTCCTCGTCAACGAGGCCGCCCACTGGGCCCTCGGACCCTATCGCCGCTCGCGGCTGGGTGGCGAGCTCGGCCTCGCCCTCGTTGCCGTCCTGATCCACCTGCTGGTGAACCTCGTCACCCCGTACGAAATCCACCGCGACGAATTCCTCTATGCCGCGATGGGCCGTCACCTCTCCCTCTTCGGGATGGACTTCCCCCCGCTCATCGCGATCCTGTCGCAGCTCGAGCGCCTCCTCTTCGGCTCGACGCTCTTCGCGCTCCGCCTCATCCCGGCGCTCTGCCACGGCGCACTGGTCCTGGTGACGGGCCAGATCGCCCGACAGCTGGGTGGCAATCAGCGCGCGGCCGCGCTCGCGGCATTCACCGTCCTGCTTTCACCTCTCACGCTGCGCTCTGGCTCGCTCTTCCAGCCCGTGGTGCTCGACCAGCTGATCTGGACGGTGGGCTATCTCCTCCTCGCGCTCATCGCCGTTGACGATCGGCCGAAGTGGTGGCGCTGGCTCGGTGTGGTTGGCGGGATCGACCTGCTCGCGAAATTCTCGATCGGCTTCTTCGCGGTGGGCGCCGTAGCCGCACTGCTCCTCTCGGCCCATCGTCAGGCGTTCCGCACCCGCGAGCCGTGGCTCGCTGCGCTGATTGCGCTGGTCATCGGCTCGCCCTCGATCATCGGACAGATCGTCCTCGGCTGGCCAGTGCGCGGGCAGATGAGCGATCTCGCCGCGAGCCAGCTGCAGCGGGTGACCGCCCTGGGATTCATCAGCGAACAGTTTCTCTATGGGCCGATGATGTGGCTCGGGCTCGTCGGAATGGTGGCGCTCTTCCAGGCACCCCAGCTGCGGCCGTGGCGTCTGGTGGCAGTTGCGGCGCTCACCACGGCACTGCTGCTGCTCGTGCTCCACGGCAAGGCGTACTATCTCGGACCGATCTGGCCGGCACTCGCGGCGGCCGGTGCGGTGTGGGTCGAGCCACTGGCGCACCGGCCTCGCCGCTGGCTCGTCTCGGCGATCGCAGCGGTGACCGCGATCTTCGGTGTCTCGCTGGCGCTCCCCATTGGCCTGCCGATTCTCCCGAAGATCGCGATGGCCGAATACGCCTCCCGCACCGGCATCACCTCGACCGTGCGCACCAATCTCGGCGAAGTGGCGCCGCTGCCGCAGGATTTCGCCGACATGCTTGGCTGGCAGACCTTCGCCGAAAACGTGATCGACGTCTGGGATTCGCTGCCGGCGTCCGAGCGTGCAACGGCGGTGCTGGTCGCGACCAATTACGGCCGAGCCGGTGCCCTCGATTGGTACGGCCCTCGCTTCGGACTGCCGCCCGCTATCTGTCCCTGCGGCTCCTACTGGTTCTGGGGGCACGGAGACCGGGCCGGTGCAGTCACTGTCATCGCGGGTGGCGATTCGACCCAACTCGCACCGCTCTTTCAAGAGCTCCACGCCGCGCGAGTAATAGAGGATGCCTGGCGCGTGAAGGAGGAGCAGCGCGTCACGATCTGGATCGGGCGTGGGCCGAAGCTGACGCTGGCGAAGCTCTGGGACCTGACCAAGGGTAAGAACTAGCCTCGTCTTGGTGGTGCCGCGCATGCGCGGCACCGGTCCATCCGATTTATTGCACCTCGGATTCCCGGTGTCGCGAGTACCCGTGCCGCGCATGCGCGGCACCACCATTACCGCTCTCGTTCCCCGGGGCCTTCTACCGGAAGGAGTAATCGATGCGCGTTGCCTCGCTCCACCGTTACCCGATCAAGGGGTGTCGCGGCCACTCGCTCGAGTCGGCCGAGCTTGATGCCCTTGGATTTGTTGACGACCGGCGGCTGATGCTGATCGATCCGAGCGGCCGCTTCGTCTCGCAGCGCGAAGTACAGCAGCTGGCGACCATCGAGCCCGAACTCGACGGTACTCGCCTCACCGTGCGCGCGCCGCAGATGAAGCCGCTCGCGCTCGAGGTCGATCCCGATGGCTCGATGACGGATGTGGTGGTCTGGGACAGCGCCTTCCGTGCCCACGATCAAGGGGAACGCGCGGCGGCATGGTTTCGCGATGCCGTCGGCGAGCCGCTGCGACTGGTCTGGTTTGGCGCGGGCTCACAGCGCTTCATCGATCCCACCTATTCGCCGCGCAGCGATGCCCAGACCGCGTTCACCGATGGCTATCAGGTGCTGATCGTGCAGGAGGCCTCGCTCGCCGATCTAAACGCGCGCATGGCAGAGCCGGTGCCGATGACCCGCTTCCGTCCCAACATCGTGGTGCAGGGTGGTGTCGCCTGGGGTGAAGACGACTGGCGCGAGGTGAAGGTGGGTGCAATGACCTTCGATGCCGTGAAGCCGTGCGCGAGGTGTACCGTGCTCACGACCGACCAACTCACTGGTGCACGCCACCCGCGGCAGGAGCCGCTGCGCACGCTGGCAACTTTCCGCACCATTCCCGGGCGCGGCGCGATCTTCGGTCAGAATCTGGTGATGCGTGCGCCAGGGAGCGTCGCGGTGGGCGACGAGGTCATCGCCTGATGACGAAGCGGCTCTACTACACCGACGCCGACCTGCTCCACTTCGATGCCGTCGCGATTGCCTACGATGGCGATCCGCTTCGCGTCATTCTCGACCAGACCGCCTTCTATCCCACCTCGGGTGGGCAGCCGCACGATACCGGCGTCCTCAAGCACGCGCACGTGATCGATGTCATCGATGCCGACTCGCACATCATCCACGTGCTCGACTCGGCGATTCCACTCGGACCGGTGCACGGCCGGATCAATGGTGGACGTCGCCGCGACAACATGCAGCAGCACACGGCACAGCATCTCCTCTCGGCGCTTGCCGACGAGCATTTCGGATTGCACACGGTGAGTGTGCATTTCGGACCGGCGCACTCGACCATCGAATTCGACGCGGCCGAAGTGAGCGAGAAGCAGCTTGAGCAGTTGGAAGGGCTGGCATATGCGGCAGTGATCTCGGCGTTGCCGGTCGCGGTTGGTTTCGAGGATGCGGCAACGGCAGCGGGACTGCGCAAGCCATCGGAACGCGAAGGCGAGATCCGGATCATCTCGATCCAGGGCATCGACCGCAGCGCGTGCGGTGGTACGCATGTGAGCAGCACCGCAGAACTCGGCCCGATCTTCATCACCGACGTGGAGAAGGTCCGTGGTCACGTGCGGGTGAGTTTCGTCGCCGGTGGTCGGGCGATGGCGCAGGCGAAGTCTCGCGCGGCGCTGACGCGTTCGCTGGCGCAGCAACTCTCATGTTCGGTGGAAGAGCTGCCGTTGCTGGTGCCGAAGCGGCAGGAAGAACTCACCGCGGCGCGCGCGCGCATCGAAGTACTCGAGCGCGACATTGGGCAGCTCAAGCTCGCCGCGCTGATTGCGGCGG
>JBDSMX010000115.1:0-11201 GCA_039915645.1 Gemmatimonadales bacterium | reverse complement strand
AACTGCAGGACATCCCGGAAAAAGGCGATGGCAGGGTCGTACTCATGCACGATGAGCGCGACCAGCTCCAGCTGCGCCATGGCCTACGCCGCCGCAGGCTGAATCACGACTTCGGGAGCGGGCAACGCGGAGGGATCGAGGAAGAGCACCTCGACCAGCGACGAAATCTCCGGAAACCAGAAATAGCCGAACTCGAACACCTCTCCGCCACCGGCCTCCTGCAGCAGCTCCCGCCCTTGCCGCAGTAGCTCAGCCTTGGCATCGCGCACGGCCTGCAGCGTCGGGTAGACAAGACAGACGTGATGGTATCCCTCGCCCTGCTTCTCGAGGTGTTCGTCGAGAATGCTGTGACCCGAGTGCGGCGTCACCAGCTCGAAGTTGCCTCCTCCCACAGTCGCGAGTGCGACACGAAACGAGAAAGGAGAGTCCTTGCCGTGCACCTTGCAGACAGTCGGCGTGATGGTCCAGATGTTCCACGGCCCGACGCCGAAAGAGTTCGCGAGCCGCTGGGCTGTCTCTTCGAGGTTGCGCACCACGAAGCAGGTGTGATGCAGGGCCGCCGGAGTTGCGTTGTTCACTGACTCTCCCAGGTGGATACGATGGATTTACTTCGCGACAAAACTGGCGACCATTCCCATCGCCATGTGCGGCGGCAAGGAATCGCTATCCTTGAAATTGCAAAGCATCATGTAGGTCCGCCCTGCCACGAGATTCGCGCTCAGCGATCCCATCGACTGCGTCCCGGGTCTGGCAATCAGGATACCGATGACGCCATCGGCGAGGTCGCCAGGATCGCCGCCTCTCGTGGCATAGGCCAGCACCGAATCGGCGGTGACTCCGGCGTTGAGCTGTCCCAGCGCCATCTCGTGCGGCACCTTCCCCTTGTTGTCGATCCGGAACTGCGTCGGCCCCGCCGGCAGCTCCTTCGATGGTAGCGTGAAGGCATAGTCGGTCGCGGGAATGACGATCTCGCGCGGAGGAGCGGCAGTGCACGCAACCAGCCCGACTGTCACCATCCAGATGCCCGCAACCTTTGTCATCATGGCCTCCACCTTCGTTGTTGTCAGTGAGAATTCTGGCCCGCTGCCAGTTTTTCGCGAAGAAAGGAAATCGTTCGCATCCATGAATCTGCCGCCTCGGGCGCCGAATAGGTCGCCGCCCACGGCCCGTTGAAGACGTGCCCCGCACCAGGATAGAGATGCATCTCGACCGTGCCGCCATTCGCCTTGATCCGATCATACAGTCGATGGGCGAGGTCGACCGATACCTCGGCGTCCGCCGTGCCGTGGAGGATCAGCAAAGGCGGAAATTTCGGGATCTGCTCAACGGACGGATCGTCGTCGCTGCCGCCACCGTAGTAGTCCACGACCGCGCCGATAGGCGGCAACGACCCGGCAACCGAAGTGGCCAGGAATGCACCGCGCGAGTAGCCCACGAGTCCGATGTGGCCGCTCGACACCTGCGGCAGAGTATCGAGATAGGCAACCGCGTTGCGCACCGTCGCCTGCCACGCCGACCAGTTCCGCTGCTCCTGCGCCGGCGTGTCGCCTCGGCCGGCTTCGGCGTAATAGTCGATCGCCAGCGCGACAAACCCGGAATCGGCGAACGTTTTGGCGAAGCCAGCGTAGTCACCACGCCAGCCATACGACCCGGGAAGGAGGATCACTGCCGCGTGCGGCCCCGGTGTATGCGGCAGCTCGAGCACTCCCCACACTCCCGGCGACACGCCCGGCCCGGTCAGCCGCTGCGTGCGCGGCGCGACACTGGTGCAGGCGGCGAGCAGCAGAGAGAGTGCCATCAATTGCGGGCGAGTCGGGCAGAGCTCAATCAATCTCAAGAGGGGAGACTCGCCTCGTCGGGAGTCGGGTCATCCAGATTGGTATTGCTTCCCAGCCACCGGGTGATCGCCCCAGAGTCACCGCGGAGCGGGACCGCGCGCCACTTGAACCGGTGAAAGGCGCCGTCGTAGCGGCGAATCCGGAACTCACCGGCGAAGGTCGTCCCGGTCGCGACGGCGCGGTTCCAGTTGATGACCGCCGCGTCGCGGTCGTCAGGATGCAGTTGCCGCACCCAGCCCAGTCCCATCTGCGCCTCCGCCGGAAAGCCGGTGAACCCGAGCCACTGCGGGCCGAGGTAGTCCCAGGCGCCGTCGGGGCCGCTGGTCCACACCAGCTGCGGTAGCGATTCGATCATCTGCCGGTAGTAGGTCCAGCTGTCGCGCAACGCATCGGCGGTACGCAGCGCCTGCTCGGCCTGTTTGCGGGCGGTGATATCGGTCAGCACCACCAGGAGCACGGGGTTCGCGTCATCGTCTTGAGCGGACGTCGCCTCGACCCATACCCAGAACGGTTGGCCATCTCGTCGGTTCATCCGAAGCTCGAAGGCCTGTTCCCGATCGGTGTTCACCAATTGCCGGGTGGCGAGGTAGAAGATGTCCTGATCCTCGGGCAGGATGAACAGCTTGAGCGGCCGCCCGACGAGCGCGGCCCGGCCCACATCGAGCAGCCGGGCCCCGGTCAGGTTCACCTCCAGAATCGCCCCATCTTCGCTGAGGGTGAAGTAACTCACCGGCGCCAGATCGTAGAGATCAAAATAACGAGACCGCGACGCCTCGAGCGATTCCTGGGTGCTGCGCAGTTCCTCGTTCTGCAACTCGAGTTCGATCTGATGCACCCGTAGTTCGTGAATCAGCTCGAGGGTATCGCCGCGGGAGAGCTCGCCGAGTGGCTCCGACCTGCGGGCCTGCGCGATTTCGTCGGCACGATGACGAAGGGCCTCCGGAGAGGTGATCGCCAGCGGATCCTTCCGGGAATCCTTCGTGCCGTCGTCGATCACGTGATCGCCCGTTCGGTGGTGGCGATCGCATACATCTCGCCTGCGCCGCTCAGCAGCATGGTGGCGGTAAGTGAGACCGCGATGGTGCGGCCGTCCTTCGTCAGCCGTTGCGTGCGATACGGCGCGAGGACTTCGGCGCGACTGAGTTGCCGCACCGACGCCAGAGCGGCCTCGCGCAGCGCTTCCGGAATCAGCTCGCGCACATTCATCCGCAGCGCCTCCGGTTCGCTCCAGCCGTAGAGACGGGTCGCGCCGGGATTCCAGGCCAGGATGCGGCCGTCGAGATCATAGACGGCGATTGCGTCGTTGGCATCGCGGACCACGGTGGCCAGGCGGGCCAGGGCCCGCGATTCATCCTGCGCCTGCTTCATCTCGGTCACGTCGGTGAAAGTGATCACGGCGCCCTCAATCACGTTCTCCAGCGTGCGATACGGGCGGATATGCAACAGGAACCACCGGTCCGCCTTGCTCTCCACCTCGACCTCGAACGGCACCAGGGTATCGAGGACCCGCTGCACGTCCTCCACCAGCTGGTCGTAGCCCTTCAGATTGGAGACGATGTGCCCCACCGGCCGTCCGACATCGGTGGGAATCAGGTTGATCAACTGGGTGACCAGTGGCGTGAAGCGGGTGATCTGCAGCCCGTGGTTCACGAAGATCGTCCCGACGCCCGTCCCCGCCAGCAGGTTGTTCATATCGTTGTTCACCTGCGACAGGTCAGCCACCCGGTTCTGCAGCTCGACGTTGACGGTCGACAGCTCCTCGTTCACCGACTGCAACTCCTCCTTCGAGGTCTCCATCTCCTCGTTGGTAGACTGCAGCTCCTCGTTCACCGACTGCATCTCTTCGTTTGAGGAGGTGAGCTCTTCATTGGAGGCTTCCAGCTCCTCGTTGGAGATCTGGAGACTCGCCTCCTTGAGCTGCAATTCGAGCTTCAGCGCCTCGATCCGGCTGTCGGCCGAGGCGCCCGGTTCCGCTGCATCTGCGATGGGCTCAGGCGTCCCGCTGCGCAGTAGGGAAGATGGTTCCAGGATCACCAGAAACATCGCCGGCTCCTCAGCCCCGGGACGACCGGACGTCACCGGCTGTACCGTGATGTCGATGGCGGTGAACTCTCCGTTGGTCCGGACCGAGATGCCGGATTGCTGCACCCGCTGATTGCGGGTGACCGCCCGCCGCAGCGCCGCGCCCAACGGACGCCTCAGCCCCTCACGCGCCATCGCCACGAGGTTCGCATGGACCTCGCCCTCTTGCAGCTCCAGGAACTGCCCGGTGCGTCCGTGCAGATAGAGGATATCGCCCTTGCCGGTCACCAGCGCCCCGGCCATCGCACGATGCTGCAGCAGCGCGCGCTCCGTCACATCGCGGAGCGAATCCTTGGGCGGGGGCGTGGTTCTCCGCGGTGAAGGCGAACCGCTGCCGCTCAACAGTGGGGGGACCCGGGCGGCGCCGGCAAACCGGAGGTGACCGTCATCCCGGGACTGGTACACCTTCGACTTCCGATCCACCGTGGAAAAGAGGGTCGCAAAATCGCCGACACTCTCCGACGTGCCGAGAAAGAGATAGCCGCCCGGGCGGAGGGCATAGTCGAACAACGGCATCAGCTTCTTCTGCAGCTCGGCACCGAGGTAGATCAACAGATTGCGGCAACTGATCAGGTCGAGCTTGGAGAAGGGCGGGTCGCGGGTAACAGCCTGCTCGGAGAAGATTACGACATCGCGAACGCGCTTCTGCACCCGATAATGGTTGGAATCATCCTCTGCTACGAAGAACTGGGCGAGCCGTTCCGGGGTGAGATCTTCCGAGATGCTCCCGGGGTAGACCCCGCTGCGCGCCGTGTCGATGGCCCGGCGGTCGATGTCAGTCGCGAAGACCTGCAGTTTGAAGCTGTGCTTGGCGGCGGCCATGTATTCGAGGAGCAGGATCGCGATGGAATAGGCTTCCTCGCCGGTGGAGCAGCCGGGCACCCAGACTCGGACCGTAGCGTCGGGCGACTTGTTCGCGAAGAGATTCGGAATCACTTGCGCTTCGAGTACGGCGAAGGCGTCGGGGTCGCGGAAGAATCGCGTGACCCCGATGAGCAGGTCCTGGAACAGGGCATCGACTTCGCCGGGATTCTGCTGCAGCAGGCGCACGTAGCCATCCACCTGCTGGATCCGGTGCACCGCCTGACGCCGCTCAACCCGGCGCGCGATGGTGCTCTGCTTGTAGAGGGAAAAGTCGTGGCCAGTCTGGGCCCGCAGCACCACGAAGATCTTCCGCAGTCCGTCCGAGGTCGAGTGACCGGTGGCACCGGTGGCACCGGTGGCACCGTGCGGCCGGCCGTAGGCCTGGCCGCAGTAGGCGATCAGGTCCGCTGGCATCTCGTGTGGCGGGAGCACGAAGTCGACCAGGCCGGTCGCGATGGCGCTCCGCGGCATGCTGTCGAACTCGGTAGTCGTCGGCGTCTGCGCCATCACCATCCCGCCCTCGCCCTTGATCGCCCGCACGCCGAGGCTGCCGTCGCCGCCACTGCCGGAGAGGATGATCCCGATCGCCAGCTCGCGCTGGTCCTGGGCCAATGAACGGAAAAAGAAGTCGATCGCCAGGCGATGGCCGCGCGCATCGATCGGCTCGAGCAGCTGCAATGTCCCGTTGATGAGGGCCAGGTCGCAGTTGGGGGGGATCACATAGACGGTGTTGGGCTGCACCGTGATGCCATCGGTGATTTCGACCACCGGTAGCGCGGTGAAGCGCTGAATCAGCTCGGCGAGAATGCTGGTGTGATCCGGGGCGAGGTGCTGGACCACCACAAAGGCCATGTCGAGCTCGGCGCTGACAGGCAAGGCGCGAAAGAACTCCTCGAACGCCGCGAGCCCGCCGGCGGAGGCGCCGATGCCGACGATCGGGAAGCCACGATCCAGGGATTCGCCCGTTGGTTCCCCAGACGTAGCGTCCAAGGGAATTTCGGATTCCCGCGACGAGAGTGACGGATGGCGTGACGCCTTCTTTTTCGTCATATCACGGCCGATTGTCTGCACGTGGGACCAGCGGAGCGCCCCTCGGAGCGAGCGGCAGTCTGAAAATACCCGGGAACTCTGTCGCGCGGCAGGGCGGCCTCCTGGTCGCTGTCCTCCATCGCAAGATCTAGCTCGAAATCCTCGCGGAAATTGAGCAAGAAGGACGCGACTGGAGCTGCTGTGCTCCGCACCCTCTGGCCGGCGTCTACCCCAGCGTGACCCAGCCAGACAATTGCGCGGTCCGCCCAGCAGCCACACGATGACCCTCCGCCTCGGCATCGCGGCGGTGGTCGTCGGGCTCCTCTTGCTCACGTGCACCTCGTCGGCCCCGATTCATATCGGCGTTATGGTCAGCGCCGACGCGGTGGCGGGTGGCCAGCTCGCCGTCGCCGAGATCAATGCGACGGGTGGGATTCGGGGTCGTGCGCTGGCGCTCGTCCACATTGGACGCCTCGATGGGACCCTCGCCGAACCTGCCCTTGAAGCGGCGGAGAGTCTCACCGCGGACCCGGCCGTCATCGCGGTGATCGGCCACTCGAGCAGTAGCGCATCGCTTTCGGCATCCCAGATCTACAACGCCCGCCATATCGTCCAGGTTGCCCCCACCAGTTCCTCGCCACTACTCGACCGCAGCGGTCCGTTCACCTTCAGGCTTGTCGCCAGTGATGTGCATCAAGCGCGCTATATCGCCGCCCTGGTCGCGGCAGGGGGTGCGACGCAACGCACGGCGGTGGTCTATGTCAACGATGACTACGGTCGGGCGCTGCGTGATGAGTTGCGTTCGCAGCTTGCCCGCGCCGGAGTGCCCATCGTGTACGAGGGGTCCTACGTCGAGAATGAACCGCTGGGAGACGTACCGGCATTCGCCAGCGCGATCGCGGCTCCAGGCTCGACACTGCTCATCTGGCTCGGGCGATCACCGCAACTGGGCGAGCTGCTCCCCGTGCTTCGCACCCGCATTCCGGCGATCACCATTCTTGGCAGTGACGGGGTGGACAATCTCGACACAGAGTTGAATGCCGACGGGAGATTCACCGGGGTACGCTTCGTCTGCTTCGTTGATGTCCACGGTGAGCGGCTGAAATTGCGCGCATTCCGCGAACGATTTGGAGCAATCCACGGGAATCAACTGTCACCCGAAGCGGTGCTCACCTACGATGCGATGATTCTGCTGGCCACGGCCGCGCGCGCCGTGGGCCCGAAGCCGGAAGCGATACGCGAGTATCTCGTATCACTGGGCCGCACGCGCCCGGCCTTTACCGGCGCCAGCCGGGAGTTCAGTTTCGACTCCACCGGGGCACCGCCTCCTTCCTACTGCCTCGGCGAGGTGACGCCGACCGGCGCGCGTGTCATTTCGACGGTCAATGGTCCGTGAGACGACCGCGCTCGCTCCGCCAACTCTTCGTCGCTGGAGCCGGGACGATTGCCGTTGCCCTCGCGCTCCTGACGGTCGGCATCCTCGTCCTGTTCGTCTCGTTGCGGGGCAGTTTTGAGCGCGATGTCAGCGCGGGGCTAGCCGAACAACGCACCGCCGATGACATCGTGACGGCGGTCTACGGTCAGCTGCTCGCCGCGTATCGCGAGGTCAAGGAGCCGAGCGCGCCCAACCGTGCGCGATACGAATCGCTGGACTCCGTTGCGTACGGTCGACTGCGTCAATACCTCTTTCAACCGATGGCGACCGACGCACGCATCCAGGTCGAAACGATCAAGGAACTCCACCAATCGCTGGAAGTCGACGCGCATCAAGCCTTCGATCGTACCGGCGACGCCGCTGCGGCCGCTGGGCGCATCGTCGAGATGGAGCGCCACGTCACCGCACTCGACCTGGCCATGCGGCAGTTCGTCGTGCTGCGCGAACGCGAACGAACGCTGGAGCAGAAGGATCAGCTGCACGCGCTGGAACGGTCACTCGCGGCCATCGTGGTGGCGCTGATCGTCCTGGCGGTGGCCGGCATCTTGTTTGTCCGGACCGTCATGCGACGCGTCATTGTACCGCTGGGTCAGGTCTCCCAGGCAGCAGTACGTCTGGGCGGCGGGGAGTTGCTCGCGCGGATTCCGCATCAGCGTGACGATGAGCTCGGTCTGGTAGCGCTCAGCTTCAACGATATGGCCGACAACATCCAGGCCGCTCGGGCCGAAATCGTGGACCAGAACGCGGCGTTGCTCGGGACCCTTGCAACGCTGCGACAGGCGCAGCAGGAACTGGTACAGCACGAAAAACTCGGCGCCATCGGCCTCATGCTGGCAGGACTCGCGCATGAACTCAACAATCCACTTGCCGGCCTCCGAGGCATTGCGGAACTGTTGCAACAGGAGCTGGGTTCGCATCACGATCCGGCGGTCCGGAAGATTGTCCGGGAACTCGTGCAGCCGCTGGTGACCGAAGCGCAGCGCGCCGGATCGCTGGTGCGCAACCTGCTCGACTTCTCGCGGAAGGCGGCGGCGCCGGATGGACCGGTGCCGCTGGCGGCCGCGATTGGTGTCGCGGCGGGGCTTCGTCAACACGCATTCACCCAGGCTGGGATGACACTTGATGTGGAGATCGCCGATTCGCTGTACGTAGTGGCCGAGGCGCAGCGCATTGAACACGTGGCGATGAACATCATGTCGAACGCGCTGGACGCCATGCTCTCCGGAGGGGGCACACGGGTGCAAGTGCGGGCCGCCGCAGTCGATGGTGATTGGGTCCTGCTGACGTTCGATGATGACGGACCGGGCTTTCGTGAGCCCGACCGCGCCTTCGACCCGTTCTACACCACCAAGGAACTTGGCAGCGGAACCGGCCTGGGCTTGACGCTCGTTCACCGCTTTGTCGCGGAGGTCGGCGGCACGGTATCGGTCGAGAATCTTCCGGATCGGGGCGCCCGCGTCGCCATTCGGCTTCGCGCGGCGGTGGCGCCCCTGCGTCCGGCTGTGGCAGCGCATCTCGAACCGAGGTCAGTCGCCGGCGTCGGTACTGCTCCTGGACACACCGACGCGACCGTGCTGGTCGTGGACGACGAGCCGGTACTTCGCGACGTCCAGCGTCGCGTCCTCGTCCGTGAAGGCGTTCGTGTACTGACGGCCGACAGCGGTGCGGCAGCGATTGCCGTGTTGCAGCGCGAGACCTGCGACCTCGTCGTCACCGACATCCGGATGCCGGGAGAAATCGATGGTGTCGGCCTCTACCAGTGGATCCGGCGTGAGCAACCGTGGCTCGCGGAGCGCTGCCTCTTCGTGAGCGGCGACATCGGTGAATGGGCGAATGATCCGCTGCTCGGTACCCACCCGGATCGCTTTCTGGCGAAGCCGTTCGGCCGGGACGAATACGTGGCGCGAATTGCCAGCCTGCTCGCGAGACCAGACCCGGCGACTGTCGCCCTCCTTGGATAGGCCGGCGCGCGAGGACGCAGCGCGATGGAAGCGGTCAGCTCGCCGCGCTAGCGAAGCACTCCCCCAGTATCAGCCACTGGACACTGCTCCACCGCTTGCGGTTCCAGATGCCGGCTCTCGGCCGTCCAGCATTCATCATACAATGAGCAGTAGCAGACCCGACTCACGAGTCGCGGATCCTGTCCGGCGGCGACCGTGCTCAGCTTTGCGGAGATGATGGTCAGTACGTGGAGCGTGCGGCCAGGCAGAATCACCGTGCCCGGCCCGACGGCAGAGAAGAAGTAGCCGGGATTCGGAGCCGGGCTCACCAATGCATTCACCACCGGAGCCCACGACGTTTGCACGGAATCGTCGAGCCGGACTTCGAAGGATTTGATCAGCGCCGGCCCGAGCCCTGCGTTGGTGATGGCGCGGTCGTAGCGTCCGCCGGAGTCGGAACTCTCCTGAACCAATCGCGGCCAGACCGACATCCGGTCGTGCTCTCGCGTTGCCCTCGCCTCATAGAGGGTGATCGCCAGCGAAGCCACCGCGATGACGACAGCCGAGGCTTCGGCGAGCTTGCCGAGCAGCCCCCGGGATTTCACTGCATGGGGAAGGTGTGGTTCCATGGGGTGGCCCGTATTGGGAGGTGCCAACGAGCCAGGAAGTTGCGGACCGAGCTACCCGATCGAGAGGGTGAAGTGTTCCAGCACCTGCCACGGGGCGGTGTTGGTCTGCTCGATCAGGACGACCTCGGTGAATGTAACGCGCAGCCCGGTCGGCGCGAGGAGGACGTTCGCGGCCGTATTGCCGGGCGCCTGCGGATTCCGCGGGTGCGCCAGGGTGATATGGGGAGAGTGTTGTCGCACACTCTCCCTGCCGAGCGCAATCCGTCGCAGCGAATCGAAAGCCGACAGATCGCCCACGGCAGGCAACAGCACGCCGTGGCCGTGAAAGAGTTGCGGCGCGCCGAAGCTGAGGTCGACGGGTCGCCCGAGCCCAAGTCGGCGTGTGAACTCTGCCGCCGACACGCCGTCGAGCTCATCCTCACGACAGAGTGTGACGTGTGCCGGAATCAGCTCGGCCTGCACCGGGTCGAGCACGCGACGCAACGCGTCGATTGCTTCGGCCTCCAGGGCAGGCAGGTAGAGGCTGAGCTGGGTTCGAATGGACAGTGTTATCGCCCTGGCAAGCGACGCACATCAGCGCGCACCCGAGACCACCCAGCATCGACTGACGCCGGATATTTCACGAATGCGCTCCGCCGTTTGGCTCGGAGCGTCGCGAGCGCGGGTTATGCAACGGGGTGATCGGGACCCGGCTCGGCCGCTTGAGGATGATCACCTGCCAAGCCGATGTCCCGGGACGGATGGCAGGGATGGCGCCAGTCGTCGTGGCATACCATCTCGCGGAGACTCGCAGGGAGTCCGGGCGCCCTGGCACGAGAAGGGTGTAGTGCCCGAGGGAATCGGTGACCGTGCCGACGTTGGCACCAACAAGCACGACCGCGGCACCCTTGATCGGTACCCTGTTGATGTCGCGGACGATTCCGGAGAAGCGGGCGAGCGCGGACTGATTGGTTTGGTCGGACTGAGCCGAAGCCGGAGTCGCCGCCGTGGAGAGAGCGAGGACGGCGGATGTCAGGGTGAGGAATGCAGAGCGCACCGGACCTCCCGGGTGAGACGCGACAGCGCGAAGCTCAGCCGCAACATGCTATTGCGATGGGCCGCTGTCGTCACGGTTCCAGAACGGACGAATCTCAATAACCCCTCGAGCCCGAGCGCAAGGCGTGTTCGACACCAACTCGACCACCTCCTCGACGTTCGCGGCTTCGATCACGGAGAACCCGGCGAGCGGGAGGCCGCCGTGTTCCGATGCCCCGGTGGTGACCTGGAGGTGGCGATCCCAATTCCGAACCGATGTCACGCCCAATTGAACGGCCGACATGAAGTCGCCTCGATCGCGGATCACCTTGTCATTCGCGAGCACCTCTCGCTTCTCTTCTTCGCCCAA
>JBDSMX010000073.1:0-5642 GCA_039915645.1 Gemmatimonadales bacterium | reverse complement strand
GGGTATTGCCAGCTGAGGAGGAGTGCCGTGGCCGGACCCGCCGGTGCCAGCAATCGTGACGCGTTCGATTGCGCAAAGAGTTCGAGTGGCAGCGTGCTCCGTTGCGAGAGCACGTAGAAGATCGCGGGCTTCGAAGCAGCGACCACCGCACCCGTGGGAAGCGAGTCGCGGGCGAATAGTGCGGCCGCGGCATATCCTCGATCTTCCGGCGTGTAGCACCCTGGGTCGACGAACGGCGCGGTGGCGCGACACGCTGTCTGCACTTGTGCTTCGGCAATCTGTGCCCGGACTCCGAGCCCCGCGATGACCACCCCGACGATGACCGCAACTCCATTCGACCGACGGATTCCGGCGCGTGACGCAAGCGCCGCAACGCCGTAGAGCAGGAGCAGCATCAACCACGGTAGCAGCACCGAGACAAGTCGCATCACTGGCCACGGCAACACCAGCAGGATCGCGGTGGAGCAAAGCAGGTAGGCCACGAGCGCGGCCCATCGCTTTCGCAGCAGCCAGCAACCGGCGAGAATTGCCGCCACAAGCAGCAGCCCTTCGACGGCGTTGTCGAGTGGCTGGCCGTGGATATCCGGGATGGCAAACTGCACCGCAGCAAGCTTCGCGAAGTAGACCTTGGCGTTGCTCGCCACATGACTCAGCAGGCCGCCGTGCGCCGCCGGCGGGGCGAGAAAGTCGTTGGCGTAGCTGTGGCCCACCGTACGTGCGGTGGCCCATCGTGTGTATCCGAACCAGGCAAGCACGATTGCGCCCCACACACTGCCACCGAGCACGAGCGGACGCCACGTACGGCGCAACAGGAACGCCCAGCCGATCGCCGGAATCAATGCGATGCCCGCGCTGCGGGTGAGGAACGCAGCCAGCGCCGCTGCAATGGCGATGGCGGGATAGCCGCGGCGGGCACGTTCGCCATCGACGAGCGAGCACCAGAGCGCGATCGCGGCGAAAAAGAGGAAGGGGATCTCCGAGCGAAGTTCTCTCGTGAGCTGGAAGATCTGCGGGGAAGTCATCACCATCGCCGCCGCCGTGACACCGAGCCAGGGCGTGGTCAGGCGACGCAGGGCATCGGCGACGAGTGCTACCGTCACGCCGAGCAGGAGCAGGTTCGCGGCGAGTGCGGCATCGAGGGAGCTACCCGCGACGAGTCGCACCAGCAGCAGGTAGATGGCCATCACAGGCGGGTATTGCGCGTGGGGCGGTGTGCCGACGAGAAACTCGTCGCGGTAGTGCCCGGCGGCGAGCGAGTGCGACAACGTCAGATAGACCGCATCGTCGCCGTAAATGGTGAGGGAGCCGAACCGGCTCGCCCAGCCGAGCGCGAGACCGACCGCGATGACGAGGGCAAGCGCCACGAGCGATGGCCGCGACCAGGGCCGATCAGACTCGGTGAGATCGGCGCGCGCACCCAGGGTCATCTGGTCGAGCTCTCCGTGAAGGCGTGAATCGGGTCGGGCAGTCGGGGAATCCAATGGCAAGAATGGCGCCGCATCCGCCCGGTCCGCGCTAGCTTTGCCGGATGACGCAATCGTCGAGATGGTCAGCCGAGAGCCAGCGCCGGGCCGTGCGGCACTTGGTCCTCGCTGGGGGCTCCGGTGCTACGGTGCTCGGCGCTGCCTTCCTGCTGCCGGGCCCTCTCAACGAGCGACTTTCTCTGGGGTCGGCCTACGTCGCGCTGGCGCTCCTGGTCGTGACCCTGGCGCTCGGCCCCCTTAATGTGCTCCGGGGCAGGCCGAATCCGGTGAGCTTCAATCTTCGGCGCGATTTCGGGATCTGGTCGGCGGTGCTGGGGCTTGGCCACACGGCGCTCGGCCTGACCGTGCATTTCGGGGGGCGGCTCCGGATGTACTTCCTGGCGCCGCCGGATAGTCGTGGCTTCCTCGGACTTCGCGCCGATCCGTTCGGCCTCGCGAATCATACCGGCTTGTTGGCCGCACTTCTCCTGCTGCTGCTGGCGCTGATCTCGAACGACCTCTCGTTGCGATCACTCGGGACGGCACGCTGGCGGTGGATCCAGCGGTGGGCCTACCTGATCCTGGCGTTCACGCTATTCCACGGCGCCGCGTATCAATTGCTCGAGAAACAGCGCGCCGGGCTGGTGCTGGTCTTCGTGCTCGCCGCCGCGCTGGTGCTCGCGCTGCAGTGGCGCGGCTGGATGACGGTGCGCGGCCGGAAACGAACCGAGGCTTAGCGATCAGTGTGATGCGGCGAGCGCGATCAGCCGATCGCGTGCTCGCGCCACATCGACCAGTTCATCGGCCGCAAAGGGCGCCGGGCCGTTCGTGCTGAAGGCGCGATAGCTTGCAGCGCAGAGCGCCCTGAGGCCAGGGTAGGCGCGTTCGCCATGCCAGGCGCGCGTCGCCAGCTGAGTCGCCGATGCTGCTGCGGTGCCAAGTGAAACAGCAAGCGGCCGAAGCACCTTGTAGTTCCGCGAGGCGGTCCCCGGTTCGAACGTCGCGTATCCCTGAAAGAGATCGGCGAGAGCACTGCCGCCCTCACCGAACACGCGACAGGTCGCAAAGGTTGGGCGGGCGCTCAGCGAAATCATCCCCGAAATCGTGCACCCCTGATCGGTGGTGGTGGAGAATCGCCATTCGCCCGCGGCGGCGCGCTCGAGATGCCAGGGCAACTCGCCCACCGCGTTGCCGAGAATAGCTCGCGCCAGGGAGAACGCGTGCGGTGCAATCTCGGCGGCAATCTGATCGCGCTCGCCGGCCCGGTCACTGTCGGCGCCGGCCGAGCAGGTGGCGAACTCGATCTGCCGAATCGGGCCCAATGCGGCGCGCCGCGCCAGGATCTCCTGCACCCCATCCTGAAAACGGAATTGATGGACCGGAACGAGCTCTCGGCCCGCGAGTCGAGCGCTTGCAAGCAACGCCTCTGCCTCGCCGGCATCTGGAGTGACCGGCTTCTCGACAATGAGGTGGCAGCCCGCGGCGAGTGCGCTGCGGGCGAGCGTCGTGTGCGAATCGAGTGCGGTGCAGATGTGGGCCACTTCGGGGTTGGTGGCGAGGGCGGCATCAAGGGACGAGAATGCCATTGCGCCGGTTCCGGCGAGGGCTTGCGCCCGGCTGAGGTCACGATCGACAATCGCGACGATCTGCGCCCCCGCGTGGCGCGCCGCATCGGCGTGCCATCGCCCCATCAGGCCGGCGCCGACGACGACCACCCGCGGCCCACTCATCCGAGTCGGACCTCGTGGAGCTGGGCAAGCATCGCATCATCGATGTTGCAGCGCGTGCCGGTGAGGGCGGAGTGATACGCGGCGGCAATCACGGCGAGGACATCGCGTCCGGCCTCTCCGCTCGCAGGCGGCTCGGTACCGTCCTTGAAGGCCTTCAGTGTGCGCTCGATGACATTTCGCGTGGCAATCATCCCCGGGTCCTTGGGATTGCGGGCGAGGAACTGCCGTTGACCGGCCCGCTCCCGCCATGCCATTCCCGAGACGCCATACTCGATGCGAAGCGACGGCTTCGTGCTCCGGAACAAGCCTGCCATCACCCGCGCCCGCCCGCCGAAGGAGGCGCGGATCGAGGCGCGATCGGTGTCGGCGCGCACCTCGAAATACTGCGTCTCGCCCTTGCAAAGGCGGTTCTGGGTAATCTGGGCGAGTCGGCCCCGGGAAAACTCCAGCGTCAGGAGGGCGACCGCATCGGTCTCACCCTCGCGGACGCCACACGTCGATGTGCGCGCATCCACACTGATCGGCCTTTCGCCGAAGAGGACCATCAGGAAATCGACCAGGTGCACTCCCGCTTCGTAGAGGGTGCGCTGCAGCATCTGGCCACGCCACCCCGGTTCGGCCCATGGCGGCAGATCCATCAACTGCCATACCTGGGCGAAGTTGAGCCCGCCACTCTCACCGCTGTCCACCGCATCCCGGACGGCGCGGAAGATCGGCATCTCCCGGAATTCGTGGTTCAGCGCGATTCGCTTGCCTGCCGCACGGGCTGCCGCCATCACCTGATCGGCCTCGGCCAGCGAGGCCACGAACGGCTTTTCGCAAAGGACGTGTGCGCCAGCGGCGAACGATCGGAGACAGTATGCCGCGTGCGAGTCGGGCGGTGTTCCGATCATCACCACATCAGGGCGACCGGTCTCCATCATCACGTCGAATGACTCGAAGACCGGCACCTTGAAGGTCGCCGCTGCCTTGGCCCGGCGGGCCGCGTCGATATCCATCGCGCCAACGACCTCGACCCCGGAGAGCCCGGCTAGGGCGGGAAGGTGGAGCATGGTTCCGGCATTTCCGAGGCCGATGACTGCGACGCGCATGTATGACTCCGCTCGTGGCATGATTGAAGAGCTGACGATCCTTTTTCAGCCCGCGGGAGCATGTCCGGCGAGCGGGATCTGCATCAAAACATCTTGTAGTTGAACTGATCTGATCCCGAGGCTTCCGATACGAGGACGAGCGCGGCAAGACCGATCACCACGAACAGGAAGATCCACCATTTCAGTTTGACGCCCAGGAACTTCCGCCCGTCGGGGCTGGTTGACGCATCCATCGCTTGAATCCTCTAGGCCCGGGTGAACCGGGGCTAGCGACGTGGCATAGCTCCGGTTGCAGGGGTGGGTGACACCCAGGGAAGCAATTGGCGAGCCACCCACGCATTGCCGGCCGCGGTGTAGTGTCCGGCTGCCGCCGGGAAGGGCATCGCATCCTCGGTCAGGAAGAGCGGGTCAATCGAGTCGACCGGAAGCCGCCTGAACGGCTCGATGAGGTCAACGAGGGTGAAATCGCCCGAGGCGGCGGCCGCCTGGGCCCACGCTCGCCACAGGTCGTTCCCGGTACCGGTGTGGTCTTCGCGCATCGGCAGAAATACTACGATCAGCTTGGTACCCGCGAGGCTGTCGCGTCGGGCGAGATCCCGCAGCGCCGCCCGGGCAACCTCCCAGGTGCTGCTGTCTCGTCCCCGCGAGCCCACTCCGGTTGGCCGGGATCCGACCAGGCTCTGGAGGAGGACAACACTTCGCAGCGATTGGGCGGCGTTCCGCAATTTCAGGAGAGCCGGTCCCATGTCTGGCGACGGCACCGGTACGCCGATGGCGCGGACTGAGTCGCCCGATCGTTCGAGCTGTGGCTTCGGTTCGCCCTGGAACCGGTCGCTCTGCATCCGGTGAAATTCCCATCCTACAAACGCGAAGATGTGAACTGCCGGCTTGAGGCTCATTCCGTCGCGAAGGTACCAGAGGTAGTCCTGATCCAGGCCGTAGCCTCCCTGGCCCATATTCACCGGTGCGAGGGCAGGATCGAGTGTGCCCAACAGGGCGCACCAGGTTTCGGCGTCGTTGACACCGTAGCCAAGGGTGAACGAACCCCCTGAGCAGACCAGAGGTGCCCGACCCGCAATGGTCGTGTCGCCCGCAGGGCCCACTCGACGAAAGCGGTGAACATCGGTCGTGATTCCGACTCCCAGCGCATAGAGATCGGGCAGGCTGAGGTTCGCCTTGTTGATCCAGCCGAGCAGGGTGTCGCGCTCGATGTGCGCCGCTTCAGCGCGGGGCGTCCGCCGAATCGCCCGGGCGACCAGCGCGAGGCTCGATAGTCCCTCAAGCACCGCCACCGCGAGAATCGGGGCCACGAGCAGAGTCGCGGCGATCTTGGCGCGTTCAACGAACTTTGATGACAC
>JBDSMX010000278.1:0-19764 GCA_039915645.1 Gemmatimonadales bacterium | reverse complement strand
ACACGGTGTTTTCACTCACGACGATGCTTATCGCCGTGCCGACCGGCGTCAAGATCTTCAACTGGATCGGCACCATCTGGGGCGGCTCGGTGCAGCTCAAGACACCGATGTGGTTCGCGATCGGCTTCATCGCGATGTTCATCATGGGCGGCCTTTCCGGCGTGATGCACTCGGTGGCGCCGGCCGACCTGCAGCAGACCGACTCGTACTTCGTCGTGGCGCACTTCCACTACGTGCTCTTCGGCGGCTCGATCTTCGCGCTGACCGCCGGCGCCTACTACTGGTGGCCGAAGATGTTCGGCCGGATGCTCGACGAGAAGCTGGGCATGACCCACTTCTGGCTGATGTTGATCGGCTTCAACCTCACCTTCTTCCCGATGCACTTCGCCGGGTTGCTGGGGATGCCGCGCCGGATCTACACCTATCCGGCTGGGCTCGGCTTCGAGCTCTACAACGTGATGGCCACGGCTGGCGCGTTCCTGCTGGGTGTCTCGTTCCTGGTGTTCATCGCCAACGTGATCAAGACGTGGCGCAGCAGCGAGCGCGCTCCGGCCGACCCGTGGAATGGCGCCACGCTGGAATGGGCGATTCCGTCGCCGCCGCAGGAGTTCAACTTTCCGAAGTTGATCACCGTGCACGAGAAGGATGCGTTCTGGGACATGAAGCGCGCGGCCGGCGTCTCGCGCCTGCCGGAGCCGGAGCTGGTCAGTGGCAAGGGCATTCACATGCCGGGTCCCTCGTGGTGGCCGCTGGTGGTGGCCTTCGGGATCCTGATCTTCTTCATCGGCTTCATGATGAAGAACGTGTGGGCCTTCCCGTTCCGCCCGGTCACCATCCTCGGGTTTGCGATCACGACGTATGGCATCTTCAAGTGGGCGTACGAGGCACCTGATGCCCACGCCCCACAACACTGAGGCAGCGGCCACGATGACGACCGCCGTAATCGACCACCACGACGCGCCCGAGCACGAGGAGCATCACTCCTCGCTGCCGATCGACAACCGGAAGCTGGCGATCTGGACCTTCATCGGTTCGGAATGTCTCTTCTTCGCGTCACTGATTTCGACCTTCCTGGTGTACCGCGGTCAGAGCCTCAAGGGCCCGGGACCGAAGGACATCTTCTCGGTGCCGCTGGTTACCTTCGGCACCGGCGTCCTGCTCTTCTCATCGTTCTTCGTGGTGATGGCGCTCAACGGCGCCCAGGAAGGGAACCGGAAGAAGCTGATCACCTGGCTCTCGCTCACGGTGATGTCGGGTTGCTTCTTCATCGGGATGCAGGTGTACGAGTTCTCGCACTTCTACCACGAAGGGCTGGGCTACACCACCAACCTCTTCTCGGCGAGCTTCTACACGCTCACCGGTTTCCACGGCACCCACGTCGCCATCGGTACGCTCTGGCTGGCGACGGTGCTCAAGGATGCGATCAAGGGGAACGTGCCGAAGGAGAAGGCGCTCAATCTCGAACTCGCCGCGCTCTACTGGCACTTCGTCGACGTGGTGTGGATCATCATCTTCCCCGTCGTTTACCTGATGTCCCTGGGGAGCTGACCAATGGCCGCCCATGCTGTCGAGGAGCACGCGCACACGAGCGCGAGCAAGTACATCCAGATCGCGGTGGTGCTCTTTGCCCTCACCGCGCTCGAGGTGCTGTTGTACGAGGCCTGCTTCGGCCACCTCAAGGAGTCGATGCCCGGGCTCTCGTCGAGCCTCGGGCCCTACTTCGTCCAGCTGCTCCTGATTCTGTCGGCGTTCAAGTTCTGGCTCGTCGCGATGTTCTACATGCACCTCAAGTTCGACATGAAGGTGCTGAGCTGGGTCTTCGGTTTCTCGCTGCTGATCGCCGCCGTGGTGATTCTGGCGCTCCTCGCCCTGTTCACGTACAACAGGACGTTGTGGTGGATGACGGGCAAGTGGTAGGCTGAGGGAGAAGCGAGAAGCGAGAAGCGAGAAGCGAGAAGCGAGGGGCCCTGAGAGATCGGGGCCTTTTGCTTTTGGCGCGATGGGCGATGGGCGAGGAATTGTGGCTCGCGGGCAACAGATAGTGTGGTTTTGGGGTTTTGGGCGACGATGGTCTTCTGTCGAGATTGTAGACAGTTCGCAACAACAACAGTCTAAGTCGTTTATTGATAACAACTTATTGCGCTTTGTGACGGCCTTTGCTCGCGGCCCGGTAGTTGCCTTAATAGCAGGCAACTGAAAGCAGCCCGCGTCCAAGGAGCCATCGCATGTCGAGTTCAATTCGTTCGCTGATCGTCGCCACCCTCGTGGCTGCCGCACCGGCGACCGCCTGGGCAGGCAACCCGCACAACAACAATCCGCCAGCGCCGCCGGCCAACCCGGCGTTCAATCTGAGCGCCGGTGTTGTGTCGAACCTGACCTGGACCAATGTCTGCTCGACGTCCGGGTCGGGTGGCTCGTTCTTCTCGACCTGCGCCTCGGCGTCGCTCTTCCTCTTCGACAACGGCTGGATGGAGCTCCGCTACTGGAACCGCGCCGGCGTTGACGGGACCTACGCCAGCTCGACCACCAACGCGATCGCCCTCGGTGGCGTCCCCGTTGGGACAGGCAGCCGCGGCCTCGGCGCAGGCAACGGCTGGGATGCGCTCTTCGGCGCGACGCAGATCAACTGGAATCCGGCCTCGAACATCCCGGGTCCGAACACGGGCGACGGCTTCCGCACCAACGGCCAGGGCGCCTCGTTCTGCAGCGATCTCGAGACGAGCTGCCCCGGCGCGATCACCACGCCGTGGTCGGGCATCACCGGCGGTGGCTATGCAGCGTTTGACTGGTATGTCGGCTCGGCGCTGACGACCCTCGATGCTTCGCTCATCAATCTGCAGTTCCACGAGCAGGCGGGTCCGAATGGCTGGTCGACCGGCTACCTCTGCTACTCGGATCAGTCGGGGATCACGTCGAAGGTTGAAGGGAACGTGACCTGGGCATGCGCTGGCGAACCCGATGGCAACGCGGGTGGTCAGGGCGGCGAAGATAATGTGGCCCCGGAACCGGCGACGATGTCGCTGCTGGCGACTGGCTTGGTCGGGATGGCTGCCGCGGCGAAGCGTCGCCGGAAGCAGAGCTGATCAGCGCACGATAGCGGCCGCGATGGTGGTGACACACCACCCCGCGGCTGTCACAACCTCATCGACCTCTTCTGCTTCGTACTCGAAGCGGAGGAGGTCGAATGGCGTCGGGGCCAGCGACTCATAGCTGGGGAAGTCCGCCTGGATGGGGCAGGCATTCTCGAGCAGATCGCCTTCCGGCGTGATCAGCGAGAGGCCCATCAACCTGCAGGTCGCCGGCCGGTGGGCATAGATCCCGCAAGCGCCGGCCGCATCGAGGGCAGGGCAGGGGAGCTCCGCGAGCGCTTCGGAGAGAAGATCAAACTGCTCCTCTCCCAGCGCGGTGACATCCCAGGGACGCTGCCACTCGGGGAGCACGTCGCGATAGCGCTCGAGTTGTTCCTCGGCGCGAGCGACAATCGTCGCGCGCGCATCGGGCGCGAGCTGTCGCACGCCCTCGGCGACGAGGGCGGCATCGGCAGGCGAGATGTCGAAGGGGCCGTGACAACAGGCGGTGCAGCCGGTAGTGCAGGGAACGACGCCGGGCCCTGCCGCGGCAACGCCTTCGCGAAACCAGGCGTCGAGATCGGCGAGCAGGCCGGGATAGCGGTTCACATTTCCAGCTTCCATGCGGCCTGTGCCAGCAGCAGCCAGCCGAGGATGAAGGCGACGCCACCCAGCGGTGTCACCGCGCCAAGCCAGCGCTGGCCGGTGCCGACAAGGAGATAGAGCGAGCCGCAGAAGACCACGCTCCCTGCCACGAAGGCCCACGCCGCATTGCCGGCGCCACTGCCGCCGCGCGAGATCACCCACGCCGCGGCAATGAGTGCGAACGCGTGGTACATCTGGTAGCGTACCGCAGTCTCGAAGGTCGCCAGGTCGCGCGCATCGAGTCGGTCCTTCAGTGCGTGCGCCCCGAACGCGCCGAGTGTCACGGCGATGGCGGCCGAGAGGGCACCGATGGTGGTGGCGAGGCGCGGCGTCACGAGAACTCCTTGGTAGTCGGCGGGATCCTTCGCATGCTGCGCATGCTCAGGATGGCTGTTGCTCCTCCGGCGAAGCCGGAGGAGCAACAGCCATTCCCATCGCGTGGTAGCCGTTGTCGACGTACATCGTGGTGCCGGTGATGCCGGCCGCCAGCGGTGACGCGAGGAAGGCGGCGGCGTTGCCGACATCCATCGCCTCGAAATCCCGGGTCAGCGGCGAGTTGGTCTTGCAGTAGCGGATCATGGTATCGATGAAGCCGATTGCGGATGCGGCGCGCGACGCGTACGGCCCGGCCGAAATGGTATTGACGCGCACGCCGTGACGCCGTCCTGCCTCATAGGCGAGGGTCCGCGTATCGGATTCGAGCGCGGCCTTGGCCGTCGACATGCCGCCGCCGTAGCCCGGGATGACGCGTTCGCCGGCCATATAGGTGAGCGAGAGGAAGGAGCCGCCCGGGCGCATCAACGGCGAGAGTTCGCGAATGAGTGCGACGTTGCTGTAGGCAGAGACGCCGATGGCATCGAGGTAGCCGCGTCGCGACGTGTCGAGCAACTGCTTCCTGACCTCGGGGCCGTTCGCGAGCGAGTGCACGACGATGTCGAGCGGCGCATCACCGAAGTCGGCCATGAGTGAGGCAACCACACCGGCGATGGTGAAGTCGCCGCGTTCGCGATAGCGCTTGTTCTCGCGGATCTCGGCGGGGACATCCTCGAGCGTATCGTAGGCGGCATCGAGCGGGTAGATCCGCTCGAAGGCCATCGACTGGCCGTTCGACAGCGTCATCGAGCCAGCCATCTTGCCGCGCTCGATCAGGTTCTCGAAGATCCCCAGTGCCGGGGGCCAGGTGCCCACGCAGACGGATGCGCCCGCTTCGGCGAAGGCCTTGGCGATGGCAAATCCGAATCCGCCATCATCGGCGACTCCGGCAATGAAGGCACGCTTCCCCGACAGGTCGATCCCGAGCATCCGCTGAGCTCTCCATTGGTGAGTGCCCCGAATATAGAAGCGTGCGGGGGGAGCAGTAAGCAGGCCGGGCTACTCGGCGCGAAGGACCTCGAGTGGCGGGCGATTCAGCACGTC
The DNA here is from genome assembly GCA_039915645.1 of Gemmatimonadales bacterium. Taxonomy (GTDB): domain Bacteria; phylum Gemmatimonadota; class Gemmatimonadetes; order Gemmatimonadales; family GWC2-71-9; genus Palsa-1233. The sequence continues at coordinate 14,635 of JBDSMX010000278.1, read as the reverse complement.
GAGCGAATTCCAGAGTCCGACGGCGGTCGTCAGCGCGACCAGACCGGCAGCGAGCAGCGTCATCGAGAGCCAGGGAATCGAGAAACGCGCCTCGAAGACGAACTTCGAGAGGGCCCACCCGGCTCCAGCTGCCAGGACCGTGGCCACGAGCGCCGCACCGAGGCCGAGGGCGGCGTATTCCACGCTGAGAATCTGGAGCACCTGCGGGCGGGTCGCGCCGATGGTGCGCAACAGGGTCCCTTCGCGAATCCGCTGCCAGCGGGAGGTCGCAATGGCCCCGATGAGGACAATCGTGCCGGTCACGAGCGAGAAAAGCGCCATGAAGCGGATGGCAAGGACGATACGGTCGACCACGGTCTCGAGCGCGCGCTGGATGTCGCCGAGATCGACCGTCGTGACGTTGGCGGCACGCTCGGCGAGTCGCCGCTGCACCTGCCCCCGCGTCGCCGCATCGGTGATGCGAGCAAGGGTGACCCACGACTGGGGCGCCTTCTCGAGTGCCCCCGGTGCAAAGACCACAAAGAAGTTCGGCTCGAACCTGGCCCAGTTGACCTCACGCAGCGATGTCACCTTGCTGTAGACCAGCACTCCCTGCAGGTCCCAGGTCACGACATCGCCCACCGCGATCGAGAGTTCGCCGGCGAGGGACGTCTCGACCGAAATCGGCACCGGATCCTCGGCCGTGCGACCACTCCCCCACGGCCCGCTGCCGAACCACTGTCCCTTGGTGATCTTCTCGGCCGCTCCGATGGTGGCCCGGTAGGTGGAGCGATATTCGCGGCGATAGGCCCAGAGTGACCCTTCACCGCCGGGAGCGCGACCGCCGCGAGGGCGACGCGCGGTTGCGGTGGTGTCGTCGTGCAGGGTGTCGGCGTGCGCGAGGATCTCCTTCACCTGACGACCCTTGACCGAGGCGATGCGCATCGGGACAATCGGGGTGAAGGCCGACGGCGTGGTCTTGCCGATGGCGCGCACGGCCGAGTCCACGACCTGCTTCTGGTCGTTCTGGATGTCGAACAGGAACAGATTCGGTCGACCACCACCAACATCATCGATCCGCAGGTCGCGGAGCAGGTTGTGCTGCGCGGTGAACAGGGTCGTGAGCAGGAATGCCCCGAAGCCCAGCGCGAGGACCACGGTGACGGTCTGGTTGGCCGGGCGATGCAGATTGGCGAGCCCCTGACGCCAGAGGTAGGGCCAGCGCGCCGGTGTCCAGCGCCGCGCCGCGGCGATCAGCCCCAGCGATGCGAGCCAGAGCACCAGGAGGGCAATGCCGATCCCGGCAGCGAACCAGGTCCCCTGCTTGAGGGAGCCGACCTGCACCGCGGCGAGGCCCACCACGCTCAACACCAGTGCTGCGATCGCGGAGAGGCGCAGCACGTCGCGCCGCGCCCGCGGCGGTACGACATCGCGCCGCAACGTCGCGAGTGGCGAGATCTCGCGGATGCCGAGCAGTGGCAGTAGCGAGAAGACCCCGGCGGTCCAGACCCCGAGGCTGATGCCGATGAGGATGGCGCGGGCCGAGGGGAGGACATGGACGTCGACCGGGAGGAAATCCTTGAGAACAATCGGCATCACTTGCTGAAGTCCGACGCCGATCAGCGCACCGAGGACCGAGCCGAGCAATCCCATCGCCAGTGCCTGCAGCAGGTGGATCGCGAAGACCTGCCACGAGGTCGCCCCGAGGCAGCGGAGCATCGCGATGGTGTCGAGCTTCTGCCGGATGAAGACATGCACGGCGCTGGCGACGCCAAGGCCACCGAGCAGCAACGCTGCAAGCGCGACCAGGCCGAGATAATTGCCGAGGCGAGTGAGTCCGTCGGTGAGATTGTCGCGATCATCGGCAACGGTGCGGACCCGCATCCGGTCGGCGCGCAGCGCTGGCCTCGCCGCCTTGGCAGCGACTTGCGCGTCGATGGTCGCGGGGAGCTTGATGTAGGTGGTGTAGTCGGCGCGGGCTCCGAAGCCGAGGAGCTTGGTGGACGCGAGCGCCGAATGGGGAATGAAGACCCGCGCGCCGAACGCCATCTGCAAACCGACGTCACCGGGCACGTTCACGACGGTGCCGAGGATCTTGAAGCGGGCATCGCCCAGCCCGATGGTATCGCCGACCTTGGCGCCGATGGCCTGGAGCAACGACGGATCAACGATCGCGCCGCCCTGCTGCAATGCCGGCCAGATCGCGGCTGGCGAGGTCTCGATGGTGCCGTAGAACGGCCAGCCCGGATCCACGGTCCGTACCTGCACCAGACGCGCACCACCGGTGGTGACGAACGCCATAGCGGCAAACGAGGTGGAGTTGGCCGTGTGCAGCTTGGCGCCGCCGACCGTGATGAGCGAATCGAGGAACTTCTTGGCGGGCGCAACCTCCGCAACGGCCTTGCGACCGCCGAGCGAGAGGTCGGCGCCGAGCAACGACTGCGCCTGTTCGGCCACCGAGGTCTTCAGGTTTTCGGTGAACGAGTTGACGGCCACGAGCGCCCCCACTCCCGCCATCACCGACGCGGTGAGCAGCATCAACCGGCGGCGTGCGGCGCGCGCTTCGCGCCACGCCATCCGCAACACGAATGCGGTGCTGGTCACTGCGCGCTGTCCGCGACGATGACGCCATCGGCGAGCCGGATGGTACGGCGGGCCAGGGCGGCAAGCTCGAGGTCGTGGGTGACCAGCACCAGCGTGGTGCCGAATTCTTCGTTGAGCGCGGTCATCAGTTCGACGACGGTGGCGCCATTGGCCGCATCGAGATTGCCGGTGGGCTCATCGGCGAAGAGCAGCTTTGGCCGGGTGCTGAAAGCGCGTGCCACGGCCACGCGCTGCTGTTCGCCACCGGAGAGTTGCGCCGGATAGTGATGGCCGCGTTCCGCCAGCCCCACCCGCGCCAGCAGCGCCTCGGCGCGGCTCGCCGCATCATCGGCACCGGCGAGTTCGAGGGGCACCTGGACATTCTCGCGGGCGGTGAGCGTCGGGATCAGCTGGAACGACTGGAAGATGAAGCCGACCTTTTCGCGGCGCAGTCGGGCTCGCGAATCTTCATCGAGCGAACCCAAGTCGACACCATCGAGGACGACGCGACCGTGGGACGGACGATCGAGGCCGGCGAGGAGACCGAGGAGTGTCGTCTTGCCGCTGCCGGAGGGGCCGACGATGGCGAGGAAGCCCCCGGGCTCGAGGCGAAAGGTGATATCCTTGAGCACGGTCAGCTGACGGCCGCCCGAGAGGTAGGCGTGACTCAGGGCTTCAACCGACAGCATGGCGGACTCCGAGGCGTAAGCGAGCGAGGGTGCGAATGCGTTGGGCACGAAACGGATACCGTTGGACCTGGTGGATTGGTTCCCTGCTGGCAGCGTGCGGTGGTGCAGCTGATCGCCCGGCGCCGGCTCCTGTGGCGAAGGATATCCCCGCCCCGCCCGATCCGCGCCGGACCGTACTCTTCGTCGGGACATCACTCACCGCCGGGCTGGGACTCGATCCCGCCGACGCATACCCCGCGCAGATCCAGCTCAAGGTGGATTCGGCCGGGCTGCCCTTTCGTGTCGTCAATGCCGGCGTCAGCGGCGAAACGTCGGCGGGCGCATTGCGACGGATCGATTGGCTCCTGAGTCAGGGGCCGGTCGCGGTCCTGGTGATCGAAACGGGTGCCAACGATGGCCTGCGTGGTCAGTCGATCGATTCGTTGCGCTCGAACATCGCGGCCATCCTGGCCAAGGCATCGTCCGCAACACCCCGGCCGGCCCTGATGGTGGCAGGGATGGAGGCGATGCCGAACCTTGGACGGAGTTATGGCGACAGCTTTCGCGCACTCTTTCCGAAAGTGGCCAGTGAATACGGCGCACACTACCTGCCGTTCCTGCTGAATGGCGTCGCGGGGATTGATACGCTGAATCAGGCCGACGGCATTCATCCGACGCCGCGCGGCGCACGGATCGTCGCGGCGAATGTGTGGAAGACGCTGCGGCCGATTCTGGATTCGATCAAGCATTGATCGAGAAGCGAGAAGCGAGAAGCGAGACTGCCCCAGCTGGAGAATCACCTCCACTCGCGGCTTTTTTCGCTTCTCGCTTCTCGCTTCTCGTTACTCCGTGCGTATCGCATCAATCGGCGACAGCCGAGCCGCGCGGGTCGCGGGATACAATCCGAACGACATGCCGATGATGATGGCCGAGAGCGCAGCAACCAGGAGGGTGCTGGCCGAGAGTGCGGCGTGGACAGGGGCCTGCGTCTTTGCGCGCATCACCGCCGTGGTCGCCATCGCGACGCCGGCACCCAGCAGGACACCGAGCGCACTCCCCGCGCCGGTGACCGCAACTGACTCCGCCAGGAACTGTGTCAGGATATCGCGACGCCGCGCCCCGGTGGCGCGACGGACGCCGATCTCGCGGGTTCGCTCGAGTACCGATGCCAGCATCACGTTCATGATCCCGATCCCTCCCACGAGGAGGGAAATGCCGGTGATCGAACCCATGAGCAGCTTGAAGATCAGCATGCTCTGCCTCGCCTGATTGATCCGCTCGCCGCGGCTCTGCACATCGACACGATCCTTGCCGCCGGACCAGCGCGCGGCCGCCCACGCCTCTGCCTTCGCAATCATTGCCGGCATCACTTCGATCCGGTTGGCCTGCACCAGCAGCGTCGGTGGCCGCGACGCGGCCGCGGGAAAGACGGCGCGCGGAAAGACCGCGAAGGGAACCCGGGTGATCATCTCCGGGGTCGCGGGTGTGGTCGTCACACCGACGACCTGGAGCGCGGTCCCCTGCAGCGTGACGACCTTCCCAAGCGCGGTGCGATAGTCGGTGGAGCCGGTGAGCCTTCCTGCGAGGGCGGGAGAAATGATCGCGATCGCCTCGTTCCCGCTCGCTTCGGTCGACGTGAACCAGCGCCCGGCCGCGAGCGTGGCCGGCTCGACCGTCGGGGCCCCGGCACCCTGCGCCAGCACCTGCGTTGCCCGCAATGAATCGTTGGGAAGTCCGGTGACAACCGCCGCGCCATTCCACCGGAGCGTCGCGATGGCGTCGGAACCGAGCGTCGTGGTGAGATCGGCGACGTCGGCCGGGGAGAAGCGCAGCGTGTCGGCACGCGGAAACGAGACACCATCCACCGAGCGATTCGTCCGCGGCACCAATGCCAGGAGCTGCAGGTCCGTCGTTTCGGCGAGCTGTTTCCGCGCGAAGGCCTCGACACCATCGCCGACCGAGAGCACGGCGACGAGCGCACCAGTTCCCATGATGACGCCGAGCGTGGAAAGGACGGTTCGCAGCGGGTTTGCTGCGAGGGCGCGGCAGCCAATCAGGATCGAGTTCGCGGTCATGCGGGGATGACGGCGGGCCGCAGCGGGAAGTTTCATTCAGGAACGAGGCCGATCGGTCGGCAATGGCGACGCGGGGTGGGGACGAGTAGCCTTGGCCATGCCATTCTTCGACACCAATCGCGAGCGCGCTTCCTGGCTGGTCGCCATCCTCGGCGTCGTCATCGTCATTGCGCTCTTTCCGTACGCGTCGGGACTCCTCGGCGCGCCAGTGCTCTATGTGATCTTCGCGCCGATGCACGAGTGGCTCTCGAAGCGGCTGCGCAGTCGATCGCTCGCCGCGGGCATCGTCATCGCCGTGGCCATCGTCGGCATCGTGCTTCCAACCGCCTACATGGTCTCACTGCTGGTGGGTCAGGCGCAGGACGCGGTAAAGTCGGTACTCTCCTCTCCGCTGCTGCAACGGCTCGACACGCTGCGCATCGGCAACTTCAACATCGGTCCGCAGATCAAGGCCGCCGGTGCACAGGCGCTCTCGCTGGTTGGCGGCAGTGCCATCTCCCTGCTTGGGACTGCGACGCGGCTGACACTGAACCTGCTGTTCACGTTCTTCGGACTCTACTACATCCTGCTCGATCCCAAGGGTGCGTGGGACGGGTTGCGACCGGCGATTCCGTTCACTGATGCGAATGTCGAGATCCTCAAGGATCGGTTCGGAGCGGTGACGAAGTCGACCCTCATCGGCACCGGACTCGCGGCGCTGGTACAAGGGCTGATGGTCGCGCTCGCATTTCTCGTGACCGGCATTCCCAACGCGATGTTCTGGGGATCGGTGACGATTCTCCTCTCGATCCTTCCGGTCGTCGGCAGTGGGATGGTCTGGGCGCCGGCCGCAGTCTATCTCTTTTCGCACGATGAATCGGGGTGGGGAATCGGGATGATCCTGTGGGGACTGATCGCCATCGGCAACGTCGACAACTTCATTCGTCCGTACGTGGCCAATCGATACGCGCAGACCCATCCGCTGATCACGCTGGTCGGTGCGGTCGCGGGCGTGAGCTATCTCGGCATCATCGGGCTGTTGATTGGTCCGCTCGCCCTCAGCTACTTCTTCGAACTCCTGTCGATGTATCGCCGCGAGTATCTGCATCCGGTGGTGACGGCGAGTACGCTGGTCTAGCACCGTGTCCGGAACGAAGAAGGCCGCCGGAGCAATTGCTCCGGCGGCCTTCTTCGTTGCTGGTCGAGCGAGATCAGTTGTTCTGCTTGATCTCGGCGCGACGGTTCTTGGCACGACCCTCGGCGGTGTCATTGGTTGCCGTGGGCTCCTCTTCGCCACGCCACTTGACCATGATCCGGTCGGCGGCAACGCCCTGGGCAATGAGGTACTTCTTGACGGTCTCGGCACGCGCCTGCGACAGCTTCATGTTGTAGGCGTTGGTACCGACCCAGTCGGTGTGACCGACCACGTCGACATTGACCTCAGGATGAGACTTGAGGGTGCCGGCGACGGTGTTCAGGGTATCCATTCCGCCCTTGGTCAGGTCGGAGTGGTCGAAGCGGAAGTTCACCGACGCAAGTTCGAAGGTGTACATCGGCTTCGCTGGGGTGACAGCCGCCGGCGGCGGCGGCGGAGCCTGCTGGACCGGAGCTGGCGGCGGGGGAGGCGTCGGCGTACGCGTGCAGACGTTACCCGTCGAGGTCAGCTTGCCCTTCTTGCTGGTCGCCGTCACGGTCGCGCAGCCATCGCCGGCCGAGGTGTAGAGACCAGTCATGCCGTCGATGGTACCCGGGCCGCTGGTGGTGTACATCACGTCGTCGGCCTTGCCGCAGTAGGTCGACGTCGCGGTGAACTGCTGCGTCTGCCCCGGGGTCAAGGTCGCGCTCGACGGCGAGATGCCGATCATGTCCGTCGAGTGATTGCAGCCGCCGCCGAACATCAGCGACGCGCCGAGCTGAGCACCGAGGTAGGTGTTGGCCTTGTCGTCGAAGCCGCTGGGGAGATAGTCCAGCGTCCCTTCGGCGCGCAGATTGAGCCACTTGGCAACCTTGAAGCGAAGGCCGGTCATCGCGCCGACGGAGAAGTCACCTTCCGAGATCCCCTTGCGGAGCTTGGTGTAGCCCGGGCCAGCGCCCAGCATCCAGGAGATGCCCGAGGTGATCGGGGCGTTGTACACGGCCTGCAGGTGGAAGGGGAGATACTGGAGCGGCACCGAACGGTTCCCGATGGTCGACGGGACGTTCGCCTGGTTGCCGGCGAGGTCGGTCGGGTTGAACGAGCCATCGGCCTCGATGGCCCAGTTCTTCGCGACGAAGACACCGAGCCGGGCGCCGCCGCCGAAGCGGTTGTCGTTCGGCTTCCGGAGACTGTAGGCTTCTGTGAACCTGGTATAGCGGCCAAAGCCGCCGATTTCAACGGTCCCCTTTTCCTGCGCTGCCAACGGGGCAACGGCCAGAATCGAGGCCGCGAGCACCAACCCTACGTGACGCATGCTTGTCCTCCTTGTGTGCGGTTCCTTCCGAGGCTGATTCCAACCCCATCAAAAGACCGTAAGTCGAGTCTGCTCAACGGTGTAGAACGGAAACATCCGGGTCTTCCCTGCGCAAGGTTGACGCCAGAGGGGCCGGGAGTGACACACTCCGGAACAAACTGGCTTCCTGAGCCGTTGGACGAGTCTGCCGCTCTGGCGTATACCGGGATCAGGGGCAGGTTGCATTACTCAACGCCCGGTGAGCTGGACCCGGTTACTTTCTCCCGCCGTCACTCTCTCCGAGGGTTGGGATGCTGTCTCACCGCGAGATCAACAAGTCCCTCGGTACGCTGCGTCGGCTGGCCGGCGCCCTGCTGATCGCGGCGGCGGCAATCGGGGTCACCCCCGCGCCAATGCAGGCGCAATGGCGCCTCGAGGCGTGGTTTGGCGACGCCTACAACGCCCGCGCACCGCTCACCATCCACCAGGATGGCCAGCCCGACATCAAGATCACCCCCAACTGGTCGACTCGCCCGTGGCGGCCGACGTGGTACTACTCGGGCCGGGTGTCGAAGTGGTCCGGGAGCCACGCCTGGGCGTTCGAGTACATGCATCACAAGCTTTACCTCGACAACCTCCCCGAGCCGGAAGTCACGGCTTTCCGGATCACCAATGGCGTCAACCACCTGCTGGTGGAACGGCTCTGGCGAAGCCGCGGCTGGGAGTACGGGGTGGGCGCCGGGCCGATCCTGGCGGTGCCGATCACCACGGTGCGCGGGAAGACGTATGGCAAGTCCGATGGCATCTTCGGGTCGAAATACGAGTTTGATGGCGCCGTCATCGGGGCCAACCTCGCGCGGCGATTGAAGCTGCTGCCGTTCACTTACGGCTCGCTGAGCGTCAAGGCGACGGTGGGTTACCTCGACGTGGATGTGGCCGACGGCCATGCCACGACGATGAATTACGCCCTCCACTTCCAGTACGGGCTGAGTCTGCAATCGAAGAAGTAGCGACTGGCTGTGTCGCTCTCCGCCGGGGTGGTCGTCGTACTACCAACCCCATAAGGAGTCGTCTCCATGTCAGTCGCTGTGGCGCTCGGCCTTCTTGCCGTGCTCGCGCCCACCCCGGCCCGTCCGGTCAATGCTGTTGCCCCGGTTACTCGCTCCGCCTCCTCTCGCTCCGATTCCTCCCCGATTCTCTTCGCTCGTGCCAGGGCCCAGGCCCGGCTGGGAGAGCCCGTTGCTGCCATGGCGAGCTACGAGGCCGGAGTCCGTGCGGCCGAGAGTCCCGCCGACTGGGCGCTCTACCGCCGCGATCTCGCCTGGGTGGCGACGCGTCGGGAACTCACTTCGTGGGACAAGGCGTCGCCTGCCGAGCGACCGGCGCTGGTGCGGGCCTTCTGGAGCGAGCGCGACAGCCGCGACGGCCTCAGTGAAGGGGGGAGGCTCGCCGAGCATGTGCGCCGGCTCGATGTGGCGGTCGACCAGTTCCGGATTCATCCGCGGCATGGAAAGACGCCGATCACCCGGGCGAGTCTCGCCTCGTTTGGCGGCTCCTCGCTGCGCGACTACATCCCGACTCAGGGTGAGCTGGATGATCGCGGCGTGATCTTCGTCCGACAGGGAGTGCCCGATGCCAAAGTGCTCTCGGCATCACCTTCGGTCGAGAGCTGGGTGTATCAACGTGACAACCGCACGCTCGTGGTTCACTTTGCCGAATCGACCTACGGCGGATCCTCGGGCAACGGGGTGCTCATCGCGACGCCACCGCCCTCGACCTTCGCCAGCATCTGCGAGGTCGATCAGGAGTCGTGCCGGATTGCGGCCCAGGGCATTTTCGCAACGCCCGAGATGCGCGAGCATTTCCGCCAGCGGGCACTCGCGGCAATCAAGGCGCTGACCACCACAGACACGGCAGCTCCCGGACAGCAGTAGCAGGCGGACGCAACGGAGTCGGTCAGGGCGACATTGGTGTCGCCCTGACCGACTTTCGGTTATGGTATGACGTTCCCGTTCCCCCAACGGAGCGCACCCGATGTTCCGTTTTCTCGTCAGGTTGTCGTGCGGCACCATGCTGCTCGCGCTGGTGAGTGCGAGTGCGGCTCAGGCGCAATCGGCAGAGACCAACCGCCGGATTGCGGATGGTCTCCTGCGCCAGGTCGTTGGGGACTCCTCCTCCAAAGTCGATTGTACCGATTACACCGATGCGTTGAATCGTCTCTGCCTCGGCCTGCTCGCGATGCGCGAAGGCGCACGGTATCGCGATCCCGCCGTGCTCGGCCGCGCCGACGATCACTTCAAGCGGCTGTTGCCCGATCACGCCGACTGGGCACCGATCTGGTACGGCTTCGGACTGATTCGCGAGGCGCGGGCGCGCTCGCGCATCCATGCCATTGAGGGCCCGCTCCAGCCACCAGGGGTGTCGAACGTGGCCGGTGCCGGTCACGCACTGGTCCACTTCATTTCGCTCGACACCACGTTCCTGCCGGCATTCGAGGCCCTCGCCCGACTTCCCGTTCCGCCGGAAGGAGTCTCGCAGCTGGCCGAGCGCGCGGAGTTGCTGCTTCGCTGGCGACTGCGGGTTGATCTCCCGCCGGCGTCGCGACTCGCCATCGGGCGAGTGATGCTCGCGATGGGCCCACCTGACACGGCCGTGGCAACACTCTTCGAGGCACTCGCCTCGGGGTCGGACAGCGGTGTCACCTATCTGGATCTGGCGCGTGCGCTTTATCAGGCGGGGCGATCGGAGGGAGGTCAGGCTGCGCTCTTCGCCGGATCGACGCGCTCGCTCACCGTGGAGTCCAACCGACGCTATCGCGCCGAATTGGCCTGGGTGGCCAACAACAAGGAATTGGCAGAGTGGGACTCCCTGCCGCGCGATCAACGCAGTCAGTGGCTGATCCAGTTCTGGAATGACCGGGATGCCCGGGATGGCCTGAAGCCGGGAGAGCGCCTGATTGAGCATTACCATCGCATCGAGTACGCGATGGAGCATTTCCGGATGATCGAGGCATACGATGGCCGTCATCGTGGCCGCTCGGTGGGAATGGCCGGGGATCGGTTGCGCGCTGCCAACCCGAGCTTCAACGCCGGCATCGATCCCACGGTCTCGCGCTTCGAGCTCCTGCGTACGAGTCCGGACATGTGGCTGGACAACGGACGAGAGCGGCTCATCATGCCAACCAGGGCGGCGGAGGACAAATTCAACACGACCCTCGGCGCCAATTCGGTGATGACGGAGTTCTTCGACGGCGATCTGCTCTTCGATGATCGCGGGTTGATCTGGATCCGGCATGGCGAGCCCGACGTGCGGAAGATGACGTCGGGTGGACTTGGGTATGAGGCGTGGCATTATCAGCGGGGTCGCGCGACGCCGTTGGTGCTCTTCTTCGGTGAAGCCGATTTCGATGGCATCGCCGGCGCGAGCATGCTGATACCGACGATCGCCGGCGCCGATGGCGAGGCGCTCGATCAATTGTGCGGCGCGCTCGACGGCACCTGCGACCGGCTGCAGGTCACTGGTGCGATCGGCCAGGGGAGTGTTGGCGGCGCGCCCCGCGACGGACGGCTGACCAACGGGCGCCTCCCGCCGGCCGAACTCATTGCCCGGGAACGCGAGCGAGGTCGGGTGATGACGCTCGAGGCGATCAGCACGGATGGCGCGCCGGTGGCGTTCAAGCGACCGATGACGCCGATCGTGCAGTTGTACGGCCTGCGGCATCTGAGTGACGGGTCGTCGCGCCTGCTGGCGCTCTTCTCGATTCCCGCTTCACAGATGGTCGCCGACTCAACCGATGCGCGTGGCCGCTCCTATTACAACGTGCATTTCCGTGCGGTGCTGACCGACCAGTTGACGGGGGACATCGTCGATGGGGATGGCGCCCGGCAACTCGTTCGATCGACTCCATTTGCCAAGGCCGAGTTCTTCTCCGGCGTGATCGATTTCACATTGCCCGGGGGCAATCAACGGGTGGTGCTGCGACTCTCGCAGCACGATGGCGGTGGTGCCGAGGCGCGCGCCGCGGCCGTCCGGGTGCCCGCAGGCTCGGGCGCGCTGGAGTTGAGCGACCTGGTTCTCGGCCGTGACGGAAGCGGAGTGCGCTGGAATTCCGGCGCGCAGATGGTATCGCTCAATCCGCTCAATGCCTTCCGGCGGAGCGAGCGGGCCGAGTTGTACTATCAGGTGAGCGGTCAGAAGCCCGGCGAGTCATATCAGACGGTGCTCGAGATCTTCAAATCGAGCGACGAGAAGCAGCCCGCCCGTATTTCGCTCGCGTTCCGGGAAACGGCCACCAAGGCTGCAGGCGAAGTGCTCCGGACCGTGGACCTGCGCAATCTTGAACCCGGTTCGTACCGGCTCCGAGTCACCGTTCGAGGCACCAATACCGAGACCGACCGCTCGGCAACTCTCAACGTGGTGAATTGATGAATCGATTGGTCACCTTGCTCGCCGTGGCGCTGCTCTGGGCCGTGCCAGCAGGCGCACAGGTGGTACGTGGCAGGATCTCGTCGACGCAGAGCGGCGCGGCACTCTCCGGCGCATTGGTGACGCTGGAAGACAGCGCCGGAGTCGCGCGTCTGCGCACGGTCTCCTCGCCGAGCGGTGTCTACTCCATTCAGGCGCCAAGCCCCGGGCGGTGGCGGCTGCGCGTGGCGGCGATCGGATACGACCCGGCCCAGCCACGGCCATTCGCGCTGTCGACTGCGGGCGAAGTAGTGATTGATGTCGCGATGACCATCCGGCCATTCCAGTTGCCCACGCTTGTGGTTCGGGGGAAGGGCGAGAAATGCTTCCCGGATCCGGTGGGCGATCCGATCGTGACTCGGCTGATGGGCGAGGCCGAGACAGCGCTGCAACTGGTCGAGGCGTCGATTGCATCGCATCGACTTGAGTTCGTCACCGAGGCGTGGCAATCGCGCGCGCTGCTCGGGAGTGCGGATACGCTGCGAGGCTTCGGTCGGAGTCAGGCGCGGGCGTCGTGGCCTATCGCGAGCGCGGGTCTCGAGCTCTTGCGGAGCAGCGGCTTCGTTCGCGATACCGGGAGTCGCACTCCTTCGCAGGGCTATTCCCAGGACAGTGGGCCGATCTACTACGGTCCGGATGCGGCGGTGCTCTTCTCGCCGTGGTTCCGGGCGCAGCACTGCTTCAGTCTCGACCAGCGTGCCGGTGGCGACTCCCTGGTGGTGCGATACATCCCGAAGTCGGTCGCCAAGGGGCGTGTCGATGTCGAAGGGGCGCTGGTGCTCGATCGCGGCAGCCTCGCGCTCCGGCGGCTGATCTTCCGGTATGTCGGGCTGCCCGGCTGGGTGCCGCGCCAGCGCGCCGGCGGCGAGATCGGCTTTGTGCGCCTTTCGAGCGGGCTCTGGGCTGCGGATACTTGGCAAATGCGGGCGCCGATCCAGATGTGGCGGCGCTGGGGGACCGGCGGGCTGACGCTGGGCGGCTGGGCCGAGATGGGGGGCCGGGTGGTGGAGATGTGGGAGGCAGGGGTTCGCGAGCGGCGGCCCCTTGCGGACGGCCCCGGCTGACTGCATAGTTATGCACTATGCAAAATCCCCTGCTGGCGCTCGCCTTCTCTGGCGGCCTCGACACCTCCTACTGCGTTCCCCGGCTCACCGAGCGGGGCTACGTCGTCCATACCGTCTTCGTGAACACCGGCGGGACCACTCCCGAGCAGTGCGCCGCAATCCGGGCGCAGGCGCTCGCCGTGGGGGCCGTAGAGCATCACGAGGTTGATGCCCGGGCGCTGGTCTTCGATCGCTTCGTCAAGGTCCTGATCCAGGCCAACGTCCTGCGCGGCGAGGTCTATCCATTGTCGGTCGCGGCCGAACGGACCCAGCAGGCGATTTCGGTGATCGACGTGGCCAGGCAGATCAAGGCCGGCGCGGTGGCGCACGGATCCACCGGCGCAGGCAACGACCAGATCCGCTTCGATATCGCACTTCGCGTCCTGGCTCCCGAGCTCGACATCGTGACGCCCATTCGCGAGGAGTCGCTCTCGCGCGAGCAGTCGATCGCCTATCTCGAAGCGCGTGGCCTGCCGGTCCCGCCCAAGTCGGGCGCCTTCTCGATCAATCGCGGCCTCTGGGGCACCACCTGGGGTGGCGGCTGGACGCACGACACCTGGGCCGCGCCACCGGCCGAACTCCTCGATCCTCCCGCCGGCGCACCTGCCCCGGCCGATCATGTGATCGAGTGGAAGGAAGGTGTTCCGGTGTCACTCGACGGCGTGCCGATGGCCGGCCACGAGATCGTCGATGCACTCACCGATCGCGCTGCGGAATTCGGGATCGGCCACGGCATTCACGTGGGCGAGACCGCGCTCGGTATCAAGGGGCGGGTCGGCTTCGAGGCCGGCAGCGCCCTGATCCTGATCTCGGCGCATCGCGAACTCGAGAAGCTCGTGCTTACCAAGTGGCAGAGCTTCTGGAAGGACCAGCTCGGCCGCTTCTACGGCGACCGGCTCCACGAAGGGCACTATTTCGATCCGACGTTGCGCGACATCGAGGCGATGGTGACGTCATCGCAGCGCAAGGTGACCGGCGAGACTCGCATCCGGCTCGCGCCGGGACGCTTCCTCGTCACCGGGGCGCGGTCGCCGTGGTCGATGATGGATCGGGCCGTGGCAACCTACGGCGAGGAGAATCGTCTCTGGACCGGCGACGAAGCGAAGGCGTTTGCCCGCGTCGGCGCGATTCCCGAACTGCTTGCGATGCGTGCCGAAGCGCGCGCGAATGGAGCGGAGTGAGATGGTGGTCACGACTCGGGTCCGGCTCGACCGGATTGCTTCCTCGACCAAGAACGCGGCGCTCAGCACCGAGGTGATCGTCGGCGACCAGATCGTCGCCGCCGAAGGCTACGTCCTCGCCGTGCGCCTGCTCACCGACAAGAGCACCTACAATCAGGTCGAGGATCTCTCGGG
>JBDSMX010000229.1:0-2596 GCA_039915645.1 Gemmatimonadales bacterium | reverse complement strand
CCGGAATCGCGTTGGGCGCGGCCGCCACGATCCGGCCGCTCGATGCGGTGGCGTTCGCACTCCCCGCCGCGGGCTGGCTGCTCTGGCGCGCACTGCGGGGTGGTCGCACCGAATGGCTGGCGCTGATCGCGAGCGGTGTCGGGATCGCACTGCCGCTTGCGGCGCTCCTCTGGGTCAACAACGCGCAGAGCGGTGATCCGCTGCAGTTCGGCTACATCACGATGTGGGGCCGATCGCACGAGCTCGGTTTCCACGATGCGCCCTGGGGCCCGCCGCACACTCCGGCCCGCGGCCTCGAACTGATCAATCTCTACCTGCTGCGATTGCAGACCTGGTTCCTCGAAACGCCGGTCCCGGCGCTGCTCTTTGCCACCGGTGCGCTGGCACTCACGCGCGTACTGACGGCGTTCGACCGCTACGTGCTCTGTTCATGCGGTCTCCTGCTGCTGGCGTACTTCGCCTATTGGCACGACGGCTTCTACCTCGGCCCCCGCTTCGTCTTGCCACTGGCGCCGTGGCTTGCGCTCTGGACGGCACGCTTCCCGGCGGCGCTGGCAGCGCGCGGCGCCTCCCTGATGGCGCAGCGGATGACCATCACCGCGGGGATCACGGCGCTCCTGCTCGGTGGGCTGGTGCTGCTGCCGATCAGGGCGGAACAGTATCGCGCGGGATTGCCGGTGATGCGACTTGATGCCGACGAAGCGGCGCGCGCGGCCGGCGTGCACGATGCGGTTGTCCTGGTGCGGGAGAGCTGGGGTGCCCAGCTCTATGCGCGGATGTGGGGACTCGGCGTGTCGCGCATCGACGCGCACGACATCTATTCGCGGATGGATCTCTGTCGACTCGATACCGAGTTGCAGGAGGTCGAGGCGCGCGGTGGGTCGTCTGCGGATTTCCTCGCCCGCGTCCGGCCGATTGCCGACGCGTCACATCGGCTGGTGCGACTGCGCAATGTCGGCGATTCCGCCGTCCACCTGATGGCGGGTGCCACGGTCTCGCCTTCGTGCATCCGTCGCGTCCAGGAAAATCAGGCGGGTTTCACCAGCTTCACGCCACTGCTCCTCGCCGGCCGTGCGGGCAACCGTTTTGTGCGCGACCTGCACGCGCTCGACTCACTGGTGTTGCGCGAGAACCCGGGGAAGCCGGTGTACCTGTTGCTCAAGGATACTGCAGCCACGGCGCCGTTGCGGCTGGTGCCGGTGGCGATGGATTCTGCCCAGGCGGAGTGGCGCGCGCCCGAGTGAGGGTGTCCGAGGGGTCAATACTCGCCGTCTTTCAGAAGCATCGCTTCAAGCAGCGGGTGGCGCGGCGAGCGAAAAGGCGAAGTCACCGTGACGCCATTCCAGCTGAAGCCTTCCTGGTAGTCTTCGCTCAGGAGCAGGCGGCATCCCGACTCCGCTGCTGATGCCAGAATCAGCGCGTCCCAGATACCCAGTCGATGATCGACGGCGAGGTTGAGGGCCATGGCAAAGGCGGCGACCGAGGTCACCGAAGGGGGGATGGCATCGCATATCTCACTGACGGCGCGTCGCGCTTCGCTCGCCGAACGCTTGCCCCGGTGGGTCAAGACGTGAACGAATTCTCCCAGCACGACCGTGCACGCCGTGAGAGTCCCTTGGGGCATTCGCCGCAGCAGCTCGAGCACCGTCTGGCGCCGGAGGGCGTCATCGAGCCCCTCCGCATAGAGCAGCACGTTGGTATCGATCGCGACCTTGATCATCCGTCGTCGTGCATCTCGTCGCGGGTGATCTTGCCGAGGTTCATTACCGGATTGCTGCGGAGTCGGTCGAGGAGTATCGCCATTGCCGCATCCCGTACCCGATCCTCCGCGGCAATAGGAACGATTTTCGCGACTGGCTTGCCGTGACTGGTCACGACATAGCTCGCCCCCTCGCGCACTTCACGCAGGACCCGCGAGAATTCCCGGTTGGCATCCGCCGCAGAGATGGAGATCGACATCGCGTCCTCACAAAGTAGTTATTTACACTACTATATCTATTCGGGCGGAATGGCCGTCGCAAGATCCCCGGTCTGGCGGGAATTGACGCGCTCGGTCGCTCGGTTGGCGGCACCGTTTCTCGCAGAGATCGGCTGAATGGCCCAACTCGCGGCGCTCGTGCTGATCGTGTTCGGGTTGCTTCCGCTGGCCAACTGGATTCCCGGCGGGCACGCGGCGCCGTGGTACGACGAGCGCCTGCGTCTCTGGGCGAGCGGTGGCGCGATCGTGGTCGGCGTGGCCCTCATCGCCGGCATCGCTGCGCGGCGTTATCCGGCGAAGTGGCCTGCCGGTGGCTGGACCCGGCTCGCCGAGCGCTGGCACGCCGCGAATCGCCGCGCCGATGGCGCCATCGCGCTTGTCGCGGCGCTCCTGTACGCCATCGTCTCGAAGGTCGTGCTCTCCGCCAAGCCGTTGCTCATCGATGAAGTGATCCAGCTTTACCAGGCGCGCGTCTTCGCCGGGGGAAGGCTCTGGGCAGCGGCAGCAGCGCACCCCGAGTTCACGTCGTCGATGCACCTGCTCGACTGGGGCGGCAAGGTCTACGGACAATTTCCGGCGGGCGGCCCTGCCATGCTCGCGATCGGCACACTCCTTCAC
>JBDSMX010000225.1:0-6547 GCA_039915645.1 Gemmatimonadales bacterium | reverse complement strand
TCGCGCGCGGTGTTCAACGGCAAGGTGTTCGTCGAGCCGGTGGCGCAGAAGACCGATGCCAAGCAGACCAATCGCAACCTGCTCCTCTCCGATTCGGCCAAGGTCGACACCAAGCCGCAGCTGGAGATCTTCGCAGACGACGTGAAGTGCACCCACGGCGCCACGGTGGGCAAGCTCGACGAACTGCAGCGCTACTACTTGCAGACACGCGGCATTGCCGGCCAGACCGCCCAGGCACTGCTGATCTGGGCCTTCGTGGCCGAAGTAATGATGGAGATCACCCTCGAACCGGTGCGTGCCGCACTCGAAGTCACCGTGCGTGAGCGGCTGGACCGGATGATCGCATGACGACGGTGGCGTGGGATGTGGCGATGTTGCGCTCCGAGTTCCCGATTCTCGAGAGCTCCTCGCGCGGCAAGCCACTGGTCTATCTCGACAGCGGTGCCACGACCCAGAAGCCCCGCGCCGTGATCGATGCCATCACCCGGTTCTACGAATCGGGGAACGCGAACATTCATCGCGGCGTCTACCAGCTCTCGGAGCAGGCCACCATCGCGTGGGACGCGACCCGCCACAGCGTTGCCCAATTCCTCGGCGGCGTGCCCGACGAAGAGATCGTCTTCACGCGCGGCACCACCGAAGGCGTGAACATAGTGGCGCAGTGTTTCGTGCGTCCCACGCTTCGCGCGGGTGATCGCGTGCTGGTGACCACGATGGAGCACCACGCCAACATCGTTCCCTGGCAGATGGTCGGCGCCACCACGGTGCCGATTCCCATCACTCCGGCGGGCGAGCTCGATCTCGCTGCGGCCGAGGCGCTGCTGGCCACCCGGCCGAAGCTCCTCGCGGTGGTGCACGTCTCCAACGCACTCGGGACCATTAATCCGATCGCGGAACTCTGCCGGATGGCGCGGGCCCAAGGCGTGCCGGTGCTGGTCGACGGTGCCCAGGCCGTGAGTCATTTCCCGGTCGATGTCCGCGCGCTCGGTTGTGATTTCTACTGCTTCTCGAGCCACAAGCTCTTCGGACCCACCGGTTTCGGCGTCCTCTGGGCTAAGGCAGAGCATCTCGAGAAGATGCCGCCGGCGCAGGGGGGCGGCGATATGATCGATCGCGTCACCTTCGAGGGCACCACCTTTGCGCCGAGCCCCCAGAAGTTCGAGGCCGGTACGCCGCACATCGCTGGTGCCATCGGGCTTGGCGCCGCGATCGAGTGGCTCGAGTCACAGGACCGCGAGGCGATTCACGCGCACGAAGTCTCCCTGCTCGAGGCCGGTACCGCGGCGTTGCAGGCGATTCCCGGGTTGACGCTGGTGGGCACCGCAGCCGACAAGGTGGGAATTCTCACCTTCACGATGGACGGCATCCACCCGCACGACATTGCCTCGCTGCTCGATGGCGAGGGCGTCTGCATCCGGGCCGGGCATCACTGTACCCAGCCGCTGCACAATGCCCTCGGTCTCGCCGCCACTGCACGGGCGTCGCTGGCGCCGTACAACACGCTCGCCGACGTGGAGACGCTTGTCAGCGCGCTGCATTCGGCGCGCAGGATCTTCGGCTGATGGCGACACTCGCAGAGCTGTATCAGGGCGTCATCATCGAGCACGACCGGTCGCCGCGGAACTTCCGTACGCTGGCCGCGCCGACCCACCGCGCCGAGGGGACCAATCCGCTCTGTGGCGATGAAGTGGCGCTCGAGATGTCAGTGAACTCGGCCGGGCAGATCACCGACGTCGGCTTTCAGGGCCGGGGTTGTGCCGTGTCGAAGGCCTCGGCCTCGCTGCTCACCACGGCGGTGCAGGGGAAGACCGTGGCGGAGGCCCGGGAACTTTTTGATGGATTCCACGGGTTGCTCACAGGTCACCCGGTGCCGGGTGCGAAGCTCGGGAAGCTTGCCGTGTTCGAGGGACTCGCCGCGTACCCGATGCGGGTCAAGTGTGCGACGCTGGCGTGGCACGCGATGAAGCAGGCGCTCGACGAAACGAAGTAATCGCTCGAAATACCTATTACCGATTGGAGTTGGTCGAGATGGCATATCCGGAAATGATGGTCAAGCCGATGCGCGACGAAGTCACCCGCCTGGGTGTCACCGAGCTGCGCACGGTGGAGTCGGTTGATCAGGCGTTGGGCGATCAGCACGGTACTGCGCTGGTCTTCGTGAACTCGGTCTGCGGCTGTGCAGCTGGTGGCGCCCGCCCGGCCCTCGCGAAGGCGCTGACAGCCAACACCAAGAAGCCGACCCACCTCTATACGGTCTTTGCGGGGCAGGACCTCGACGCCACGTCGCGGGCCCGTTCCTACTTTGGCGAGTACCAGCCGTCGTCGCCGTCGGCCGTGTTGCTGAAGGACGGCGAGGTGGTCCGCTTCGTCCATCGCCACGAGATCGAGGGCCGCTCGCCCGACCAGATCGCCGGCGAACTCCTCAAGGCGTTCGAGAGCCACTGCGCGTGAGTGGCCACGTCTTCCACCCCGGCCACGACGAGCTTCACGGCATCACCGTGGTCGTGACCGGGGCGTCCGGCAAGAGTTATCTGGGGCGCTGGCACGAGAAGGGGAACCGCGGGGTGGTGATGAAGAACGTCGCCATCCACGACCCCTCCGCCGGGCCGACCCTCGACGAGTGGCTTGCCAAGCAGGCGAAGTTCGGGATCGCGAGCACGGAGAAGATGTATATCGTGCCGACGGAGGAGTTTGCGGAAGTGCGGCTTTTCGCTTCGTAAAGCGTTACCGCACATAGACTTAAAGCTACGGCACAGCACCGGGATCCTCCTTTTGGTGGGTCCCGGTTTGCGCTTTTCCCTGGGCGTTGGCTCGTGGGCTGCCCCTCCGCAGCTGCCGAGGTTCCGACGGGCATCGCGCTGGCGATTCACGATTCCACGCGCGGAGCCTCGAAGGCTGCTGCGAGGCACCCACGAGCCAACGCCTACCGCTTTCCCGCCGTCCTCCCTCCTCCCTCCTCCCTCCTCCCCTCTCGCTTCTCGCTTCTCGCCTCTCGCCTCTCGCCTCTCGCCTCTCGTTAAGTTCCTCGGCTGTCTCACTCACGGAGATTTGCTCAATGTCATCGCCTGCAGTCCGCGTCGAGCGCGTCACCAAGCGCTTTTCCGGGCACACTGCCGTCCGCGACCTCTCGATCGAGGTTCCTGCGGGCGGCATTTTCGGTTTGCTGGGGCCCAACGGCGCCGGCAAGTCGACCACGATCCGGATGATCATGGACATCATCGAACCCGACGAGGGGACGGTCTCTCTCTTCGGCTCGACCGAACGGAGCCGCAACCTGTCGGCCAAGGTCGGCTACCTCCCCGAGGAGCGCGGCCTCTACAAGAAGATGAAGGTGCTCGACCAGCTGATCTTCCTCGGCGAGACCAAGGGGATCTCGCGCAGCGAGTCCCGCAAGCGCTCCAATGCCTGGCTCGAGAAGCTCGGCATTGCCGATTGGGCCGTGAAGAAGGTCGAAGATCTCTCCAAGGGAATGCAGCAGAAGGTCCAGTTCGCCGGGGCGCTGCTGCACGACCCCGAACTGGTGATTCTCGACGAGCCCTTCTCGGGCCTCGACCCGGTCAACTCCCAGGTGATGAAGGATGTGGTGGTCGACATCGCGAAGAGCGGTCGCACCGTGCTCTTCTCGACCCACATCATGGAACAGGCCGAGCGGATGTGCGATCGGATCGTGATCATCGCCCGCGGTGAGAAGGTGGTGGATGGCACGGTGGCGCAAGTGAAGGCCGACTTTGGTGGGTCATTTGTCGCACTCGGTTTCTCGCACGACAAGGAAAAGGCGGAGCGCATACTTGCCGACACCACCTTGATCGAGAAGGTCGACGACTACGGCGCGACCGCCGAGGTCAAGATGGCGACTGGTGCCGATCCGGAAGCGCTGTTGCGCGCGCTGGTGCAGGAGGGCGTCGGCCTCAAGCGCTTCGAAGTGGTGGAGCCGTCGTTGCAATCGATCTTCATTGCCAAGGTGGGGCCGGATGCGGCGGTGGCAAGGCGTAGCGGTGGTGACGGTTCATCGGAGGAAGGCATTCTGCCCGATGTGATTCTGGGCGCCGCCGAAGGTGCCATCCACGTTGTTGGAGGGCACAGCTGATGAACAAGATCATTGCCGTCATTCGCCGTGAATACACCGAGCGTGTACGCACCCGTGCCTTCATTCTCTCCACCATCCTGCTTCCGGTGCTGATCGTCTTTACGTCGGTCGTGCCGGCATTGATGATGAGCAGCGGCGATCGCACGTCGCGCGTGGCGCTGGTTGACGGCACCACCAACGGCGTCGGCGAGCAGGCCCTCGCGGCGCTCACGACCCAGAAGCTCAGCGACAAGCCCGGCGCGCTGCCGCGATTTCAGCTTACGCGTTTCGACGCCGTGGGGCGCGTGGCGGCGGTGCAGGATTCGCTCGTGGCACAAACCGGTTTCGACAAGGGCAGCAAGGCCGACAGCTGGGACGGCGTGATCGTGGTGACCGATGATGCGATCACCAGCGGCAAACTCAACTACTACGGCAACAACGTCGGGTCGTTCGAATCGATGGGTCGCATCCAGAGCGTCTTCTCGCGAGTGTTTGCGACGTCGCGACTCTCGAAGTCAGGCGTTGATCCGGCGCTGGTGATGGGCGCGATGACTCCCGCTGATTTGCAGACCACGAAGGTCACCGACGGTAAGGCGACGGGGCAGAGCGGACAGACGTCGTTCTTCATCGCCTACATCATGGGCTTCATCCTCTACCTCGGCATCATCCTCTACGGCCAGCAGACGATGACGTCGGTGATCGAGGAGAAGACGTCGCGCATCATGGAAGTGCTCGCGTCATCACTCACGCCGTTCCAGATGCTGCTCGGCAAAGTCGTCGGCGTCGGCCTCGTCGGCCTCACGCAGATGACGATCTGGGGTGGCTCGGTCTTTCTCGTCGGCAGCAATCGTGACAAGCTCGCGAGTGTGTTCCACGTCAGCGCCGATGCGATCCAGAGCTTCCCGATTCCGACGATGGCGCCGGACCTGCTCGCCGTGTTCCTGGTGTACTTCGCACTCGGCTTCCTGCTGTACGGTGCGCTCTACGCCGCGATTGGCTCGATGGTCAACACGGTCCAGGAAGCACAGCAGACCGCGGTCTTCGTCACCGTCGTGATCATGATCGGCTTCTTCTCTGTCTTCGCGCTGATCAAGGACCCCGCGGGTTCGCTGGGTGTGACGATGTCGTTCATCCCCTTCTTCGCGCCCTTCGTGATGCCGGTCCGCTGGTCGCTCGCGTCGGTGCCGACGTCCCAGTTGGTGCTCTCGCTGGCGCTGATGGTCATTGGCCTGCTCGCCTGCGTCTGGCTGGCCGGGCGGATCTACCGCACCGGGATCCTGATGTATGGCAAGAAGCCGACGTTCAAGGAGCTCTTCCATTGGATCCGCGTTGGCTAACTGAACCGCGGTTCCCGTTGAAACGAAGCCGGAGCGAGGCGACTTGCTCCGGCTTTGTCGTTCACGTAAGTATTTATGTTTTAATTAGTTACCTAATAACACCATGAAGTGTTTCACGTGAAACAGAGAAGTATTCGCGTCGGGCGTCAACTCGTGGGCTGCCTCTCCGCATCTGCCGAGGTTCCGACGGGCATCGCGCTGGCGACTCCTTAGGTTCCGCTCACGGAGCCTCGAAGGCTGCTACGAGGCACCCACGAGTCGACGCCCCCCATAGCGCCCGGTTCCAGCGGTCGACACCCGTGCAGAGATCCTTCGACTGCGCTCGCTTGCGGCTCGCTCCGCTCAGGATGACATTCCGGCTTCTCGCTTCTCGCTTCTCGCTTCTCGTTTCACGTGAAACACCCCCCTTCGCGCTGTCGTCCTGAGCGACTCGCGCCTATCTTCCACGCGTTACCCTCCGCATCGGATCCCGAATGGCCCGCACCATCGCTATTGCCAACCAGAAGGGCGGCGTCGGCAAGACGACGACCGCCGTCAACCTCGCCGCTTCGCTCGCGATCGCGGAGCGGAAGACGCTGCTCATCGACGCTGACCCGCAGGGGAACGCGACGTCGGGGGTGGGGTTCGAGAAGGGAAGCGTCGAGCGCTCGCTCTATGACGTGCTGATCGAGGGGATGCCGGTCGCTGAGGCCGTGCGCCAGGATTCCCAGCTTCCCTTCCTGCACGTCCTCCCGGCGACCCAGGATCTGATCGGCGCCGAGCTTGAGCTGGTGTCGCGGCCGAACCGGGAAACGATCCTGAGGAAGGCCCTCGCGGCCATTCAGGATGACTATGAGTTCATCCTCGTCGACTGCCCGCCTTCGCTTGGGTTGGTGACGCTGAATGTCCTGACGGCGGCCAATGCGGTGATCATTCCGATCCAGTGTGAATACTACGCGTTGGAAGGTATCTCTCAGCTGCTCAATACGATACGGCTCGTTCAGCAGAACTTCAATCCCGATTTCCAGATCGATGGCGTGCTGCTGACGATGTATGACGCCCGCCTCAACCTCTCGCGCCAGGTCGTGGGAGAGGCCAAGGAATACTTCGGCGCCAAGGTCTTCCGCACCGTGATCCCGCGCAACGTTCGTCTGGCCGAGGCGCC
>JBDSMX010000220.1:0-2958 GCA_039915645.1 Gemmatimonadales bacterium | reverse complement strand
CCAGGTACCACGAGGCCCGCACCGATCTCGTCAGAACATGTGGGGACATTCAATGCGAGGCGCCAAGGAGGGAAGCCGACTCGTCCATCTCTTCTTTGACATCAGCGTGATTGCCAAGGGCATTGATGGTGTGTTGGAGATTGTCGGCGGGGTTCTACTCCTGCTCGTCACTCCGGCGCGGATCCTGGGCGTCGTCCGTCGGGTCACGCAGCACGAATTGAGCACGGATCCGCACGACTTCATCGCAAACTATCTCCTGAATAGCGCGCAACAGCTCACTTCCTCCGTGAAAGTGTTCGCCGCCACGTATTTGCTCTGGCATGGCGTCGTCAAGGTGGTGCTGGTCACCGGGCTGCTGATGAAGCGTCGCTGGGCATACCCGATCGCGATCACCGCGTTCATGCTCTTTCTCATCTACCAGTTGTACCGCTACAGCCATACCCGCGCAGCTGAACTGCTCTGGCTCTCGGCCCTCGATGTCGTGGTGATCGTGCTCACTTGGCTGGAGTACCGCCGACTCGGCGCCGCCCGGGAGTTCGCCTGAACCACGCCACTGCCCGTGTCCCTACTCTGCCCGAAGCGACTCGATCGGATTGGTGATCGCCGCGCGCCGCGCAGGAATCCAGCTCGCCACGAACGCGACCAGCAGCAATACCGCGACCGCTAGTGCCAGCGTGCGCGGATCGCGCGCCTCCACGCCGTACAACCGCGACTCGATCAACCTTCCTGCGAACCAGGCGCCGACGGTGCCGAGGAGCACACCGAGGCCAGCGAGGCCGAGTCCATTCGAGAGCACGCCACGGGCGATCCCCTGTGGCGTGGCGCCGAGGGCGAGTCGGATGCCGAGGCTGCGCTTCTGGAGGCGGACCATATAGAGCAGTGTGCCTGCGACTCCGCCGGCCACCAGCAGGAGTGCCACGACGGAGAAGGTGCCGAAGAGGACCGCATCGAAGCGTCGATTGGCGGAGTCACGTCGCGAGAGCTCCACGACGGGGTTGATCTGGGGAATAGGGAGCGACGGTTCGGTGCGCCAGATCGCCGTGCGAATGTCGGAGCCGATGGCGTTGTCGCTGCGCTCGGTGCGGACGGCGAGGGTCACGTTGTCGGGCGCGAAGGGGAGCGCGCTCGTGGGGATATACACGGGCGTGCCGGATGCCTGATCGGCGCCGTAATACTTGGTCTCCCGGGCGACGCCGACGATCCGGAAATTCGTCTTGCCGAGCACAAAGAGTCCGCCCATTGCCGCGGTCGCGCTGCCGAAGACCTGCGTCGCGAGTTGTTCGCTGATGACCGCCGGATTCGAGTTGCTCGCCAAAGTTCCGCGCGGCCAGCTCTCGCCCGCTGCGAAACGAATGTCGAAGAGGGTGAAGAATTCATCGCTCACCGGATGCACTGCCATCGGGCGCTCGGGACTTTGCTTGCCGGCGAATTGCGGCAGGGATGACCAGCAGCACTTCCCGCCACCGACCCACTCAAGCGGCATCGAGAGGCCGAAGGCCACTCCATCGACGCCGCGGATCTGGCCGACCGATTCCCGGATCGCTTCCATCCTGCGAGTCCACTCTGCCACCGCTGTGCCTTGCGGGCTCGCTCCTGTGACCTGGCGGGCCGGAATGTCCATTGGGATCTCGACCACGCCGGTGGTCCGGAACCCGAGGTCCACCTGCGACATCCGGATGAAGGAGCGCAGCAGCCACCCCGCCTGTGCCACGAGTACGAGCGAGAGTGCCACTTCGCCGACCACCAGCGCATTCCTGAATCGGTGGGCCCCGCGACCTTCCGAGTGTGTCCTTCCCGAGCCCCGGAGCGAATTGCCCGAGCCGCGGCCCGCAAGGCGCAGTGCGGGGAGCAGCCCGAAGAGCAGGACCGTGAACATCCCGATTCCGGCCGCGAAGAAGAGCACCGGTGCATCGACGGCGATCGTTGCGGCGCGTGGAATGCCGGCGGGCATCAGGGTGAGAAAGGCGTGCACGCCGGCGTAGGCGATGAGGGCGCCGAGTGCTGCGCCGGCGACGCCGAGCATACTGCTCTCGATCAGCAGTTGGGCGACGAGGGATCGAGTGCGTGCGCCGAGTGCGCGGCGGAGGGCCATCTCGCGATTGCGCCCGACGCCCCATGCGAGGAAGAGATGGGTGACGTTGACACAAGCCACCAGCAGCAGGAGGCCGACGGCGCCGAGCAGGAGTTGGAGTGGCCGCTCGACCGAGCCGGTGGTCGCCTCGCGCATCGTCTTCAACGGCAGGTCCATCACCTTGCCGTTGTCGATGTATCGCTTCGGATCGAGCTCGGCGCGTGCCTTGGCCACGCTGCTGGCTTCGAGCCGGGCCTGTGTGAGCGTGGCGCCAGGGCGGAGGCGACCGGCGAGCTCGAACTTCCAGTAGGAGCGATTGTTCATGTAATCGGCGGCAGGGTCGAGCGGGCGCCAGAGGTCGACGTTCTCGCCCACGATTGCTGCCGGCGCTTCGAATGTTTTGGAGAGCACACCGACGACGAGTACGGGCAAGTCGTTGATGTGAATCGTCCGGCCCACAATCTTGCGATCGCCACCGAAGACCCGCATCCAGGTGCCATACGAAAGCACTGCCGTGTTTGGCACTTGCGAATCGGCCGACTGCAGCAGCCGTCCCACTTCGGCTTGCGCGCCGAACAACGGAAAGAATCCGTCGGTCACAATCGCCTGCCGCACGCGCAGCGGATCGCCGGTGGCGGTGAGGTGGGCGTTCTCGGAGGCGCCTGCGCCCCAGAGGCCGATCGACCGCATCGCCTGCAGGTCCCTGATGGCCGGGACGGAGTGCGACCCGTTCTCGACCCGGATGAGGCGATCTGCCTCGGGGTAGGGAAGCGGACGCAGAAGCACGTGATCGACGACGGCGAAGATCGCGCTCGCGCTGCCGACGCCGGCGCCGAGCAGGAGGATGACGCTGAGCGAAAAGGCGGGAGTGCGCGCGAGACCACGGG
>JBDSMX010000180.1:0-9277 GCA_039915645.1 Gemmatimonadales bacterium | reverse complement strand
AGAAGCTTTTCCTTCAGCTCGCCATCGATAAGCGGAGCACGAGGTGCTGTCATCAGTCTTCGACCTTACCACCGGCCGCTTCGATCTTGGCGCGGGCCGAGGCCGACATCGTGAGGCCACGCACGGTCAGTGCGCGATCCACTTCACCATGAGCCAGCAGCTTCACCGGAGCATCAACGTTCCGGATGAATCCCGCCGCGACCAGTGCTTCGGCCGTGATCTCGTTGCCTTCGATACGCGCCAGGTCACGAAGATTGACCGCGAGCGAGGTCACCTTGAACGGATTGGTGAAGCCACGCTTTGGCAGGCGGCGGTACATCGGCATCTGGCCGCCTTCGAAGCCCGGATTCGTCGCGCCGCCCGAGCGTGCCTTGCTGCCCTTGTGACCCTTGCCTGATGTCTTGCCAAGGCCTGAGCCTGGTCCACGGCCGAGACGCTTGCGCGTGCGGTGTGAACCCGGCGCCGGGCGCAGGTTGGAGAGCGTAATCGGCGTGACCGTTTCCGTCTCAGTGTGCTTTGCCATCTCTATTTCTCCCCGGCAGGCGACACATCAATCAGGTGGCGGACCTTGTACAACATGCCACGCATGGTGGCGTTGTTGTCGATCTCGACCGTCATCTGATAATGCCGCAGGCCGATTGCGCGCAGCGTACGGCGCATCGTTTCCGCATGACCGCTCTCGGAGCGGATCTGCTTCACCTTGAGCCGCTTCGCGTCATCCTCGGAAGGAATGACCGCGGCGTGATAGGCCGGACCCTGCCGGCCAACAACTGGATTACGTCCCATCTCAGGCCTCCTGACGCGGGCGGTAACCGACCCGGTCAACTTCAATGCCGCGTTCCCGTGCGATCTGGGCAACCGAGACCAGGGAGCGCAGTCCCGCCATGGTGGCGCGCACCATGTTGTGCGGGTTGTTCGAGCCGAGGCTCTTGGTGAGGATGTCGGTGATGCCGCAGCACTCGAGCACGTTGCGCACCGGGCCACCGGCGATGACGCCGGTACCGCTCGCCGCGGGCTTGAGCAGCACGCGACCCGCGCCATGCTCCCCGATGATCTCGTGCGGCACCGTGGTGCCGTTGCGCGGGATCTCGACCATCGCACGCTTGGCAGCCTCGACCGCCTTGCGCACGGCCTCGGCGACTTCATTCGCCTTGCCCGTCGCGATGCCGACCTTCCCCTTGCCATCGCCCACCGCGACCAGCGCGTTGAACGAGAAGCGCCGACCACCCTTCACGACCTTGGCGACGCGGTTGATCGCGACGACGTTCTCGACGAATTCCTTCTCGCCGTCCCGATCGTCACGCCGGTTGCCGCCGCGACCGCCACCAGGGCCGCCACGACCACCACCGCCACCACCGCCGCCGCCGGGACCACCACGGCCGCCGCCACCACCCTGACCGCCACGACCACCCTGGCCGCGACCACCCTGCCCGCGACCGCCGCCGCTCTGGCTCGGCTGATCGTTGGGCGCGGTGGCACCGCTGTGCGAGGCACCCAGCGCCGGCGCACGGGGCGTCGGAGCAGGGGCCGCCATCGGCTCAGTGGCTTCGGTCGGCGCGGGAGCCGCAGCTTCAGTCGACTCGGGCGCGCTGCTGTTGTTCAGATCGTCACTCATTTAGAACTCCAATCCGCCCTCGCGGGCGCCCTCGGCGACGGCCTTGACGCGACCGTGATACTGATAGCCCGCGCGATCGAACACGACCTTGGTGACGCCGGCAGCCTTCGCCTTGCTGGCGAGCAGCTGCCCGACGGCCTTGGCCTTCGCGACCTTGCCGGCCCCGTCGATCGCGATCCCTTCGCTGGTGTCGGAGACACCCAGCAGCGCGGTTCCGAGATCGTCGTTGACGAGCTGGGCGTAGATGTGCTTCAGCGAACGGAAGACCACCAGACGCGGCCGCTCGACCGTGCCCGCCACTCGCTGACGGACTCGGAGGTGACGGCGATAGCGGCGCTCTCCGCGCTTCTTCGGTGCATGAATCGGACGCATTACTTGGCTCCCGTCTTGCCCGCCTTGCGGCGGACCTGCTCACCCAGGTACCGGATGCCCTTCCCCTTGTAGGGCTCAGGCGGCCGGACATTGCGGATCTCGGCAGCCACCTGGCCGACGAGTTCCTTGCTCATTCCTTCGACCCGCAGCAGCGTCGGCGTCTCGCAGACGAGGGTGATCCCCTCGGGCGCCTTGATCGGCACCTGATGCGACAGGCCGACGACCAGGTTCACGCCGAACGGCTTGGGCTCGGCCTTGTAGCCAACGCCCTGCAGCTCGAGCTTCTTACTGAAGCCGTTGGAGACACCCTCGACCATGTTGGCCACGAGCGTCCGCGTGAGGCCGTGCAGCGCCTTGTGCTTCTCCGCTTCGCTGGGCCGGGCGACCTTCACTTCATCACCTTCGATGGTGATGAGCATGTCAGCCGGCAACGTGCGCGTCAGCGTGCCCTTGGCGCCCTTGACCGTGATGGTGTGACCCGACACGGTGGCGGACACGCCCTTGGGAAGCGGGACGGCCTTCTTTCCGATACGCGACATGGCGGCCTCCTACCAAACGACGGCGAGCAATTCGCCGCCGAGGTTGGCGGTGCGCGCTTCACGATCGGTCATCAACCCCTTGGGGGTCGAGACGATCGCGATGCCGAGACCGTTCTTGACGCGCGGCAGGTCGCGGCACTTCACGTAGCGCCGGAGACCGGGCGACGAGACGCGCTGCAGCTCGCGAATCACGGGGAGTTCGTTGTGGTACTTGAGGTACAGCCGCAGCGTGCCGGCCGGGCCTTCTTCAAGCACCTTGAAGTCCGCGATATAGTGATTGTCGCGCAGCAGCCGCGCCAACTCGCTCTTGAGCTTCGACGCGGGGATGTCCACGCGCTTGTGGCTCGCCGAACAGGCGTTGCGGATGCGTGTCAGCATATCCGCGACTGGATCAGTCATGCTCATGCGTTGCCGTCCCTCGAAATGCCCGTCATCATGATAGTCCGCCCCCCTCAGGCCACTTTGAGCGCGACAGGAGTCTCGCCCTTGAAGGGCCAGCCGAATTCGCGCAGCAGTGCCATCGCGAGGTCATCGCGGCCTGCCGTAGTCACCAGTGTGATGTCCATGCCGTGCACGTGCTCGACCTTGTCGAAGTCGATCTCGGGGAACATCATCTGTTCCTTGATGCCGAACGTGTAGTTGCCGCGACCATCGAAGCTCTTGGTCGGCAGTCCGCGGAAGTCGCGGATGCGCGGGATCGTGAGCGTCACGAACCGGTCGAGGAACTCGTACATCCGCACGCCGCGCAGCGTCACCGATGCGCCGACCGGCATCCCGGCACGCAGGCCGAAATTCGCGATCGCCTTCTTCGCCTTGGTGATGACCGCCTTCTGGCCGGTCATGATCGCGAGCTCTTCCGCCGCCGAATCGACCAGGCGCGGATTCTTCGCGCCCTCGCCGAGGCCGACGTTGAGGACGATCTTCGCGAGCCGCGGCACCTGATGCGGATTCGTCAGCCCGAACTGCTTCGAGAGCCGCGGCCGCACGGTGTCTTCGTAGTGCTTCTGCATCCGCGGCTTGCCCACGCTCGCCCGCGGCGCGGGGTCAACAGCCATGGCTGCGGCCTTCTCCGAGCGGCTACCGCCGGTCGGCTTCGAGGCCTTCTTGCTGGGTGCGGCGGGGGCCTTCTTCGCCCCGTCCTTGCCGCCGTCCTTCGGTGTCTTCGCCATGATCAGCGGTTCCTCGGAATGGCCACGCCCGACTTGGTCGAAATCCGTTCCACATTGCCGTCGGCAGCCTTCTTCCGGCGGATGCGGGTGGGCTCGCCCGTCTTCGGGTCGATGAGCATCACCTTCGAATGGTGCATCGGCGCCGGGAACGTCACGAACCCGGCTTCAGTCGTCTGGGTCGCCCGGCGGCTCTTCTTCGCCAGGTTGAGCCCGTCAATGGTCACGCGGCCGGTCTTCGGGAAAACGCGCAGCACGGTGCCGCGCTTCCCCTTCTCGTCGCCCGAGATCACCTGGACGGTGTCGCCCTTGGTGACGTGCAGCTGCTGCCGCACGGGGTCCGCATTCCGGATCCGCTTGACCTTCTTGTAAACGAGCGGCTTCATGTCAGAGCACCTCCGGAGCCAGCGAGACGATCTTCATGTAGCGCTTGTCGCGCAGCTCGCGCGCCACGGGCCCGAAGATACGGGTCGCCTTCGGCTCACCCTTGTCGTCGATCAGTACGGCCGCGTTCTCGTCGAAGCGGATGTAGGAGCCGTCCTTGCGACGGACTTCCTTCGCCACCCGCACGATGACCGCCTTGGCCACGTCACCCTTCTTCACCTGGCCGGTGGGGATCGCATCCTTGATCGCCACCACCACCCGGTCGCCCAGGGAGGCGTAGCGCCGCCGGGATCCACCGAGGACACGGATCACCAGCGCCTTACGGGCGCCGGAATTGTCCGCAATCTTCAGGATCGTTTCCTGTTGTACCATGTCAGTCTCTCCCCGGCCTAGCGCGCGCGCTCGACGACTTCAACCGTCCGCCAGTGGACAGTCTTCGCGAGTGGTCGCGTCTCCATGATCCGCACCGTGTCGCCCGCCTTGGCGTCATGGTCATTCCGCGCCTTGACCTTCTTGCTGCGCGTGACCTGCTTCCCGTACTTCGGGTGCGGCAGCCGGCGCTCGAGGAGCACCGTCACCGTCTTCTGCATCTTGTCGCTCACCACGACGCCGGTGCGGCCTTTGCGCCCGTCGCGCTCGATGGTGGTGCTGGTTTCGTCGCTCATACCTTCTCCGTCGCCGTGCGGCGCTTCTCACCCAGGATCGTCAGCACCCGGGCAATGTCCCGGCGCAGGGTCCGGAACTGCATCGGATTTTCGATGGACTCCGTGGCCGACCGGAAGCCGAGCTTGAGTCGCTCGCCCTTCAGTTCGCCCAGCTTCGCCTCGAGCTGTTCCATCGTCAGCTCGCGCAGATCAGTTGGCAGCATCATGACCTAGATCTCCTCGCGCTTGACGACGACCGTACGCACCGGAAGCTTCGCCTGAGCCAGCGCGAGCGCCTTCCGCGCCAGGGGTTCGTCGATGCCGTCGACCTCGAACAGCACTCGCCCCGGCTTCACCACGGCCACCCAGCCTTCCGGGTTGCCCTTGCCCTTACCCATGCGCGTCTCGGCCGGCTTCTTCGTGATCGGCTTGTCCGGGAAAATCCGGATCCACACCTTGCCGCCACGCTTCATTTCACGCGTCATCGCGACACGTGCCGCCTCGATCTGCCGGTTGGTGATCCAGCCCGGCTCCGTGGAGCTGATGCCCCAGGTGCCGAACGCCACCGTATTGCCACGCGTTGCCACACCCTTGGTGCGGCCCTTGAACGTCTTGCGGAACTTGATCCGCTTCGGTGCCAGCATGGTGGTCAGGCCCCCGTGCTGTAGGTACGACCGGACATGTCGTCAACGATCTCGCCCTTGAACACCCAGACCTTGATGCCGATGGTGCCGTAGGTCGTCTTCGCCGTGCCGGTGGCGTAGTCGATGTCGGCGCGGAGCGTGTGCAGTGGCACGCGACCCTCGCGATAGCCTTCGACCCGCGCGATTTCGGCGCCGCCAAGACGGCCGGCCGCACGCACGCGGATGCCCTGCGCGCCCATCCGCATCGCGCTCTGGACCGCCCGCTTCATCGCGCGGCGGAACGAGATGCGCTGCTCGAGCTGGGCCGCGATGTTGTCGGCGACGAGCTTCGCGGAAATCTCGGGGCGCTTGATCTCCTCGACATTCACCGCGACTTCCTTGGTCACCTTGAGCTGCTTCTCGAGGACCAGGGCCAGCTCCTCACGGAGCTTGTCGACTTCGGCGCCGCGCTTGCCGATCACCACGCCCGGTCGCCCGGTGTGGATCGTCACGGTCACCTTGCCCGGCTTCCGCTCGATGTGCACTTCGGCAATCGCCGCGTGCCCGAGGCGCTTCTGGATGTAGTCGCGGATCAGGCGATCCTCGGCCAGCAGCGTCGGCATTTCCTTGCCGGCGTACCAGCGGGACAGCGCCTGCTTCGTGACTCCGAGCCGGAACCCGACCGGATGCGTCTTCTGACCCATTACTTCGCCCCCTTCGCTGCCACGGTGATCTTCACGTGGCTGGTACGCTTCCGGATCGGCGTCGCGCGGCCCTGTGCCGCCGCCGCGAACCGCTTGAGCGGCGCGCCCATGTCGACCTGCGCATCGACGACGAGCAGCTCGTCGATGTCGAAGGCCTCATTGGCGTTCTGCGCGTGCTGCTCCGCATTCGCGACCGCCGACTTCAGCGTCTTCGCGATCTGCTTCGCCGCCAGCTTCTTGTTGAACTGGAGGATCCCGTAGGCCTCGTTCACGTTCTTGCCGCGAATCAGGTCCATCACCAGGCGCATCTTGCGCGGCGACTGGCGGACCGACCGCTGAATTGCATATCCACGCATATCAGGCCTTCGCCTTCTTGTCCGCGACCAGCTTGCCGCTGTGGCCACGGAACAGGCGGGTCGGGGCGAATTCCCCGAGCTTGTGACCGACCATGTTTTCCGACACGTACACCGGAACAAACTTGTTCCCGTTGTGCACGGCGAAAGTGTGGCCGACGAATTCCGGGAGAATCGTGCTCGCCCGGCTCCAGGTCTTGACGACCTTCTTCTCGTTCTTGTCGTTCATCTTCGTCAGCTTGTCAAGCAGCGACTGCTGAACGAACGGTCCCTTCCGAACGCTGCGTGCCATTATTTGGTCGCCTTCCCGCGCTTGCGGCCGCGCACGATGAGTCGATTGGAATTCTTCTTCCGCTTCCGCGTCTTGGTGCCTTCCGGCTTGCCCCACGGCGAGACCGGCGGACGACCGCCAGAGGTCTTGCCTTCACCACCGCCCAGCGGGTGGTCGACCGGATTCATCGCGACGCCGCGGACATGCGGACGCTTCCCGAGCCAGCGGCTCTTGCCGGCCTTGCCGACCGAGAGCAGCTCATGCTCGCCATTTCCCACTTCGCCCACCGTCGCGAGGCAGCGCTTGTGCACCAGGCGCATTTCCGACGACTTGAGGCGCAGCGTGACGTAGTCGTTCTCACGCGCCACCACCTGCGCACCCTGACCGGCCGAGCGCGCCATCGCGCCGCCCTTGCCGATCTTGAGCTCGATATTGTGGATCATCGTGCCCAGCGGCATCTCGGCCAGCGGGAGCGCATTGCCCACGCGGACGTCGCTGCCCGGACCGCTGACCACGGTATCGCCCTGCTTCAACCCTTCCGGGTGCAGGATGTAGCGCTTCTCGCCGTCGGCGTACACCAGCAGCGCGATGCGCGCGGTGCGGTTCGGATCGTACTCGATCTCGGCCACGCGGGCCGTGATCCCGAACTTCTCGCGCTTGAAGTCGATGCGCCGGTACTGCCGCTTGTGGCCACCGCCGCGATGCCGCGACGTGACGTGACCCTGGTTGTTGCGGCCACCCGTCTTGGGCAGCGCTTCGACCAGCGACTTTTCCGGCGTGGTCCGCGTGATCTCATCGAACCCGGAGATCGAACGGAACCGCGTGCCCGCAGTGATCGGGCGGAATTGACGAATGCTCATCCTAGGCCTCGAACACGGCGAGCGAATCGCCGTCCTTCAGGGTCACGATCGCCTTCTTCCAGCGAGGCGTCACACCGCGCGTCTTGCCACGGGCGATCGCGTTGCGGCGCATCTGCATGGTGCGGACGCTCGTCACGGTAACGCCGAAGTGCTGCTGGAGCGCTTCGCGGATCTGGCCCTTGGTGGCGTCCGGATGCACTTCGAAGACGTACTCCTGGCGATCCTGCCAGGCCGCAGAGCTCTTCTCGGTGATCATCGGGCGGACCACGATCTTGTGCAGGTCGGCCATTATTCAGTCTCCTTCTTGGGCTTCGCGGCGCGCTTGGCCTTCGGCGCCTCACCCTCGACGGCGACCTTCTTCGCCTTCGGGGCGGCCTTTGCCTTCGCCTTCGGGGCGGCCTTTGCCTTCGCCTTCTTGGCCACTGGCGTCGCCTCGGCCTCCTCGACCGCAACATCGGCACCCAGCGCACCGCTCTCGATCACGAGTGCATCGGCGTGGAGGATGTCGTAGGCCGACGCGTCCGAGAACGGCAGCACGGCGAGGTGCGGCACGTTACGGGCGCTGAGGTGCACGGCCGGCTTGTTGCCCGCAGTCAGGATCAGCGTCTTGACGCCCTCAAGCGAGAGCTTCTCGAGCAGGCCCAGCAGCGTCTGCGTCTTGGGCGCGCTCAGCGAGAACGCCTCGACCACATGCAGCATCCCTTCGCGAGCGCGGGCATTGAGGGCCGAGCGACGCGCCAGCTGGCGCACCTTCTTCGGCAGGTCATTGCGATAGCTGCGCGGGATCGGACCGAAGGCCACGCCACCGCCACGCCAGTGCGGCGCACGGGTGGTGCCGGCACGAGCCCGGCCGGTGCCCTTCTGCTTCCACGGCTTCTGGTTGCCACCCGAGACCTGCGCGCGCGTCTTCACCGCGGCAGTGCCCTGGCGCTGGTTGTTCAGGAACGACTTCACCGAAAGGTGGAGCACGTCCTCGTTGACGATGCCATCGAACAGCGCCGTCGGCAGATCGAACGCCTGCGCCTGCTTGACGCCAGCGCTGGAGTAGTGCGGAGCATTAATCATGGCGGCTCTTTCCTCCCTGCTTCGCGACGGTCACAATGCCGTTCTTCGAGCCCGGTACGGCGCCACGAACGAAGAGCAGATTCCGCTCGGCATCGACCCGGACGATCGTCAGGCCCATTTCGGTGTGACGCTCGGCGCCCATGTGGCCCGGCATCTTCTTGCCCTTGATGACGCGCGACGGGTCGGTACCCGGGGAAATCGATCCCGGCTTCCGGTGCCGCGTGTTGCCGTGCGAAGCCGGACCACCGCCGAAGCCGTAGCGGTGCACGACGCCCTGGAAGCCCCGGCCCTTGGTGGTGCCGGTGACCTTCACGAGCTCGCCCGCTGCGAACATCTCGACCGTGACCTTCGCGCCGCGCTCCAGCGCCGTTTCTCCGGCGGGGAACGAGCGTACAATCTGCGGAGCGTAGGTCAGCCCCGACGCCTTGGCATGACCGACTTCGGCCGCCGTCGCGCGCTGCGCCTTCTTCTCACCCCATCCGAGCTGCGACTGCGACGCGCTCACCTGCAGCACGTGGCACGGCCCAGCTTCGATCACCGTCACCGGCACCGCTGTGCCGTCTTCGGCGAACACCCGCGTCATGCCGAGCTTCCGGCCAATGATTCCCGTTGCCATGATCAATCGACCTTGATCTCGACGTCCACGCCGGCTGGGAGATCCAGCTTCGTCAGCGCGTCCAT
>JBDSMX010000061.1:0-3085 GCA_039915645.1 Gemmatimonadales bacterium | reverse complement strand
GCCGCCGGACCGTGCTCGAAGCGGCGCGCGTCAGCGCTCCAGAAGGGGTGCAGCCGGCGCTGATCCAGTTGCTTGCCATCGATGATGCGCTGACCCCTGCCGAACGTGAGCATGTGGTGTACGACCTGGGCGAGGTGCGCGGGCTCGACTACTACACCGGAATCCACTTCGAGATCTTCGTGGCGGGGTGTGGTCGCGCGGCGGGTGCCGGCGGTCGCTATGACGAGCTGATGGGTCGCTTCGGTCGGCCGATGCCGGCGCTCGGCGTCGCACTCGATATTGATGCGCTCGCCGAGGTGAAGTCGTGAGCACGACGCTGCGAATGGCGCTCGCCAAGGGACGGCTCTACGATGGTGCCGTGGCGCGACTTGCCGCGGCCGGGATCAGCGTGGATGGCGATGTCGGCCGCAAACTGCTGATCGGTACCAGCGAACCCGGCCTCGAGATTCTGGTGGTGAAGCCGGGCGACGTGCCGGTCTATGTCGAATCGGGGGCGGCAGATCTCGGCGTGACCGGGAGCGATGTATTACGGGAGTCGGATGCCGACGTGCTCGAGCCACTCGATCTGGGCTTCGGCGCCTGCCGGCTCGTGGTCGCCGCACCGGCCTCGACGAGCTACCCCAATCTGGCCCACGGCAACACGCCGCGCGTCGCGAGCAAATATCCGCGGCTGGCCCGGGCACACTTCGCTGCGATGGGGCGTGCCGTCGAGGTGATCGAGATCAGCGGCAGCGTCGAGGTTGCGCCGCTGCTCGGTCTCGCCGACTGGATTGTTGATCTGGTTGATACGGGGGCGACACTGCGCGCCAATGGACTCACCGAGCGGGTGACGATTCTCGAGAGCAGTGCGATCCTGGTCGCCAACCGCGCGTCGCAGAAGCTGAAGCTCGAGGCGCATCTGAGGCTGATGGCGCGGCTGACGGGGTGAGGCGCGATCGGTCGGGGCTGCAAGGGCGGGGCATGCCCCGCCCCTACGCTACCCCTTCCGATCGACTCTCCCCTTATCCCCCGCGCTCCGGAACTTCTTCCGCACCTGGTTGTTGCTCGGCGGCATCACGTTGTACTGGAAGATGTGCCAGAACGCAGCGACACCATCCCGCCAGCCGATCTTCTTCCCTTCCTCGTAGGTTCGCCCGGAATAGCTGATCGGCAGCTCCCAGATATTCGCGTGCGCCTGGGCGAGACGGGCCGTGAGCTCGGGCTCGAAGCCGAAGCGATCCGAGGTGAGGATCAACTTCTTCATCAGCGGAGCGCGCACGACTTTGTAGCAGGTCTCCATGTCGGTGAGGTTCAGGTCGGTGAACATGTTCGACATCAGCGTGAGCATCCGGTTGCCGACGGAGTGCCAGAAGTAGAGCACCCGGTGCGGACCGCTGAGGAAGCGCGAACCGAACACCGCATCGGCGCCGCGATCCTCGATCGGACCCAGGAGCGTGGGGATCTCGGCCGGATCGTATTCGAGGTCGGCGTCCTGCACGACGATCACGTCACCAGTTGCCGCTTCGATCGCGGTCCGGATCGCGGCGCCCTTGCCGCGATTCACGGGATGGTGACGCACGACATCGACTTTCCCTTCGGCCAGCAAGCGATCGAGAATCTCGGCACTGCCGTCACGGGAGGCGTCGTTGACGCAGACGATCTCCTTGTCGATGGGAACCGAGCGCACCCGCTCGATGAGCGACTCGAGCGTCGGCGCTTCGTCGAACACCGGGATCAGGATCGAGACGCGAAGACTCATTCCGGAAGACTCCGTCGGGCGAGGTCGATGGCGAGATGGATCGAGGCGCGCATGCTGCCGGCATCTGCACGTCCGGTGCCAGCAATGTCGATGGCGGTGCCGTGGTCCGGCGAGGTCCGGACAAACGGAAGCCCGAGCGTGATATTCACCCCCGAGCCGAACGATGCGACCTTGATAGCCGTCATCCCGACATCGTGATAGGGGGCGAGCACCACGTCGAACTCGCCTCGCAGGGCACGAACGAATACCGTGTCGGCGGGGATCGGCCCGGTCGCGCCAAGGCGACGGGCGGCGGGCTCGAGCACCCGCCCCTCTTCGTCACCGAAGAGCCCCTGCTCTCCCGCGTGCGGATTCAGGGCGCACAGCGCCATCCTCGGCTCGGCAATCCCGAACCACTGCTGCAGCCCTCGTCGGGTCACCTCGCCGACCCGGACGATCCGGTCAGCCGTGAGCACCAGCGGCACGTCGCGGAAGGGAATATGCGTCGTCACCAGCACGACACGCAGGCGATCGCTCGCCAGCATCATCGCGACGTCGACATTCCCGGCGAGGTGCGCCAGCCATTCGGTGTGGCCTGGAAAAGGAAATCCTGCGAGGTGCAGTGCGTGCTTCTCGGCGGGTGCGGTGACGATGGCGTCGACATCGTGGTCGAGGGCGAGACGGGCGGCGCGCTCGACGGCGCGGCCAGTGATCAGTCCGGCTTCGACGGCCATCGAGCGGGCCGGACCATCGTGCGGTCGCCAGGGTCCGGTCGGAATGTGATGGGAGGCCGGAATTCCGGCGATCTGTTCCTTGGCGCCGATCAGGGTGATATCGGCATCGACGCCCTCCGCCAGGACCGCCGCCACGATCTCGGGGCCGATCCCGCGGGGATCACCGAGCGTGACAGCGAGCCGGACGCGCCGCGTCACGGGCTGCGAACGTCCACGTACGTCTTCGCGCGCAATTCCGACAGGAACGACTGCTCGCCGAGCTGGGCGCCGAGGATCTGCCGGATCCGCTCACGCACGATCTCGTAGCTCATGTCGCCTGCGGGTGCGCGCGACATCACTCGCGCCACGGCCCACTTGGTGCGTAGCGGCTGACCGGCGACTTCGAGCGGGAAGGCCACCGTGACCTTGCCGGTGTCGACGCCGGTGAGGGCCTTGGCGTATGTCGGCAGCAGCGAGTCGACCGGGTAGTTCGCGATTTCCTTCTCTTCGCCCGGATCGTGCGCGACTCGCTGCAACGAGTCGAAGGACGCGCCAGCGTTGATCAGCCTCGCGATCTCCTCGGCCCGGATCCGCGCGGCGGCGGCGTTGGTCGAGTCGATCACCGGCATCAGCAGGA
This sequence comes from Gemmatimonadales bacterium, assembly GCA_039915645.1. Classification (GTDB taxonomy): domain Bacteria; phylum Gemmatimonadota; class Gemmatimonadetes; order Gemmatimonadales; family GWC2-71-9; genus Palsa-1233. The sequence continues at coordinate 18 of JBDSMX010000061.1, read as the reverse complement.
TGTGCCGCGCCTGCACCT
>JBDSMX010000053.1:0-7144 GCA_039915645.1 Gemmatimonadales bacterium | reverse complement strand
CGGGAAGTAGGAGGATCGAGAAGCGAGAAGCGAGAAGCGCAAAAGCCTGAGGGGCCGGCAACTCGATGAGATGGCGGCCCCTCGGTAGTTCTCGCTTCTCGCTTCTCGCTTCTCGCTTCTCGCTTCTCGCTTCTCGCCTATTGCCCAGTCCGCTTCTTCAGCTCCTTCACCGCGTCCGCCTGATTCTTGTCGGCGGCGCGCTTGAGCCACTCCATGCCGGCGGCTTCATCCTTCGGGGTTCCCTTACCCTTGAAGTACATCTGGGCGGCTTGCCACGAGGCTTCGGCCGAGCCCTTTTCGGCGGCCTTCTTGTACCAGTCGAGTGCTTCGGTCTCGTTCTTCGGCACGCCTCGTCCCTTGGCGAGAAACTCGGCCAGCTTCTCCATGGCAGGTCCGTCGCCCTTCTCGGCGGCCCGGCGATACCAGAGCGCCGCTTCACTCTCATCCTTCTTGACGCCGCCGCCATTCTCGAGCCGGAAGGCGAGGAGTTGCTGCGCCTTGAGCATTCCGGTCGCGGCGGCTTCACGGAGCAATGCGATGGCCTCGCCATTGTTCTGCGGGGTTCCGCGCCCGATCTCGATCATCCGGGAGAGGAGGAACTTTGCTTCGGCGTCGGAAGGTGCCGCGCGCCGATACCAGCTCACCGCTTGCGTCGGATCCTGAGCGACCCCGTTGCCGCGATCATACATCGTCCCAAGGATGCGCTGGGCCGTCGCGCTGCCGCCCTCGGCCTCCTTCGCGCACGCGGTGGCTGCGGTTCCCCAATCGCCGGCATCCGACGAGCGACCGCAACTCGCCGCCGAGGTGGCAGGGGTGGTGGCAGGGGCGGCTCCCGGCGTGGTCGCGGGCGGTTTGGCGCCCTTCGCGAGTGGTGCGGTCGAGCCAGTTGCCAGGGCGTTCTTGTCGCTCTTTGCCGCGGTGCCAGTCGGCGTCGGAACGGGCGTCGTGGGGCTGCCGTTCGTAACGCCGGGCGTCGCGGGCGGCGCGCCCGGAAGTGCAGTCGCAGGCGGGACGGCCGTGCTGTTGGCGAGTTCGTCGGCTGCGAGCCCGGATTCGGTCTGGCTCGAATACCAGAAGATGCCACCGAGGCCCACGGCGACCAGCAGCAAAAGCACCGCGAAGGGCGAGGTCTTCTTGTGCGCTACCGGATGCAGCGCCGGCGGTGGCGAGAGGGTCGTCTCGGCATCGAGCATCGCGCCGAATTCGCGCATCGACGGGAAGCGCTCTGCGGGCTCCTTGGCCATCGCACGCTGAATCGCAGTGGCCATCGGTGCCGGAAGCTCGGGGACCTTTTCCGTGATCGGACTCGGGTCGGCGACCAATTGCTTGTAGAGCACCGCACGCGTCGATTCGCCTTCGAACGGCAACACGCCACTCAGCATACGGTAGCCGACCACCGCCAGCGAGTACTGGTCGGTACGAGCGTCGATGGTCTTGTCGCCGCAGGCCTGTTCCGGGCTCATGTACTGCGGTGTGCCGATGATGATGCCGGTCGTGGTCAGTGCCTCAGCGGGGTCGCCATCCTCTCCCGTGGCCGCACCGACAATCTTGGCGATGCCGAAGTCCATGAGGAGCACCCGCTTCTCTTTCCCCTCGAGCATCAGATTTTCGGGCTTCAAGTCGCGGTGGACGACGCCGGCATCGTGCGCATCGGCGAGTCCCGAGGCGGCTTCCTTGAGGATGCGGCGCACTTCGGCGATCGGCATCGCGCCATCACGATCGAGAATGGCGCGAAGGCTCTCGCCCTGGATCATCGGCATGATGATGTAGGCGAGCCCTTCGGCTTCGCCGACATCGTACACTGGAACGATGTTTGGATGACGCAAGGCAGCAATCGTTTCGGCTTCGCGCCGGAATCGCTGCAACAGGTCGGGCGAGAGTCCGAGGTCCGGGCGGAGCACCTTCACTGCAAGGTCGCGCTTGAGTCGAAGATCGCGAGCCTTGAAGACTTCGGCGAAGCCGCCGGCCCCGATCCGGTCCTGCAACTCGTAGCCGGGACCGAGGGCGCGCTGGAGCTTGCTGCGCAACGCCACCGGCCCGATGCCCGACCGCGTCACCGCCACCCGTTCGCCTGTCTCCCGATTGAGGCCAACAGGAGTTTCGGTCCCGCAGACGTAGCAATACGCCGCGACACCTGGGAGTGGGGTATGACAGGTCGGACAGGTACGAGTTGGCTGGCTCATCGGTCGCCGGCGTGGGGAGAAGACTAGGAGAGTAGCAACGACAGGGGCGGAGTCAAGGAATCGCCCCCGGCCCCCCGTCCTCCCGGGAGTGGACCCGCCACCCCCGAGGTGGCATTATTGACACTTCTCCTTCCAATTCAGGACTGGCCCCGATGCGTCGCTGGTGTCTTCTTGCCCTGATTCCAGTGCTGGCTGGCTCGCTCGTCGGCCAGCAGCCAAAGGTCTTCACCCACGCCGATACGCTTCGCGGGACCGTGACGCCGCAGCGTGCCTGGTGGGACGTCGCGTTCTACGATCTCGACGTGACCATCCGTCCCGCCGACAGCAGCATCACCGGTGTGAACGTGATCCGGTATCGCGTCAAGGGTCCGGCCAAGGAGATGCAGCTGGATCTTCAGGTGCCACTTGAAGTCGACAGCATGGTGCAGGAGGGTCGGCACGTCCGGTTCCGGCGCGATGGCAATGCCTTCTTCGCGACCCTGGTGTCGCCCCAGCGTGTCGGCAGCGAGAAGGCGATCACCGTGTACTACCACGGCAAGCCCCGGCCCGCCAAGCGGCCACCGTGGGATGGCGGCTTCACCTGGGTCAAGGACTCGTTGTCCCGCCCCTGGATCGTGACCTCGAATCAGGGACTCGGTGCCTCGGTCTGGTGGCCCAACAAGGATTCGCAGACCGACGAGCCGGACAGTCAGCGCGTGGCGATCACCGTGCCTGATCCGCTGATGAACGTTTCCAACGGCCGGCTGCGTCGCGTGACGCATCACGCGGATGGCACCAGCACCTGGGAATGGTTCATCCGCAACCCGATCAACAATTATGACATCGCGGTCTCGGCCGGCTACTACGCTCACTACAGCGATCAGTATCAGGGCGAGAACGGGCCGCTGACGATGGATTTCTTCCCGCTTGACTATCACGTTGCGGCGGCCCAGCGGACCTTCCCGCAGGCGCGAGAGATGCTGCAGTGCTTCGAACACTGGTTTGGTCCGTACCCGTGGTACGAAGACGGTTACAAGCTGATCGAGTCACCGCACAACGGCATGGAGCACCAGAGCGCCGTGGCCTACGGCAATGACTACGCCAATGGCTACAAGGGGCGTGATGCGTCGGGCACCGGTCTGGGGATGAAGTGGGACTTCATCATCGTGCATGAGAGTGCCCACGAATGGTTCGGCAACAACATCACGTCGAATGACGTCGCCGACATGTGGGTGCATGAGAGCTTCGCGAACTACGCCGAGGGGCTGTTCACCGAGTGCAAGTTCGGCAAGAAGTCCGGTGAGGACTACATCATCGGGAACCGGCGCGGGATCCGGAACGATACCCCGGTGCAGGGAGCCTTCGGCGTCCAGAGCCAGGGTTCGGGTGACATGTACCCGAAGGGTGGCAACATGCTGCACACCATTCGGCACATCATCAACAACGACGACAAGTGGCTCGCGATCCTGCGAGGGCTCAATCAGACATTCTGGCACCAGACTGTGAGCGGTGCGCAGATCCAGAACTACATCAGCACGCAGTCCGGCATCAACCTGAGCAAGGTCTTTGAGCAGTATCTCACGACCATCCAGATCCCGGTGTTCGAATACCGGATCGCCGGTACCACGCTCTCGTATCGCTGGAGCAACGTGGTCCCCGGGTTCGACATGCCGTTGCCAGTGACCACCGCGGATTCGAGCTTCACCGTGGTGCACCCCTCGGCCGATTGGCAGACGGTTGCGGTGAGCCTCTCGACGCCGGCAGCGTTTGCCGTCGACCGAAACTTCTATGTGAAGGTGAAGGACGTGGGCGCGACCGCGCCCTGATCAGAGTTCCGTGGCAGCGGGGCCGGGCGCCGAGAGGAAGGCGTCGGCCCGCTGCTGGTGCTGCGGAAAGTGCTCGACGTAGTCTTCAAGCCAGGCGGCGCGGAACTGCGCTGCCAGTGCGTCGGGCACCAGCGCCCAGACGCTGCCACCGAATCCCGCCCCGAAGGCCGAAGCCGCCGCCGCACCCCGTGCCAGAGCGCTCTGGACGAGGTGCACCGTTTCCGGAACCTGGTTTGCGAGCGTGCGCTCCGCGTGGGCCTGTGATCGCGCGACGAGCTCACCCACGCGCTCGAGATCGCCATTTCCCAGGGCCGCCACGACACCGGGAATGATCTCTTCCACTTCGTCGCGGAATTGCGCCAGTCGCGCGGCAAGTGCGGCAGATGTCGCCGCCGCCATCTCGGAAATGCGGAGCGGGGCATCCGGCGCACTGCGTAGCGCGGCGAAGAGCGAGGGATCGCTTCGACCGGTCGCCTCGCACCAGAGCGCCAGCAGCGTCGAGAGCTGGCCCGAGAGTGCGTTGTAGTGGGCCTGGACCCGGCCCGCTTTCGCAGCGTGGACGCCGGAGACGCCAACCACGAATGTCCATCCAGCCGGGAGCGCAAGTTCCGCTTCGGGAGTCACGGGGAGGAAGTGATACTGCGACAGTCGTCCCGGACTGCAGCGCAGGATCGCGGTGTGGTCCTCACTGCCACCGTGTGTACCGACGCCACGATCGGCAGGGAAGGAGCCGTAGACCCGGCCATTCTCGACCGCACCGAGGTAGCCCGCAACGGCGTCATCGTTTGCGAACGCCGCTCGCCACTCGGGCGTCTCTCGCAGATTGTTCACGGCGGCGAGCGGGAGAAAGGTGGCGATGACCAGAGCGCTCGAGGAGGAGAGGCCGGAGGCCGCGGGCAATGATGAGCGAATCACCATGTCGAGGCCGGTCGTCGCGCGAGGAAAGTCGCGAGCGAGCCGGCGGATGACCGAGATCGGATAGTCGGTCCAGTGTCCCGGGCGTGGCTCGACGTCGGCCGCCAGCGGCACCGAAAGCATGGCATTGGACGAGGCATCGAGCAGTCGGATCAAGCCATCGCTGCGGGGTCGAGCCACGACGTGGAAGCCGCGCTCCACTGCCGCGAGGAGCGAGCGGCCGCCACCGTAGTCGGTGTGCTTGCCGAGCACTTCGATCCGGCCCGGCACCCACCAGGCGCGCGCGGCGGCGATGTGGCCGAAGCGTTCGGCGAATCGGCGTTCGACTTCGGCAAAGCGCTCCGTGGCGAGCAGCGCACTGCGGCCATGCAGGCCGAGGGCGCCGACCCGAGCCGCCAGGGTGCGAGTCACGCGCTCGGTTCCAGGGTGGCGAGGCGTGCGGCGACCGATGCGATATCGCCGCGTGCCGAAAGGTCCAGCACGCCAGCGTGCACGCGGACGGTCTGGAGGACGGCCCCACGCGTGATGGCGAGCGCGATCGCTTCGGGCAACTCGTATTCACCGCGGGCGGACTTCGGCACGTCGCGGCAGGCTGCCACCGTTGCCGAATCGAGACGCCAGAGATTCATCGAGACCCAGGGCGCCGGCCCCGCCGCCGCGAGTGTCGCTGGATCGGGTTTCTCGACGATCCGCGCGAGGGTGCCGTCGGGGCGAATCTCGAGAATGGCGAAGGAGGCAATGCGACCCGCCTCGACATTTCCTTCGCGGACGAGGGCCGAAAAGTCGAATGCCACGAGTCCCGGACCGTCCAGCGTCACGAGCGCTTCGATGGCCTCGATCGGATAGAGATTGTCGGCGTTGAGCACCAGCGCGTCGCGCCCGGCTCGCCACGACTCGGCCGCCAGCACCGCATTCGCGGTGCCGAGCGGCTCGGCCTGAACGGCGAAGTGGATGCGTAGACGATGCGCGGGATGCTGAGCGAAGTAGTCGAGCAGAATGTTGTGGTCGGGCGCCACCACGAGACAGACCTCGGTGACGCCGGCATCGGCGAGACTCGACAGCAGGTGGACGAGAAAGGGTCGTCCACGCGCGTCCGGAATCATCATCTTGAGGCCGCGATCCGCCGCGGCCGCCTGCGCCGGGTCAATCTCGACCCCGACGGCCTCGCGACGCATCCGTGTCCCGAGGCCGCGCGCGAGCACGATCGCGCTGGTAGCGGGACGACTCATCCGGTGGAGGCGCCACTCCAGAGCCGCGGGACCAGGCGGATCAGCCAGGCGGCGCTGATCACGAAGGTGATGCCCCAGAAGAGTGCCGGTCCGCTGCGCCCGTACAACAGTGAGCCGGTGCCGAAGAGGGCGCCGTAGACCATCATCACGCCCAGCATCCACGCGAGAAACGCCTGGGGGAGTGAATCGGGCGAGGCGCCAACGCCGGCCTCGGCGCGAATGGCGTTCCAGCCCGGTCCGGCTGGGCGCACCTGACGATAGAACTTCAGCAGGGTCGAGTGTTCGGTCGGTGTCGTGACAAAGGCGGTCGTGACCCACACCAGTGTGGTGACGGCGATCGTTCCGAGCAGCGGCAGCGAGGCCGGAATCGCGAAGCCCTGCTTCTCGGCGATGAAGAAGCCGACCGCCATCCCGAACGACGAGACCATCGCGGCGATCTCGCACCAGGCATTGATGCGCCACCAGAACCAGCGCAGGAGGTAGAGCAGGCCGGTGCCGGCGCCAACCGAGAGCAGCAGCGAGAAGGCCTGCTTGGCATTGTCGAGCATGTAGGTGAAGCCGATCCCGGCCGCCATAAGGAGGACGGTCATCACCCGTCCCATCATGACGTAGTGCTTCTCGGTCGCATCCGGCTTCACGAATCGGCGCCAGAAGTCGTGCACCAGATACGAGGAGCCCCAGTTCAGGTGCGTCACGATGGTGGAGATGTATGCGGCGAGCATGCCGGCGATCATCACGCCGAGCCAGCCGTGCGGCAGGAACTTGAGCATCGCCGGATAGGCCATGTCGTGGCCCACGAGTGACGGGTCGACGTTGGGGAAGGCGATCCGGATCGAGTCGAGTGTCGGGAAGACGATGATTGATGCGAGGGCGACGAGAATCCACGGCCATGATCGCAGGGCGTAATGCGCGACATTGAAGAAGAGCGTTCCCGCAAGGGCATCGCGTTCCGACTTGGCCGCGAGCATCCGCTGCGCGATGTAGCTGCCGCCGCCCGGCTCAGCCCCCGGAT
>JBDSMX010000279.1:0-14041 GCA_039915645.1 Gemmatimonadales bacterium | reverse complement strand
GACTGGTTCGCTCAGGGGCAGGTGAAGGTCGTGACCATTCCGGAGTTGCTGGCACTGCCGGAGGAATGCGACGCGGTCGCACTCACCTTTGATGATGCGCTCGCCTCGGTGGCAACTGAAGCTGCGCCACGCCTTGCAGCGCACGGCTTCCCGGCCACGGTCTTCGTGGCGACCGACCACGTGGGCCGCGACAATTGCTGGGGAGGCAAGGCCGATGCGACCGTCCCGACGGCCGCGATCCTCGGTTGGGAGGCGCTCGCGACGCTCGCCCACAATGGCTGGAGCGTGGGCTCGCACTCGCGCACCCATCCGCATCTCACGCAATGCAGCGACGCGGAGCTGGCCGATGAGATCATCGGCAGCGCGGAGGCCATCACCAGTCATCTCGGCACCCGCCCGACGACCTTCGCCTATCCCTTTGGTGATACCGATGCTCGCGTCGCGGCGGCCACGGCAGCGGTCTACCGCGAAGCGTGTACCACCGAGTACCTCCCGCTCGACGTCGACAGCACCACGACGCTGCTGCCGCGGCTTGACGCGTGGTACTTCCGCGGATCGGCGCCATTTCGTGACTGGGGATCGCGGCGATTCCGGCGCGGCCTCGCTTGGCGTCATGCGTTGCGCCGAGTACGACGGATGCTCCCGTGAGCACGGCACTGCGGTTTTCCGTCATCATGCCCGCCCATCAGGCGGCGCATTTGCTTCCTGACACGCTCAGTGCCTTGCTGGCAAGCACGCTGCCGCGCACCGAATGGGAGCTGATCGTGGTTGATGACGCGAGTCGAGATACGACGAGCGCCGTGGCCGCGTCGCTCGCCGATCGGGTGATCACTCTTTCGGGTAAACCGCTGGGCCCTGGCGGAGCGCGCAATGCCGCGCTCGCGGCGGCGCGGGGCGAGTGGCTGATTTTCATCGACTCCGATGTGCGAGTCCATCCCGATACGCTGCAGCGGATCGCCGCCGCCGTGGAGCGCGATCCCGGACTGGTCGCACTTTTCGGAAGCTATGATCGCCAACCAGATGCGCGTGGAGTCTTGAGCGAATACCGCAACCTGCTGCATCGGTACGTGCATCTCCGCGGGGCCGGCGAAGCCGAAACGTTCTGGGCCGGCTGCGGCGCGGTGCGACGCGATGCCTTCGAAGCCGCAGGAGGCTTCGATACGGTGCGCTTCCCGCGACCGCAAATCGAGGACATCGAACTCGGCTATCGGTTGCGCGATCGCGGCGGACGGATCCTCCTCGATCCTGCCATCCAGGGGACGCACCTGAAGCGCTGGCGCCTCTGGCCGATGGTCCGGACGGATTTCCGCGATCGGGCTTTGCCGTGGATGCGACTCTTGCTCGAGCGTCGTGGCCGCACGGCGCCGACGCTCAACACCGGGCGGGCAGAGCAATTCCGGGTGGCGTGCGCCGGACTTGGGGTGAGCGCGCTCGCCGCTGCCCTCGTCGTGCAGAGCGGGACTTTGGCATTCGTCGGCGCACTGCTGTTCGGGGCGCTCGCCGTAGCCAACCTCGATACCTACCGGTGGTTCGCGGCCGAACGTGGTGTCGGATTCGCCATCCTGGTGGTGCCACTGCATCTCGTCTATTACGTGAGCAATGCCCTCGCCGCCGCCCTGGGCATTGCGCACTATCTCGTCTCGCCGTCGCGTCCCGCTTCGAGGACCGCATGACATCGCTCCCACGCGCGGTCTGCCCACGATGCCATGGTCCCCTGACGAGCGGCCAGGCGATGCTCCATTGCGGGATGTGCCCTCACGACTATCCGGTGGTGGCGGGAATCGCCGACCTTCGGCTGAAGCCTGATCCGTGGATTGATTTCGCCGAGGATCGGGCCAAGGGGGTCGCGGTCGATGCGAGCGCCGGGCCGGGGTTCGAGGCCGCGGTCCGCGAATACTGGCGACAGACCCCGACCACTTCGCCGGCGGACGCGGCACGACACATCGATCATGTGCTCGGTGCGACCCAGCGCTCCGGCGAGTGGATCCGCTCGCTCGATCACAAACCGGCAGCAGGCGAAGTCTGGCTCGACCTCGGCTGCGGCACCGCCGACCTCGCCTGCGCTGCTCCAGTCGATGTGGCGGTGGTCGGCATTGATATCGCATTCCGCTGGCTCGTGGTGGGGCAACGCAGACTCGATGAAGCCGGTCGCAGCGATCCGCTCCACTGCGGCAACGCTGAGTCACTCCCCTTCGCCGGGCAGAGTTTTGATCGGGTGATCGCGCTCGGCTTGCTCGAACACTGCGCCGACCTCGGTGCCATCCTGCGCGAGGTGGCGCGCGTGCTCAAGCCGGGCGGCCGATTCCATGCGCGGTCGAGCAACCGCTTTACCCTGCTCCGGGAGCCCCATGTGGGAGTGTGGGGAGTCGGCTTCATGCCGCGGTCGCTGGCCGATCAGTATGTCCGCGCATTGGGCGGAGGAGGGTATCAACACCACTGGCCCCATAGTGCCCGCGCGATCGCTGCGTCAATGCATCGAGCCGGTCTCCGCAACGTGCGCGTGCGCGCCGCCCGGATGCTGGACGCCGAAGCGCACCGACTGCCGCGTGCCCTCGCGCCGGTTGTGCCCCTCTACGACGCGGCGCGAACTGCACCACTCACGCGCTCGCTCACCCGCCTCGTCGCACCATTGCTCGAAGCCGAAGGAGTTGCGCCATGACAGGTCCCCGGATCTTCGCGCCGGAGTATTACACCAAGATGGCTGCGCTGGAATCTGCCTCGTGGTGGAATGCCGCGATGCGCGATGTTGCCGAACGGATGCTGGTGCGGGCGCGCCTGCCGAAGTCGGGGTTGCTCCTCGATGTCGGCTGTGGATCAGGGCAAACGATGGGCTGGTTCCGACGACGTTGGCCGGAATGGCGAACCCTGGGCCTCGACCTGTCACGGGAAGGGCTTGTGGCGGCGCACACTGTTGGACATGAGCGAGTCTTCGGCGCCTCGGCGCTGGACCTGCCGGTCCCCGATGCGAGCGTGGATGCGGTCATCACCCTCGACGTGCTCCAGCACTTGCCCCTCGATGGGGGAGATCTCCGCGCGCTGCGCGAGATGCGCCGCGTGCTTCGACCCGGCGGCGTGCTCTTTATTCGCACCAACGCCCAGTCGTGGCCGCGCACCAACGACGACCGGGAGTATAAGTTCCACAAGTATCACACCAGTGAATTGCGCCAGAAGCTCGAGGCGAGCGGATTTCTTGTTCGCCGAGTCGGCCGGGTCAATGCGCTGCTCGGGCTAGCGGAAATTCCGCGAGAGTTCCGCGCCAAGCGGGCCGGTGGCGAGGGGTATGTGGGACTCCTTGCCGACATACCGAAACGCAACCTGCTCTGGCACGCCAAGCGTGCCTGGCTCGGCGTCGAAGGCGGTGCAGTAGCGGCGGGTCTTTCACTCCCGCTGGGACGAACGTTGATGGCCGTGGCTGAAGCACGTACCGAAGGAGCGTCGCTATGAGTTCGCATTCCGCCTATCCGAGTGATCCGGTCGCGTTGGCGTTTGCCCCCGCGCACAAGAGTGCGATGGGTGTGGCCGTTGGTGCGGCCGCCGCACTCTCGTGCCTCCTCCTCAGTGCGGTACCGCTGATTCGGGGCCGACCACCCGAACTCGAGCTCGAGCTCCTGTCGCAGTACTTCTACGGCTACGACTTTACCTGGCGCGGAGCGGTCGTGGGTGCCGCGTGGGCGGGGTTTGCGGGCTTCGTGATGGGCTGGTTCTTCGCCTTCCTGCGCAACGCCCTGCTCGCCTTCCGGCTGGTCGTGCTCACCGCGCGCGCGGAATTGCAGCAGACGCGCGACTTCATGGATCACATCTGATTTCACCACCACCGGTGGCACAGTCACCGCGAGGAGCAACGGGTATGACGGAGCTGACGAAGGAAGAGGAGCGCGAAGTCCGGCGGGCGATTCTCCGACTCAATTCACAGGCGTGGGGCGTCTCGTTCGGGATGCTGCTGGGACTCGGCCTCTTCATCGCCACGGTGGTCCTGGTCGTGAAGGGAGGCGACAACGTCGGCGCTCACCTCAACTTGCTCTCGGTCTACTTCCCGGGGTATCGGGTCACCTGGCCGGGCGCCTTCCTGGGCTTCGTCTATGCCTTCGTGCTGGGGTATGCCCTCGGTCGAATCGTGGGGACCGTCTACAACTGGGTCGCCTTCCCGAAGCGCTAGCCCCGTCGGTGCACAGCCCGGACCCCGAACCCCCGCCAGCGCGGGGGTTGTTGTTTTCAGGGTGCAACGGATTCTCGAGTCGGCGGACCAACTGACGCATAGCTATACAGACAAACTGTTGCGACAGCGCAACACAAGCGGTGAGGAGACGCAACAAATCCGGCGCAACACTGGTTTGTAAGTCATTATTTTTCATGCATTTACATACGACGTTCCACGGTATGTGACTTGCCATAACCATTGCTTGCTCCTGCCGAAGAATTCGCTCTTCCGATTGATACCCGACCCGGCGCAGGCCAGGGCTGGGTCGATTTGGAGTGCCTGCGGCGGGTCCGGTTCTGCTTCCGCAGGTGTACCCCCAACGGAGATCTGTATGGACAATTCTGTCTTTCGAAAGCTGGCGACGGTGCTCGTCACTGCTGGAGCGGTCGGTCTGACTGCCTGCGGTAGCGATGTCACTTCTCCCAGCACGGAGCCCGTGAGCTCCAGGCCGCAGTTCGCGGTTGGCGATCCGGTCGTTCCCGGCACGGAGCCGACGGTCGGCAAGATCGTGCTCTGCAAGACCGGCAACGTCGACGGCACCTTCACCATTGCGAATGTGCCGTTCGGCAACGGCGCCCCGAGCGTCATCGGCACCTCGGTCACGGTTCCGACGGGCACCTGCAAGGTCATCGTTGAGGATGTCAGCGCCGCGAACAATGGCTCGTTCACCACGATCACCGAGACCTCGGCAGGCCTCCAGTCGGCGGCCGCGCGCTTCGCGAACATCGATGTGACCACTGGCCAATTGGCGCCGCCAAGCGATCAGCCGTACACCGACGCGTCGACGCAGCTCTTCACCAACAGCTTCCACGGCTGGCGGATCACGTACAACAATTTCGTAGCGCCGCCACCGCCGCCACCGCCGCCGCCGCCACCGCCGCCACCGCCACCGCCGCCGCCACCGCCGCCGCCGCCGCCGCCGGCCGGTAACCTTGGCTGCTCGCCCGGCTACTGGAAGAACCACAACGCGCCGGCTGGCTACAACAAGAACTCGTTGTTCGATCTGTACTTCGACAACGCGTTCCCGACCAAGTCGATGCAGACGGTAATCTCGACCGGTGGTGGTGGTCTTACCGCCCTCGGCCGCCACACCGTGAGCGCGTATTACAACGCCGTAGCGCTCGGTGCCGGCTATCCGCTGACGCCGACCCAGGTGGTGAACATGTTCAACGCCGCGTACGCCAGCGGTAACGCCACCACTATCAGCACCCTGAGCGATCTCCTCGCGTCGTACGAGGACGTCAATGGCCGCGTCTGCCCGAATCCGACCGGGAAGTAATTCCAGGTCGCTTCAGCAGCACGACTGAACAAACAGAACGCCGCCGCTCGATGATCCGAGCGGCGGCGTTCTGATTTGTTGCTCACTCGCGCTCCATCAAACCGCGAGCAGTTCCTCGATGCGTCCCATCTCCGCGAGAGTGTTGAAGAGGTGCGGACTCAATCGGATCGACCCCTCCCGCAGCGAACACTGCACTCCGTTGGCCTGTAGCCGCTCGTAGTGCTTCGCGACATCCCCCGCTGGCCTCAGGCAGAGGATCGCTGAACCATGCGCTCCCTGCGGCGAGGTGACCTTGGCGCCGCTCTGCGCCGCCCAGGCAATCAACGGCGCCTGCAGCGCGCGGGTATGCGCCGCGATCGCCTCAACGCCGACCTGCAGCAGCAAGCCGACCGACGCGTTGAGCGCGGCGAAATCCTGCACCGGCAGCGTGATCAGCTCGAACCGCCGAGCGTCGGGCCAGGGCCGCGGGTCATAGGCCGTGAGGCGGGTGTAGTCATCTGTGCCCATGAACGCGGCCCATCCCGCGAAGGTCGGCTCGAGCGTCGCGCAGAGTTCCTTGCGGACATACAGGAAGCCGGTCCCCCAGGGTGAGAGGAGCCACTTCTGCGCGCCACAGGCAAGGAAGTCCACCGGCGTGGCCTGCACGTCGACCGGTACGTGGCCGATCCCCTGGATCGCATCGACCACGAGAAAGACATTGCGTGCGCGCGTTGCCTTCGACAGCGCGGCAAGATCGACCGTGTAGCCATTGGCGAACTGAGTCAGCGATACCACCACCGCCTTGACCTTGGGATCGAAGAGCCGCTCGTGCAGCCGCGCCTCATCGGGCCACCCCTCAGCCGTTCGCGGGATTTTCTCGAGCGTCACCCCTTTGTGCGCCAGCGTGAGCCAGGGGTAGATGTTGCTGGGAAATTCGCCGTCAAAGGTGAGCACCACGTCGCCATCACCGAGCGGCAGCGCGTGCGCCGCGATATTGAGTCCGGTGGTGGTGTTCGGCATCAACGCGATTTCGCTCTCGTGCGCGTTGACGAGTCGCGCGCCGAGGTAGCGCGACTCCGTCAGGATGGCGTTGAGGCGCTCGATCGGCCACATCGCGGGCCGGGCGCGGTCACGATTTGCGGCGCCGAGCACCGCCACGCTGCGCGCAGGGAGCGGACCGATGCTCGCGCTGTTGAGGAAGATTCCGCCATCATTGAGGGCGCCGAACTCGATCCGGCGCAGCTCGTCCAGCTGTTCGCTCATCCACGTCTCCGTGAGGCCAGGAGGTATTCGCCCTGCTGCAGGACCTGCCATTCGTCACGATTCACCGCGGCCTCGAACGCATCGGTGCATCCGGGTTCGAAGCGATCGTGGAGCTCCACCAGAAGGTGGCGAACCCGGGGCAACCAGGCGTCGGCGTCGCCAAGGACGACGCGTTCGGCCCCCTCGATATCGAGCTTCACCAGATCGACCGACTCCCACTCGAGTGTGTCCAGCAGTTCGCCAATCCGGAAGGCACGGATCTCTCCCGCTTCCGTCGACATTTCGGCCCGGAAGGAATGGGCGTCGGCGTCGGGATTCACGACCGCCACCGACCCGGAACTTCCCCAGATCGCGGCATTGCGAAGCGTGATGTTCGGGAGATGCGCGCAGTTACGCTGCGCTAGCGCGAAGTTCGCGGGCTCGAGCTCGATCGCGACGATCTGCGCGTTGGGCCATTGCCTGGCGAAGATGAGCGAGGCGAGTCCGATGTTGGCGCCCCCGTCGATGATTCGCGTCGGCACATTGTCGAGATCAAAATCAAGATCTCGCCCGAGGATCACTTGGCGAAAGACTTCGACGTCACTCGAGCGCGCCCGCAACGCGACCGGCACCGACCACCCCGGGATATGCATCGGCACCAGCTCGCCGGCAGGCCGACGATATTCGGCATCCGCGAGTGACGATGCCAGCCGGGTGCCCTCGACGATGCCGAACCGGGCACGTGGTTGCGCGCCGTAACGCCACATCCGGCGCGCCTTTGCGATGACACCCATCGCTAGCGTCCTCGCTCGAGTGTCGGATCGAGCGCCTCGCGCAAGCCATCGCCCACCAGATTGAAGCCGAGTACCGCGATGCCGACGGCGAGCCCTGGCACTACCGACACCCACGGCGCCGCACGAATCAAGTCGCGCCCCTCCGAGACCATCGACCCCCAGCTCGGCGTCGGCGGCTGTGCGCCCAGTCCGACAAACGAGAGCGCCGCCTCGGCCATGATCGCGCCGGCGATGCCGAGGGTCGCTGTGATGATCACCGGCGCCTGCACGTTGGGCAGCAGATGCCGCACCAGGATCCAGCGATCGGTGGCGCCGAGCGCACGCGCCGCGTTGACATACTCGCTTCGCGCCAGCACCAGGACCTGAGCTCTTACCAGACGCGCCATGCCGGCCCACCCCACCATTCCGATCACGACGAAGATCACCGGAAGGGAGGGCTTCACCGCTGCAGCGACGGCGATAAGCAGCAACAACGAGGGGAAGGCGAGCGTGATGTCGGCGAGGCGCATGATCAGCAAGTCGATCCACCTGCGGTAGTAGCCCGCGACCAGACCGAGCGTCACACCGAGGAGCACCGCGACGGTCTGCGATACGATTCCGACCAGGAGCGAGATGCGAGCACCGTAGAGCACCCGCGAGAGCACGTCACGCCCCTGGGCATCGGCACCCAACAGAAATTTGGAGCCGGGAGGTGCGAGCGAATCATTGGCGAGATCGCCACGAAGCGGGTCGTGCGGGGCGAGCCACGGCGCCAGAATCGCCGCCAGGACGATCACAAGCACGAGCACCACGCCGAGACGGAAGAGAAAGTCGCGGCGCCAGCGTCCGATCAGCAGGTCGTGGAAAGGTGCCCGACTCACCGGCGTCCGAGCTCGATGGCGATGCTGCGCATATGCTCCACGACGCGCCCCCAGGTGAACTCCCGCAAAACCCGCTCACGACCAGCCGATCCGATCTGTGCTGCGAGAGACGGATCACCGAGCAGATGGCGCACGGCATCGGTCGCCTGCAGGTGGTCGGCCGGGTCGACCAGGATCCCGCTTTCGCCGTCGGCGACGGCATCGGCGATCCCTCCGCTCGCGCCGGCGACTACTGGCAACCCCACCGCGGACGCCTCGACCAGCGCGATCCCGAACCCCTCGACATCGAGACCGGAGCGACGCGACAGCCCGAGATAAATGTCGCCGGCCGCGAAGGCCGCCGGTAGTTCGTCGTCGCTTACATCAGTGAGAATGTGGACTCGGGCGGCAACTCCGAGCGATTCGGCGAGCCGACGCAAGTCGGCTTCGTACGGCCCGCGACCGACCACGGCATAGTGCAGATCGGGACATTGCGGCGCGAGTGCCGCGAGCAGCTGGATGCCGGAGTCGATCCCCTTGTGGGGGACCAGGCGCGCGACGGTCACCAGCCAGCGCCCCGATGGCAAGCCACGCCTCGCCAGGAAAGTCGCGCCAGCAGCGGGATTGGGGGCGAATCGCACCGGGTCGGTGCCGAGGGGAACCACTCGCACGCGCGCCGCGGCGGCAGGAAGCCGGAGGTCGTGCAACAACTCGCGACATCGTTCGGCGGTGTACTGCGAGGGAGCGATGTACACGGCGGCGGCATCGAGCAGCGGCCGATAGATCTCGCGCTTGAAGCGCGACCGTTCGGTCTTCGAGCGAATCGTAAGCAGATCGCCGCCGTATACGATGATGCCGTAGGGAAGGCCGGTTCGCTCGAAGGCCCACTTCGCCACATAGCCAGCCGGCCGGATGTTGCCGCACCACGCAAAGCGCGCCGACCGAGCTCGCCCGAGTACCGCCGCCCGTCGCGACCAGCGGAGGAGACCGGGCAGCGTCTTGAGGCGATTCGAATCGACGTGGACACGATCGACCGGATTGGGGAGGGTGGCATCAGCTGCCTCCCAGCCCGGAAGGAGGCCGGTGGAGACCCGGAGTTCGCCGGCAGGGTAGCCCCGGGCAAGCTCCTCCATCCATCTCGCGATCCCGCCACCCATCGGTGGGAAATCGTAAGCGAAGAGGAGGTCGTGTGGAGGGGTGCCTGAGGCCACGGTCCGCTTGGGATGGGGAATCGCGAAAGGTACACCCGGGAGCCGCTGTTACAACGTGAAACTCAATCCACCGCGGTTCCGTTTTGGGACCGAGATTGATACACCCTCAAAGGAGCTAGTCCCTATGATCCGTCGGTCACGTCTGGCCCTGCCACTCCTTGGTCTCCTTGCCCTTGCCCTTGCTCCGCTGCGCGCAGCCACGGCGCAGTCGATCTCGTTTGGGATCACCGGCGGGGCATCGCTGTCGACTTTCACCGGTGATCTGGCGCAGGATGCCAAGAACTATTCGACCTACATCGTTGGTGGGTTTGCCCGGATCGGCGCGCTGGGCTTCGCGGTACAGCCGGGGATCTACTACACCGGCAAGGGCGCCAAGAGCAAGGATGCCACCGAGGGGACGGTCAAGCTCAATTACATCCAGATTCCGCTGGTGCTGCGACTTGGGCTCGGGCCCATTTATGTCGGTGCTGGTCCGGCGATCGGCATCAAGGTCAGCTGCAAGCTGGCCGCAGCAAGTTCCGGTTACGGCAGTGGGACCGATTGCAGTGACGATGCGACCGTCGACCCGGTGAAGTCGACCGAGGTCAGTGGTATCGTTGAGGCCGGCATCGAGTTCGGCAAGTTTTCGCTCGGTGCCCGCGGTGACCTCGGCCTCACCAATGCGATCGAGGCGGCACAGTCTGGCTCGACGGACAAGCTGGGCGTCAAGACTCGCACGGTCTCGGCGGTTGTCGCGATTCGATTCTGATTTCCTGTAGGTCCGTTCCTTCCCCCAAGCTTGGAGAAATGCATGATTCGCAAGTTGCTCTCGTCTGTCGCTCTGATCACGATGTTCGGCCTCGCCCCGCTCGCGGCTCAAGGTCACTTCGGGGTTGTCGCTGGTGTGGTGAGCTCCAATCTGACCGTGAGCAGCAGTGGTGCTTCGCTGTCGTTCAAGTCACGCACCGGCTTCGCCGCTGGCGTCTCGATGGTGCACGCAATCAGCAAGGATCTCGAGTTCGCCCCCGAACTGCTCTACGTCCAGAAGGGATCCAAGTTCACGGACGGATCCGAAACGGCGAGCCTGAAGGTGTCGTATGCCGAACTCCCCTTGCTCTTCCGCGCCAAATTCGGCACCGCGGCGACTCGCCCGTTCGTGATGGCCGGTCCGGCAATCGGGGTGAAGGCGTCGTGCAAGGTTTCGGGGTCCAGCGGCAGCACGTCCGTCTCTTCAGACTGCGACGACCTGGATGTCAACGTCAAGAGCACCGACGTGGGCCTGATGTTCGGTGGTGGCGTCGCGGCAAAGCGGTTCTCGGTGAGCGTCCGCTATGACCTTGGCCTCACGAATGTTGCGAAGGACCCCGACCCGGGCACGAAGGTGAAAAACAAAGCGCTCCTCGCAATGGTCGGCATCTCGCTCTAAGAGGCCTCAGACGCTACGGATCCATCCGGGCGTCGACAACCTTTCCCACCGCCGGGAGTGGCGCCGCAGCTGTCGGTGCCACTCCCGGATTGCGTTCGAGGGTGCGGAGGAAATCGGCGAAGCGGTATTCCACGTAGCCGAGATGCCAGATCGACCCCGGCGCAGAAGCGGAGAGGTAGATGCGAATGGCATCACGCGACGGGTCATAGAGCAGCGAACCACGGTAGAGCGAGCCACGGATCCAGTCGGCGTCACTCCGCTGCAGCACCGGCGTGCGATAAGTCGTCCAGTTGACGCCGTCGGCGCTGCGCGCGAAGAAGAGATCACGGCCATAGCAACTGTAATTCCGGTTCGCCGGATAGATCGCCCAGTACTCGTTGCGCGCGGGAACCCACGTCACATCGATGTGCCAGACCGAGAATCCGGGTTGCTGCAGGCGGACCTGGCGAGCGCCGTCCCAGCCGCTCTCCGGCCGCGCAGGTTCGACCCCAGCCATGTCGCTGCCGCGTTGCGTCATCACCCGGGTGACCCGGTTGCGACACTTTCGGGTGCCGGCATCGACATACCAGACCGCCGGAGCTTCACCGGGGCGAGAGGCGATGGTCGGCGAGACGATGCCGTGATTGCGGCGGCGAAAAGTGATCCGCGGCAGCGTCCAGCGACGACCATCGCCGGAGGAGATCGCCTTGATGATGTTCTGCCCGTCGCTGACCTCGCGATAGATCATCACCAGCCGATCGGCGGATGCGTCGTAGGTCAGGTCGGGATCAGAGTTATATCCGCTCGTCGGCTTGGCCACCACCGGATTCGGAAAACCCGCCGGCATTTCCCACTTCACTCCATCGTGGGACACGGCGAGCGAAGGGTTTTCCATCTCCTCACTCGACCCCGGATACGGCGTATACGCCATCCAGTATTCCCAGCCGTGCCAGGGCGACGGGAAGCGCACCACATCGGGATGAACCGCCTGCCCCGAGCCTTCGAAGGTGGGAATCTCCAGCTGGGTGAGGGGAACCAGCGGCTCGATCGGGAGGACGAGTGCCGCACCGAACTCTTCGCCGACGGGAGTGGCCTGCACCAGCGCCAGCGGCGTCTCGGCGGTGTCCCCGCACGCAGACAGCAACAGGCTGGCACACAACAGCACCCGGCGGAAGAGTGACATGCACTCGCTCCCGTAGCGAAAACAAACGATTGGTTGGGGGTACGCACCGTGGGGTGCGAGCCGAGAAGATCGCCCCCTCAAGGTTATCGCGCAATCGCCGCGCTATCTTGAGCCGTCGATGCGACCCGACCGTGACTCTCCCGAACCTTCTCTCGCCACGGTAATCCCCTGGCGACGCCTCGCCGTTGTCGGTGCCTGGGCGCCGCATCGGAGTGAGGATGCCATCGTGCGGGCCGCCCGGCGGCTCGGCCTCACCGCCCGCCCATTCGACGTGCTGCGGCAGAATCGGCGATTCGGGGCGTTGGGACGCGCCTGGATGGAGCGTGCCATTGGGCAGTTCGACCCTGATTTCATGCTCTGTACCCGCCACGCCTGGCTCCTTGGCCCTGAGCGGATTGCTCGGCTCCTCAATGGCCGGGTATCGGCATTCTGGTATTTCGACGCCCACGAGGTTCCGGGCGTGGCCGAACTCGGCCGCCTCTGCGGCGCGATGTACACCACCTACGCCAACCAGCGGGAGCACTACCGCGCGCTGGGTGTGAAGACGGTGCGCTTTCTCCCGCAGGCGCTCGATGCCGACCTCGAGAAGCCGGCCGAACAACTTCGCGACGAGGACCGTTGCGAGGTCTCGTTCGTGGGGTCGGGGCAGTATCCCTATCGCTGGCCCCTGCTCGAACAGGTGGCACGGCACTTCGCGTTGCAGATTCGCGGTCCCGAATGGGAGGATGCGCCGGCAACACTTCCCGTGGTGGGTGGCGCCGTCTACACCAGTCGTCTCGCCGAAGTGATCGGCGGTGCGGCGGTGTCGCTGGGCGCCAACTCGGTCGCGGCGCAGGACGACGAACACGCGTCGGCGAGTGACCGGATGTGGAAGGTGATGGCGTGCGGCGGGGCCTACGTGGGCCCGTATGTCCCCGGTATCGAGTCGCTGGCGCGCGATCGGGAACATTGCCGCTGGTTTCGGACCGATGACGAATGCATCGCCATCATCAGGGAGTTGCTCGACCAGCCCCAGGAGCGCGTCGCGATGGCAGCGCGAGGTCGGGCCCACGCCCTCGCGAATCACAGCTACGATGCTCGCCTGCCGTTGCTGTTGACCGGGCGCGAACAGCCGCTGGAATCCGCCAGTCAGACCGGGACGTAGTTGCGATACTCGAAGGGCCGCCATCCGGTGCTCCGCTCCACCAGATCCGACAGCAGAAAGGCGGCATGATGTCCCTGCCATCGCACCGGCTCGATGAGGCGCTCCCCGCTGCGTCGCGCCGAGATCCACGACTGCACCACGGCGGGATGCGATCCGCCGAAGGGACGGATGCCGGGAAACCACGGCAGGAGCGGGCGGGCCTGATCCTGCTCCCGTCGCCAGGGATAGATCGCGAGATCCTCGCTTCGCTTCGCCGCAAGCGCCCAGGCGGGGCGAGCCCAGCCGTAGTGATGCATGATCGCTTCGCTTCCGGCCGAGCGGATTCGCCGGTTGTCGTCGCCGACCCGGAAGCCCTGGGCATCCCGGAAGGAATGGATCTGATGCCTGGCTCCCAGACGCACGGCGCGAGTCTCGCGGCGATACCAGCTCCGGTTCGCCGCAACGGTGTCGAATCCGCCATAGAAATGGCGATAGCGTACCAGCACGCCTTCGACGGACGCATCATCATCGCGTGCGAGGATGACATCACGAAGCGCCTCGGCCGAACCATCGGCGAGCACTTCGTCGGCCTGGATGTAGATCCCCCAGCTGCCGCGGCAGGCGGTCATCGCGCGATGCGTCTCGTCGGCGAGCATCGCCGGGCCACGCGAGAAGTCCCAGGTGGTGTCGAGAATCCGGATCCGGGGGTCGCCGATGGCGACGACCCGATCGCGGGTGTCGTCCTCCGACGCGCCGATGTTGACCACGACTTCGCTCACCACCGGGAGCAGCGAGCGAATGCTCGCTTC
>JBDSMX010000273.1:0-3960 GCA_039915645.1 Gemmatimonadales bacterium | reverse complement strand
GGGCCGAGATTGATGCGGCAGTAGCGGGCGCGGTGACAGGGATTCCGGCTCCCGATCGGGCTGCAGTGCAGGCCCGGGCTGGTGAGGCACTCTACCGACCGATCTCCCTTCCTACGATCTCCGCCGTAGTCGCGGGAAGCGACGGCACCATCTGGTTGCAGCGCGAGATCACTGCGAGACCACAACGGCGCTGGACGTTGCTCGATCCGCGCGGAGAGGTGGTCGGTGATTTCACCGTGCCTACCGCGTTCGAGGTGCGCACCGGGTCGGCAACGGGGCTCTGGGGTGTCGAGAAGGATGAGGATGGGGTGCCGCGGGTGGTGGAGATGCGGGTGCGATGATCAGGGCCGAAGCTCGACGCATGTTGGGGTTGAGCCTTACGAGACGTCGCGGAAGATGTCCTCGTCAATCAAGTAGCCCCGCGCTTCGGCGAATGGCATGATCCTCCGCCGGATGGCTTCGAATGGCGCGAGGGCCAACTGGCGACGGAGAGCGTCCCGCACCAGCTCACTCCGACTTCGGCCGGAGCGGCGGGAAGCCCGAGCCAGTTGGCGCTCGAGGGCAGGATCCAGGCGGATCGAAGCCACGGAAGTCTTCATACCTTGCATCGTACGACATCAGGCGCTTTCAAGCAACGCCGCAAATCGGTGCGGATGTCCGACCGCCTCCCTCACAGCAAACAACCCCTCCCGCCTACCCACCCCGAACTGCGACCATGGATCAGCGTGTCGTCGCGAACCACATAGACCACGCCCGAGGTGAGGGCAATGGTCATGTGCGCAAACATGCTGTCGCCACGAACCTGGCCGGTCGCGACGATCGGTTGATTGCCATACCACTTGGAGCCGGACCTCGTCCGTCCCTCGAAATGGAAGTGGCCGTCGTCGGTCAGCACCGTCGGGCTGGTGAGCTCCATGATGGCGCAGGATAGCTCGACCGTGAACGACTCCGAGGTGCCGCGCAGTTCGAGGCGATTCGCGCCCCAGGTGCCGTCGACGACGGGGATGGAGTAGAGCGCAGAACAGGCGGCGAGTGCGAGGATGGTGCCCGACACGATCAGGGTTCGCATGGGGTGCTCCTGTGGGGGTGTATCTTTTTGACCTCGCCGAGGCGCGGAAGGTCACGCAGCCGGCGCTTCTCCTCCGCAGCGCGAGGTGTCTCGTGAGTCAAGGTCTCAAGAACGCCGTCGCCGCCATTGCGGTGCAGTTCGTGGTCTACGGTGGGCTCTACCTGATGAACCGCAGCGGAGTGACCCTCGATTGGCTCGACCCGCTGATGCCCTGGGTTGCGATCGGCGGCGGCGTGGTGGTCGGGTATACCGGGCTCCGCTTTTGCACACCGCGCTGGCGTACCTTCAACCTGGTGGTGGGGGCCGGACTGGTCGCCTTGGGAATTTCGATGCGACTGGATTCCACGTGGCTTCTGCAGGGTGCGCTGGCAACTGCGGCAGTCTCAGTGGTACTCGCCGTGGTGGCGCTGCGAGGGGATCAGCTGGAACGCGGTGGTTGAAAGGATTCACTCCGCACGCCATCCATCGTTCACCGCGACGAAAGGTCTCGGTCGCGAACGGTCGCTGCCTCCGCTACGAAATCATTGAGTCCGCCATCGGCCGCAAGTTGCGCGGGATCGTGTGGTGCCGTTCCTCCTTTTCGTGCGATGGCGAGCATCAGTACGCTGCTCACAGCACCGAATCCGCCAAACTTCATGCTCACTCGCCAGAAGAACTCGCCCGCCGGGGCGAGGTGGAACGCGAGGCTTCTGATTGCAAGGAGGACCGGAACGAAACAGAGCCCCGTCAGCGCACCCCAGAGCGCGGCGCGAAGATACGAAATCTTTCCTACCTCACCACCGCGCTCGGCGCGCGCCAGCATCACAGCGAACACCAACCCACCGACCGTGCCGAAGATGAATCCCACGAGCGCCGAGAAGAGGTGGTCGCCAAAGCTGCCGGAGTGGTAGCCGAGGCGGGTGAGTCTCCAGGAGTTGTAGGTCGTGAGGAGGAAGGTGAATACTCCCCAGCCCACCCCCCACGTCAACGCAATCGGCAAGATCGCGCGCACACGACGGGAGATCATGGCGTCGAGCTCCCGCGCGTCGTGGGCCACGTGATTCCGAATCTCGCCAACCCCAACACGCCATCGTCATTCTCCTCGGTGACCCAGATCGATCGCCGATCGGCCGCCACCAATGTGCTGTTGTGCGGCAGCTCCATTCGCCCCACCGGGTCGCCTTTCGCATTCAAGGCGAGCCATCGGTGGCCACTTCCCGTCGTCCACTCCTCGAGCCAGATCGTCCCCTCGGCCCCAACGAGGAGGGTGCGAACCGGCTCATAGGCGTAGGGTGTGGGAAGCGATGCAAACGCCCTGAGCGCAGATGGGTTGTCTCGAAGGCGGCCACGTATGCGCTGCACAGCGCTATCTGCCACGCGCGACGGAATGACGAGCGGCACGAAGACGTAGTCACGGGAGTAGATCGTGTCGCCTCGCGCGCCGGTTGCCGTCAGGTGGTAGCTCTTCATCTCCCTGGTCACGGGGCCGAGAGTGACGGAGGCGAAGACGGAACCATCCGATGCGTTACCCGTGAGCGAACTTTCACAGAAAGGAATGTCCACTTGCCCAAAGCCGCCTTTGATGTCGTAGTGGGCATAGCAACCCTGTCCGCTCTCCCAGCTGATCACCCGGCTCCTCGGCTTCGAGGCATCTACTCGAAGGGTCGGGGTGTTATTCGTCGTGTGCCCCGCCCCCCAGGTCGGGATCTTGCTCCCGCGTACAAAATCGGCTTCGAGGGCGACCGACCCGTCAAGGAAACGCGCGGAGACAGCGCCACTCATGAAGACCACCCCTGCCTCCACCGCTGGCAGTCGGAGGACGGGGTCGGGCTCATTCCGGATGAGTTGATGTGCCGATGAGATGAGCGTCATTCTTCTGAGTCTGTAGTCATCGACCCAGAGCGTGTCAGAAACCCAGCCGAGCGAGTTGATGTTGCGAAACTCGCCGGGCCCCTCGCCACTGCGGCCGAAGATTCCGGTCGCTGCCAAGGTTGGCGAGTAGAACCGGATGCCGGTCACGTCGTAGTCGGCGATCGCCAGGCTCCCGTCCTTCGCCACCACGGCGCTCCCGACATTGCCCAGATTCGCAACCTCGGCGGGAAGTCGGGCGAGCAGGGTGAGCTTGATGGTGGGGGTTTGGGCGCTCGTAGTGCTGCGCAGTGCGATGAAGAGGAGAATAGTGAGCGGTGTGATGTTGCGCGTCGGAGTATTTTCGGCCGTCGCCTCCCGTACCCACGCTTCGGTGAACTCGCCAGCGTCAAAAGCGCCGCCGAGTTCCGCAGGCTTGCTCGGCGGCGGCAACGCGCCCTTGCGTGCGATGGCGATGGTGAGCGCTGCCGAGATCGCGCCGAGGCCACCGAACACCTTGAATGCTGCGAACAGATTCGAGAAGCCTATATGAGTACCAACGAGGAGCCAGATCCCGGCCATCACCGCGGCGAGGCAGAGACCGGTCGCGGCGCCCCACAGGATCATGCGAAGGGGAGAGAGTTTGCCGACTTCGCCGCCACGTTCGGCGCGAACAAGGATCGACGTGAAGATGAGGCCAGCCAACGTTCCTGCAATGAAGCCGACGACACCTTCGCTGAGCGCGTTGCGAACACCACCGGTTGAATAGCCGTGCTGGCCAGCGTACCAGGACGCGTAGAGAGCGATGAGCGTTGTGAGCATGCCCCACCCGACACCCCAGGTCAGTGCGATGGCGCGGACAGCGCGAAGAGAGCGTGGGAGGGGCACTTGGCGTCCGGGGTGGGGGAGTGCCCGAAGTTTAGTCGCGCTGAGCGAAGCGAAGGGCCTCAGGATTCTCCGACGCGAGAGGTCACGATTTGCGCAAACGGATAGCCTTGAGGCCCTTCGCGATGCTCAGGGCGACTCAGTGCGTGGCGGAGACCGGTGCCGCGCATGCGCGGCAC
>JBDSMX010000161.1:0-12614 GCA_039915645.1 Gemmatimonadales bacterium | reverse complement strand
AGAAGGTCGATGAGGGGACATGGTCACTCCAGAGGGGCGGGGGCAGGCGAGCAGGATGCATCGCCCGACGTTCAGGACCCGGCTACTCTGGCTGACGTCACGTAAGGTTCCGAAGTGTCAGCTGGGCCCTCGCATCGGAGCTCGGACCGCCCGCCCCGGAGCAACGCTCGGCTGGATCGCTCCATTCCGTACCACGACCACGCCATTCACGAGCACGTGCCGAATTCCGGCCGACGGGAGCGCAGGTTGCCGGTAGGTCGCCCGGTCGATGATCCGCGTCGGGTCGAACAGGACGATGTCGGCGTCGGCACCGGCCTCGAGTCGCCCCTTGCGCCTCATTCCCGGCACGCGCCGCTCGAGTCGCCGCGCCGGCTCGAGGGTGATTTTGCGCAATGCTTCCATCAACGACAATGCCTTCACATCGCGCGCATAGTGGCCGAGCAGTCGTGCGAAGGTGCCGGCAACGCGCGGATGCCCTATGGAATCGTGGAGGATGCCGTCGCTCGCGATCATCGGAAGCGGGTCGGTCACCGCGTCGAGCACGGTGGACTCCGTGTTGTTGTACTCGACAAGGAAGCCGCCAATCTTGTGATAGCGTGCGAATGATTCCCGGGTGAGGCGTTCCCCCGTGGCTGGCCATTCGAAGCGCCCGAACTTTGCGTCGGAGTAACTCTCCCATTTGTCGTGTTCAGCGCTCTCGATCGGCGCCATCGATGCGGTATACGGGTAGATCTCGGTGGTAATGTCGAGTCCGCGGGCGCGTGCACCACGAATCAGGTCGAGGCCGCGCGGCGTGTCTTCGCCGAGGGAGCTCTGGATGTGGACGATATGCGCATCGGCACCGGTGGCCGCGCTGGCGCCGATCACTTCCTCCATTTCGAGATAGTAGTACGGCTCCGGCAGTGCCCGGAGGTGCACGTGCACGCTGGCGTGATACTCGGCCGCGACGCGAAAGAGTTCAATGATTTCCCATGGAGTTGCCCCTGGAGTAAACTCGATGAGGGTCCCCACGGCGACGGCACCGCGATCGAGTCCGTGTCTCGCGCCAGCGAGTATGGCGGCGAGTTCGGCAGCCGACGCGGCCTTCGATCGTGCATTGCCGCTTGCTTCCGTCTTGCTGGTATCGCCCATCGCGCGCATCCGCAGCCATTCGTGCCCCACACTCACGCCGTGATTGACAAGCGACTTGCCGGCGCGCGCGGAGTACCAGGCGTCGACATCGTCGGTGCCACCCTCGAGTTCGAGCGCCGTCGTCGTCCCGTCGAGTACCTCGACGCGATACCCCTGGTCGCTCTGCGCGTGTTGATGCAGATCAATGAACCCGGGCGCGACCACCAATCCGCGGGCGTCCAGGGTGTCGCGACCCTGCAGTGGCCCTCGGCTGACGATGCGAATGGTTCCCCTGGTGATCCCGACGGAGCGGATCGCGTCGAGGCCGGAGGCGGGATCCATCACGCGGCCGTGCAGAATCACGAGGTCGTCGATGATTGCCGGTGATCCGCCGACTGGAGGCTGCGGGGCGATGGTGAGCAGGAAGAGGGCGGGGAGTGCGCGCTTCATCTGGGGGAACATGATTCCTCGCGACGAAGAAGGGGCACCACGAACTTCGCCAGCGATTGAACTTTCGGCAACCCGTCGTCGTCACTACGCTGTGATCTTCGAGGTGTCTCGCGCTGAGCGGACGTGAACCAATCCGGTACGGCGCAGCTGCAGGATCTTCGACTTCCACTCCTGGTGGTTCGGTGCCAGGCAGGAGACGAGCGCGCCTGGTTCTATCGGACGACTCGACATCGCGCCATCGATCATTTTCACGGCGAAGCGCGACGGATCAGAATGATTGCGATCGTGCGCTAGCGTGGCCAGCGTGGGCTCGCGCCGTCGATCCGCCAGACCGGACCGGTGAAGAGCGGGCCCTCGAATCGCACGAACATCGGCGCGTCCTGCGTCACGATCCAGACGTGCGAATCTGGTGGAATCTTTCCGAGTAGTTTTGCCAGCACCCCGGCGATCCCCCCGACCTCCGGTTTGAGGTCGAACTGCACCATCATCTCGCGCTGCGCGCCGTTCAGGATGCGCGACTCCGCCATCGGCGCCAGGCGCATCTTGATCATGCGGGGCGCGGGGGTGAACGCCACCAGGTGTACCGTCTGGGTGTCGTGACGGGTGAGGTTCTTGAGGAGCACGATCGGCAATCCATTCGAGACATCCGGCGGCATCTCGAGTGTCCCCGAATGCTTCGAGACCTTCCCATCATCACGCGACCGTGATGTGACCGAATAGCTGCCATTGGCGGAAAAGCGGGCGTCGAGATCGACAGCAAACGCTGGCCCACGCTCCACCAGGCGATACGACTGCAACGCGAAGACGCCGCGCTGGGTGAAGCGGACCGTCTCCTCGAAGAATGACGAATCCGCGAAATGGAAAGTCATCCGACTCCGCATCCCGCCGCTCTCCGGCAGTTGCACCAGATCGCCGCTGGCAAGGAGGGCCCCAGCGGCTGCGTGCAGCTCCAGAAATGCGTGAACTGATCCCTCGGGAAATCGCACCGGAATGCCGCTCGGCGCGATGCGTCCGGAGGACTGCGCGCCGAGGAGGACCGTTGTCACGGTGGCAATTGCGGCAAAGGCGACTAGCCGGGCACGATGCATTCTGCCGTCTCCGCATGGGGAAGCTGCGTCGGTAGGACGGCAGACCGATTGCGAGCCACACGCCGTTGCGGCGCTTGGCGCCGAGGAGCCACAAGAACAATCAAAATGCGGGCGCCCGGGGTCGAACCGGGATGGGTTTCCCCACAGGATCCTAAATCCTGCGCGTATACCAGTTCCGCCACGCCCGCGTGAGGTTCGATTCGCTGAGGTCCTTCGACTCCGCCCGCTCCGCGGACTCCGCTCAGGATGACAACCTTGGGGGGCGACCCCCCTTCTCCCTTCTCCCTTCTCCCTTCTCCCTTCTCCCTTCTCCCTCCGAATCTAAGCCCGGGGCGGAGGGCGAGGCATCCGTCGCCCCTGCTATCTTACCCCCTCGACTTTCTTGATTCAGGGGATTCTTCAGATGCGTAGCTGGATGACCCGGGCCTCGCTGGCCCTCGTGGCTGCGGCCGCTCTCTCTGCCTGCGGCGATCAGCGCCTCACCAAGCTCCATACCGGGATGCCCGCCGATTCGGTGGCCACTGTGTTCGGCGCCGACGCCCCGCACCGCACCCTGACCTACCTCACGGCGGGTCGCCAGTGGGAAGTGCGTCTCTACGCGGTCAAGGCTGCGGCCGAGGCTGATTCAGTGGAGTGGCGCAAGCTCTCTCCCGTCGTACTCAACGATGGCAAGGTGATCGCCTACGGCTGGGGCGGCTGGGACAAGCTCGCCGCCAAGCTCTCGATCCCGGTCCCCGCGAAGTAATTCGCCGCCGGCACCACGATAGCAAGAGGCCCGCGCATCTCTCGATGCGCGGGCCTCTTGTTTGGAACTCTGCTGCTACTTGTCGCTGAGCCGGACGCGCACCACGCGGGTGTACGGGCGGGTGCCACCGTTCATGATCGTCAACGTGACGATGTTGTTCTTCGCGTCACCCAGCGCGGTGCGAAGCTCGGCCTCCGAGCGCACCGGCTTCCCCTCGACTTCGGTGATCACGTCGGTCCAGGCCTGCGGCGTCCCTGCCGGAACCAGCTTGTCCTCGGCCGGCGAGCCAGGCATGACGCCCCGGACCATCAACCCCTTGGTCGTGGTCGGCACCTGGATCTGCGACGCGAGACCAGGAGTCAGCACTTCGACCGCGACACCGAGCCGGTTCTTGAAGATGTTGCCGCCCGGCGCCGCCGGCTTCGCCACTGCAACCGTGGTGTCGTTGTCGCCGTCGGTGGCAACGTTGACCGAATTGAGCCGCACCGTGAATTCCTTGTGGCCGCTCTTCCGCACCGCTTCGACCCGCACCGTGGTCCCCGGCTCCTTGAAGCCGACGATCTGCTGCAGCTGCGCGACGTACTTCACCGGCAGTCCGTCGATCGCGATGATCACGTCGCCCTGCTCGAGACCGGCCGCCTTCGCGGGCGACTTGTCGGAGCCGAAGTCGGAGATCTTCACACCGGCGATGGAATCGAGGCCGAGATATTCGGCATCTTCGCCGTCGGCAGTCTCGACGATGACGTCGAGCCCGGCGCGCACCACCTTCCCGTGTGCGATGATCTGCGTCATCACCTTGCGGGCGAGATCAATTGGCACCGCGAAGGCGTAGCCCGAGTAGAAACCGGTGAACGAGGCGATCGCCGAATTGATGCCGATCACTTCGCCACGGACGTTCATCAGCGGTCCGCCCGAGTTGCCCTTGTTGATGGCGGCATCGGTCTGGATGAAGTCCTGGATCTCGCCACGGCGCTGCGGCGTGCCCGGCTCGTTGAGTCGCAGCGTGCCGCGCCCCTTGGCACTCACGATCCCCTGCGTCACCGAGAAGGTGAGGTCTTCGCCCAGCGGATTCCCGATCGCCAGCACCCACTCACCCACGCGCACCTTGTCGGACTCGCCGAGGGCTGCCGGAGTGAGGCCGGTCGCCTCGATCTTGAGCACGCCGATATCGGTGTCCTTGTCGGTGCCGATGATCCGCGCAATGAAGGAGCGACCATCGAGCAGGCGAACCCGGACCTTGGTGGCACCCTCGACGACGTGGTTGTTGGTTAGGATGTAGCCATCCGACGAGACCACGAAGCCCGAGCCGCTGCTGCGGTCGACCGGGTTCTCATCAGGCTGATGGAAATACTTCTCGAAGCCGGGCGGAATGTTCTTGGGCGCCGTGATGCTCTGCGGCGCCTCTTCACGCTCCGACTGGATGAACACCACCGACGGTCGCACCGCTTCGGCGACGGCCGCGTAGGCATCGCTGAGATCGGCGAGCGGCTTCGCCGCCGGAATGTGCGGCGCATCGACCTTGATGATCGGCGCGTGCGACCCACTCCGGTTCTCCTGCGCGAGACCGTTGCGGGGGAAATTCAGGAGCCCGGCGAAGAAGAGGCCGAGGACGAAAGCGAGCGCCACGAGGGCGCCGAACTTGAGCCAGTTGCGAGAGTGCGTGGACATGGGTCCGTTTCCAGGGTGTGTATCCGGCGGGCCGGACTCCAGAGAGGAGGCCGGCCCGCACTGACTACATAATACTCTGATGCACCGACCGGGGTTTCGGTCGCAACAGCAACCCCGGCCTACGCCTTCGGCGTATCGTCGACGATCTCGTAATCGGCATCGACCGCGTCGTCCTTCGGCGGCGTCTCGGCCCCGGCCTCACCACCCGCCGGTGCCTCTGCCTCGGAACTCGATGCATTCTGGTACAGCGACGCCCCGGCCGCCGAGTAGGCGACGTTGAGGGCATCGAGCGCCGTCCGGATCTTCTCGGCATCGCCGGTCCGCAGAGCTTCCTTGCCGGCTTCCACTGCCTGGTCGAGCCGCTCCTTCACATCGGCGGCCAACCGGTCGATCCACTCCTTCGAATCCTTCTCGACCTTGTAGACCAGCCCGTCGAGCTGGTTGCGGGTCTCGATGGCGTCGCGCCGTGCCTGGTCATCCTTGGCGTTGGCCTCGGCCTGCTTGACCATCTTGTCGATGTCGGCATCGGTCAGGCCGCCAGCGGCCTCGATCCGGATCTTCTGCTCCTTGCCGCTCGCCTTGTCCTTGGCCGACACGTGCAGGATGCCGTTGGCGTCGATGTCGAAGGTCACCTCGACCTGTGGCATCCCGCGCGAGGCGGGCGGAATTCCGGTGAGCTGGAACTTGCCGATGGTCCGGTTGTCCTGGGCCAGCTGACGCTCACCCTGGAGCACGTGGATCTCGACCGTGGTCTGGTTGTCTTCGGCCGTGCTGAAGACTTCCGACTTCTTGGTCGGGATGGTGGTGTTCCGCGGAATGAGCACCGTGGTCACGCCACCGAGCGTCTCGATGCCGAGCGACAACGGGGTGACGTCGAGCAGCAGCACATCCTTCACTTCGCCGCCGAGGACGCCACCCTGAATGGCCGCGCCGATCGCCACGACTTCATCGGGGTTCACTGAGCGGTTGGGCTCCTTCCCGAAGAACTCCTTGACGATCTCCTGGATCTTCGGAATACGGGTCGAGCCGCCGACGAGGATGATCTCGTCGATGTCACCCGGCTTGAGCCCGGCATCCTTGAGCGCCTTCTCCATCGGCGGCATCGTGCGCTGGATCAGGTCGTCGCAGAGCTGCTCGAACTTGGCACGCGTCAGCGCCAGGTTGAGATGCTTGGGGCCCGAGGCATCCGCCGTGATGAACGGCAGATTGATGTCGGTCTGGGTGGTGCTTGACAGCTCCATCTTGGCCTTCTCGGCCGCTTCCTTGAGGCGCTGGAGCGCCATCGGGTCCTTGGAGAGGTCGATGCCCTGATCCTTCTTGAACTCCGACACCAGCCAGTCGATGAGCCGCTCGTCGAAGTCATCGCCGCCGAGGTGGGTGTCGCCGTTGGTCGACTTCACCTCGAAGACGCCTTCGGCCAGCTCGAGCACCGAGATGTCGTAGGTACCGCCGCCGAGGTCGAACACGGCGATCTTCTCGTCCTTCTTCTTCTCGAGGCCGTAGGCGAGTGCGGCGGCCGTGGGCTCGTTGATGATGCGCAGCACTTCGAGGCCGGCGATCTTGCCGGCATCCTTGGTGGCCTGGCGCTGCGCGTCGTTGAAGTAGGCCGGCACCGTGATCACGGCCTTGTCGACCGAGTGACCGAGGTAGTCTTCGGCGGTCTGCTTCATCTTCTGCAAGATCATCGCGGAGATTTCGGGCGGCGTGTACTTCTTGCCGGCGATCTCGACCGAGGCGAGGCCATTCGGGCCGGCCTCGACGACGTAGGGCACGCGCTTGGTCTCGTCCTTGATTTCATCGAGCCGGCGGCCCATGAAACGCTTGACGGAGAAAATGGTCTGCTTGGGGTTGGTGACGGCCTGCCGCTTGGCGACCTGTCCGACCAGCCGCTCGCCATCCTTGGTGAAGGCGACGACCGACGGGGTGGTCCGGCCCCCTTCGGCGTTAGGGATGACGACCGGATCGCCACCTTCCATCACGGAAACGACGGAGTTGGTCGTGCCCAGGTCAATCCCGATGATCTTTGATCCCATGGTCTCGTTATCTCCTGAAATCCGTCGACGACGGCCGTTCTGGCCTGTGGTCGGTGCGGTCGCGCGATGGAGGGGCAAGCGGCATACCGGGATTGCCTGCCGGTTTGGCAGTTTCGGCGCATAAAAGCAGGAGGCCGCCCCAACACTGGAGCGGCCTCTGCAAATCGGAACTCTCTGGTGCGGTCAGGCGCTGCGGCGCCGGCGCTTGAAGGCAAGTCCCACCAAACCGGAGGCGAGCAGCGTCATCGTCGCCGGCTCGGGTACCACATCGTGGCCGTCGCCCTCACCGCGGACCAGCCAGGTTTCCCGGGCAGGGTCATCGGTGAGGTAGAGGTCCGGTCCCGAGCCGAGGAACCCGTTGGCCCCGTCGCTGTAATCGCAATGCTGGTAGGTGGTGCTGAACCATGCAGTCGCGCAGCGCATCTGGCCGCCATCGCCCGCGTAGTTGCCGGCCACGTCGAGGAAGTCGGTTACGGCCGGGCGGAGCGCCCACTCGCTGGCGGTCGCGAACCGGAAACCATCGACGAAGAAATAGGTGGGGTCGCAGGTCTCACCACTCATCCGGCAAGGCGATGCCCAAGCCCAGTCGAGTCCGCCAAAGGTGATGTAGGCGTTGGAAGCAACCGGTGGGGCCGACTGCGCCGATGCTCCCGGAGCGACAAGGAGCGAGAAGGCGAAGAGAGTGCTCGCAGGCAAGAGCGACTTCAACCGCAAAATTGACCTCGGCTGTTCGGGATGCCAGCTGTAGCGCAATGGCTATGCCCGCTATGGGCCAGCCGGCCGGTTGCGATGTATCTTCCTGTCAAGTAATGAGTTAGCCGTATTGCCATAGGGTTGAGACGCCGTTCCAGCCGGCGCACCGAGGCGGCACTGCGTTGCCTCGCCACCACAATGTTGAGGTGCGCGTCGTGGCAAGATCGACCTCGGCCAACCGAGCATGGCTCCACTTCACCATGTTGTTGCTAGTGGCAGGGTGCTCCGCGGTCCCGCCCTCGGAACGTCCGGCACCTGAGGGGGTCCGCCAGTACCGCGCGGGCCGGACCACCAGGCCTCCCGCCATCGACGGCAAGCTCACTGATCCGGTCTGGGCACGGAGCCGATGGAGCGAGTCGTTCGTGGATATCGAGGGGCCGGCCCGCCCCGCCCCACGGTGGGCGACCCGGTTCAAGCTCGCCTGGGATGACCGGTTCCTCTACGTCGCCGCCGCGATGGACGAACCCGATGTCTGGGGGACCCTGACCCAACGCGACGCGGTGATCTATCACGACAATGACATCGAGCTCTTCGTCGATCCCGATGGTGACGGCCTGCGCTATTTCGAACTCGAGCTGAACGCCCTCAACACGCCATGGGATCTCTTCCTCGCCAAGCCCTATCGTGACGGTGGCCTCGGCGACAACAGTTGGGATATCATCGGCCTGCGCTCAGCGGTGAATGTTGAAGGGACGCTCAATCAACCCGGCGATCGGGATAGTGGCTGGACCGTTGAGGTGGCGATTCCGTGGCAGGCCTTCAGCGACAGTGGCCGCACTCGCGTGCCGCCAAAGCGTGGCGACCGCTGGCGGATCAACTTTTCGCGCGTCGAGTGGGATGCGGATATGGTCAACGGGAGCTACGTCAAGCGCGCCTTTCCGGCCGATGTTCGCCATCCCGAACACAACTGGGTCTGGTCGCCACAAGGCGAGATCAACATGCATGCACCTGAGCGGTGGGGAGTGGTCACCTTCCGATGAGCGACCTTTCTCGCAGGACCTTTCTTCACGCGACTGGCGCCGGTGCGATCGGCGCCGCGCTCCTCCCTCGCAGCGAGATCTTTGCCCGCGCGCCCTTCTCGGTCTGGACCTGGGTGCATGGCGGTGGTGCCACGACACCCGACCAATGGCGTGCTCGCTATCGCCGGCTCCGCGAGGGCGGCCTCACCGGTGTACTGGTGAATGGCGGCGACACGGCCGTGCACGCCGCGGCGGCGCACGAAGCCGGACTGGTGCTCCATCGCTGGACCTGGGCGCTCAATCGCAGCGGCGATGCGCGGGTGAAGGCCGAACACCCCGAATGGTTTTCGGTGAGCCGGAAGGGGGAGAGCTCGCTCACGCATCCGCCCTACGTGGGGTACTACCAATGGCTCTGCCCGTCGCGCGAAGAGGTGCGTGAATATCTCAGCCAGTCGATGGGAGAGGTGGCGGCGGAGCCGGGTGTCGATGCCGTGCATCTCGACTACATCCGTCATCCAGATGTGATCCTGCCGCGCAATCTCTGGGAGCAGTACAAGCTGGTGCAGGATCACGAAATGCCGGAGTATGACTTCTGCTATTGCGAAGTCTGCCGCGCGAAATTCCGAAAGGAGCACGGCTCGGATCCCCTCGCCCTCAACGATCCCACCAAGAGCACGGAGTGGCGTCAGTTCCGTTACGACTCGGTCACCCAGCTCGTCGGTGTGCTCGCGCGGTCGGTCCACGCGCGCGGCAAGGCGATCTCGGCCGCGGTCTTTCCGACCCCCACGCTGGCACGGATGCAGGTTCGGCAGGCGTGGGACAAGTGGCCGCTCGACCTCGTCTTCCCGATGCTCTATCACAAGTTCCATCGCGAGGACATTCCCTGGATCGGCCGCGGGGTCGCCGAGGGAATCGCGGCGCTGCCGGCCTCGACGCCACTGGTCGCCGGAGTGCATCTCCCCGACTTGCCCCCCGACGATCTGGTGCAGGCGATCCGCGTCGCGCGGGCCGCCGGTGCCAGCGGCGTCTCGATGTACGATTTCGGTGGGCTGAGCGATGCCCACCTGCTGGCGATCAGGAGGGTGCTGGAGGAGGGGTGAGGAGAGAGAAGAGAGAAGGGAGGAGGGAGAAGGGAGGAGGGAGAAGGGAGGAGGGAGAAGGGATCTCCTGGTGGTGCCGCGCTTGCGCGGCACCGGTCTCGCCTACGCGTCCTGTCGCGGCCAGTGCGATAGGCCGAGCTGACTCCAACCGTATCGGAAATCGGTGCCGCGCATGCGCGGCACCAGCAAAAAACTCGGGCGCCGTTCGGGCGCCCGCCCGTTTACCCGAAGTTCTCCGGATGCCTCGCCATCTCCTTGCTGAACGTCGCGCGCAGCTTCGCGATATCCTGATCCAGCGCACCGGTCGGCCGGAACATCGGCATGATGGTGATGCGCTTCCGGCCGTAGTCGAGCGAGACCGGTTGAATCGGTACCCCGGCACCGACCGCAATGCGATAGAAGCCACTCTTCCATTCCGTGGTCCGCTTGCGGGTCCCCTCCGGTGACAATCCCATGACCCACTGCGCCCGCGAATGGAAGCGCCCGATCGCGTCATCGACGGTGCCGAGGGTGGCACGGCGATCGATCGGTTCGCCGCCGAGCCAACTCAGGATCGGCGCGGCGGGCCAGAAGAAGATCGTATGCTTGCCGAGCCAGCTGAGGCGAATGCCGTAGCCGAACATCGCGAAGATGCAGAGGAAGAAATCCCAGTTCGAGGTGTGCGGTGCCACGATGAGCACGAATTTCGGTTCATCCGGAAGCTCACCCTCGAGGGCCCATCCGAAGAGGGAAAGCAGCCGCCGTGTGGCGGCGCGACTCGCAGGGGTGCCACGGCGCGGCGGGCCGGGATGCAGGCGAAGTTCGCTCACGGCCTGGCCGCAGCGCGTGCGGCTCCGCGCAGCGCGAGCGGCCGATTCGGCGTCTCGTGCCGCGCGCGGGCGAACTCCCGTGCGGCCTCGTCCCGGCGGCCGGTGGCCAGTAGCACCTCGCCCAGCAACTCGTGCGCAGGCTTGTCGACGAACGGCGGCCCGAACGCATACGGGATGCTATCGGAGAGGAGTGCTGCGCGCCGAAGTAGCTGCTGCGCTGCAAACACATCCCCGGCTGCCCCGCGACTTGCCCCGTCGAGCTCGAACTCTAGCACCGCCCCACGCTGGGCTTCGGCTCGATCCTCGGGCGACCGCGTGCCGGCCTTGCGCAGCGCAGCTGCAGCGTCGGCATTGGCTTGCCGCAGCGCCTTGAGATCAGCAGCGGCCGTAGCGGTGTCGCCACGCTTCGCGGCAGCGTAGCCATGGCTGAAGTGCCAGCTCTGCCTGTCGTAGGAATCGGAGAGTGATGACGGGCGCCAGGAAGCGAGCGGCCCCGACCACCCCTCGCTGTCGAGCAGCTGTCGCGACCACATCGCGATTGCGTCACCGGTGAACGCCGAATCCCTCGCCGCACGCGCCTGACATTGTTGGAGCAATGCGCTTGCTTCGGCGGTGCGGCCAAGGGAGAGGTAGCCGTAGTGGAGCCAGCTGTTGTAGTGGCCGCATCCCTTGCTGCTGGTCATACCCGGCATCGTGTGGCCACTCGCATCGGAATGCGTCGCCCGCTGATTGGCGGCGACGAGATCCTGCCACATCCCGCGCGCCATGAAGATGTGCGATGTCATGTGCTGGGCGTGGTCGGCGGCGGGGGCCGTGCGAGCGAGGGAGCGCGCCGCCGCGAGACCTGCATCGGCGTGGTCGGGATCGTCTGTGGCGTGGATCACATAGTGTGCGGCGCCCGAATGCGCGGGCTGCCGGCGCAGTACATCGTTCGCGATCAGGTAGGCGCGGCGGTATGTCACGGTGTCGCGCACTCCTTGATTGAGCGAGAGCAGGGCGAGCGCGTGAAAGAGCTTCGCCTCGTCGTCGTCGGGGTATCGTCGGGCGAGTCCCGCCATCGCATTCGCGTACAAGGTGTCACGGTGCGGCTTGGCGCCGGCGCCGAAGAGGACCTCGACTGCCGCGAGGTAGTCCCGCTCGCGTTGACTCCGTGCCTTCGCCGCGCGGGCCGAGGCAGTGGGCGCGAGTCGTACAAGTGCGGCACGCGCCGAGTCGAGGAACTGTTCATCCCAGACGCCATAGTTCGATGCCATCGCCTCGCCCCAGAACGCCATCGTCATCCCGGGGTCGAGCCGTTCGGCCGAACGGTATGCCGCCACCGCCTCATCGTAGTGGAAGAGATGGAGCAGCATGGTGCCGCGGAGAAATGCCGTGCGCGCGTTGGCCGAACTCGTGGTGACGGGGAAGCGCAGCGCGCCGAGCCCTGGTACATCGGTCACGGCCGGTTGCTGCGCATTCGCGAGGCTGCACATCAGACTCAGGGCGAACGCCGAACCTGCGCTCGTCTTGGCGATGACGCCAGCGATCACCGGACCACCAATTTCTGCCGCCACCCTGTGAGCTGACCGTTCGGAGTGGTCAGCACCAGCTCGTACGTGCCGGGCTGAGAAGGCGCGGTGTAATCGAAGTCGTACGTCTCGCCCACGTCGATCACGAAGCTCGCGGGCATCTCGCCATGGAGTGCGGCGCTGAGGTCGGCGCCGTCCTTCGCTCGAGGATTCCACTTCACCAACGTGCTGTCCTGTCGGATCGAGAAGCGGTAGCGATTGGCCGGTCCGATATTGATGAAGCGGAAGCGATGCACGCTGCCGGTCGACAGCATCAGCGGCGCCGAAGTACCGGAATCCCCGTTGACGAGCGGGAAACCATCCGGGCCGTTCCAGTGCGTGAGGTAGATAT
>JBDSMX010000147.1:0-4784 GCA_039915645.1 Gemmatimonadales bacterium | reverse complement strand
AAGAATCCGACCTGGACCATTCTCGCGCTGTCGATGCGCACCAGCCGCTACATCGCCGAACAGCGGAAAGGAGGGAAGCTGTGACCGACTCCTCGAAGTTCTCGCGGCGCGAAGTCGTCGCCGGCCTTGCTGCTGCCACTGCCGGCGCGTTCTTGCAGCCGAGCGCGGCGCGGGCAACGGAAGCCGGCAAGGTCGCAACTGCGGCGCGAGGCACGGCCGCGGCGGCAGGCACCGCCTATGCGCCGAAGATCTACACTGCGCACGAGTACGCCACCGTCCGCGCACTGGTCGACGAAGTGATCCCGAAGGATGCCAAGTCCGGCTCCGCGACCGATGCCGGCGTCCCTGAGTTCATGGATACCATGCTCGACCTCGAGCCGAACATGCGAGTGGCGCATCGCGGCGGCCTCGCCTGGCTCGATCACGAATGTCGTCGTCGATACAGCAAGGATTTCGTCAGCTGCACCACCGCCGAACGGCACGCGGTGCTCGACGACATCGCCTATCCGGCCAAGGCGAAGCCGGAATTCGCCGCCGGCGTCAACTGGTTCAACTCCTTCCGCGATTTCACCGCGACCGGTTTCTTCACCTCCGAAATGGGCGTGACCGACATCGGCTACATGGGGAACACGCCGGTGATGAACTGGGATGGCTGTCCGCCGGAGAATTACACGCGCCTGGGAACGGTGAAGCCGTAAAGCACGAGAAGCGAGAAGCGAGAAGCGAGAGGGGAGGTTGGGGCGGGGAATTCGGGGTGGTGCCGCGCTTGCGCGGCACCGGTCTCACCGAATAATCGACGCTCAAGCTCCCCGATCCGCGAATACCGGTGCCGCGCAAGCGCGGCACCACCAGAGATATTCGGGCTCCCTCCTCCCTAATCGATCACATTTATCTCAGAGTCACCATGAAAATCCCTGCACGTTTGGGCGTCGGCTTCATCGGGTCCGGCTTCAACACCCGTTTCCACATCCAGTCGTGGACCGGTGTGCGCGACGCCGATGTGCGTGGCGTCTACAGCCCCAACTACAAGAACGCTTCTTCTGCGGCTGCACTCGCCAATGAGTTGAATGTCGGCCCGGCCAAGGCGTACAAGTCGATCACCGAGATGGTGGCCGATCCGGAGATCCACGCGATCTGGCTCTGCGGTCCGAATCACGCCCGCATCGAGAATGTCCGCGAGATCTGCGACGCCTTGCAGAGCGGCAAGGGCGAACTCCTCGGCATTGCCTGCGAGAAGCCGCTGGCGCGTGGCGTGAGCGAGGCGAAGGAAGTCCTCAAGCTGATCACCAAGGCCGGCATCAAGCATGGCTACCTCGAGAACCAGCTCTTCTCACCGGGGATCATCCGCGGTCGTGACCTGATCTGGGCACGCGGCGCCAAGACGACTGGCCGCCCCTATCTGGCGCGCGCGGCCGAGGAGCACTCAGGGCCGCACAACGCCTGGTTCTGGCAGGGAGAGAAGCAGGGCGGCGGGGTGCTCAGCGACATGATGTGTCACTCGGTGGAGGTGGTGCGCTATCTCCTCACCGAACCCGGCAAGCCGCGCTCGTCGCTCAAGCCGGTGAGCGTCAACGGTCGCATTGCGTCACTCAAGTGGAGCCGGCCGCACTACGCCAAGCAACTCAAGGCGCGCTACGGCAAGGAAGTCGATTACCTCAAGCGGCCGAGCGAAGACTTCGCCTCCGTCTCGATCACCTACGAGACACCCGAAGGACTGCACGTTGTTGGCGAGGCGAGCACGTCGTGGAGTTTTGTTGGCGCCGGTCTCCGGCTCTCGGCCGAACTGCTCGGCCCCGAGTACTCGATGACCTGGAACACGCTCAACAGTGAGCTCGCCTGTTTCTTCTCGCGCGAAGTGCAGGGGAAGGCCGGCGAGGATCTGGTCGAGAAGCAGAACGCCGAAATGGGGTTGATGCCGGTGGTGCCGGACGAAGCGTCGACCTACGGCTACACCAACGAGAATCGTCACTTCGTCAATGTCTTCCTCGGCCGCGAAAAGGCGATCCTTACCTGGCAGGATGGACTCGAGGTGATGCAGACGTTGATGAGTGCCTATATGAGTGCGGAACAGGAGAAGACGGTGGCCTTCCCGCCACGCGGCCTCGACGCGTTCATGCCGGCTGTTGCGAAAGGAACCTGGAAGCCATAGGGCCGGGCATGCCCGGCCCCTTAACCGATCGACCCGGAGCTCCACTGTGTCATCGCTGATCCGCTCGCAGACATTCGATTTCCCGCACGAGATGACCACCACCGGTTTCGACATCCCGGGGTACCTCATCACCAATAACCTTGGCGTCGTTCGCGGGGTCGTGGTGCGATCGCGCTCGGTGATCGGCACCTTCGGTGCAGGATTACAGACCATCCTCGGCGGCAACATCTCGATCTTCACCGAACTCGCCGAGCGCGCTCGGCAGCAGGCGTTCGACACCATGCTGCAGCAGGCGCACGTCGCCGGCGCCAATGCCGTGATCGGCATTCGCTACGACGCCAATGAAATGATGAAGGGCGTGACGGAAGTGTTGTGCTACGGGACGGCGGTGATTGTGCAGGCGGAGTAGCGAAGAGCGAGAAGCGAGAAGCGAGAAGGGAGAAGGGAGAAGGGAGAAGGGAAATTGATCGCGTCTCGTCTCGACTCTCCTCCTAGAAGTGTCGAATGCTGCGGAGCTCGCGCCGCAGTTCCTCGCGCTGATCCGGATGCGCAATGCTGATCAGCGCCTCGCCACGCTCCCGCAGCGGCAGCCCGTGCAGGTCGACGGCGCCGTATTCGGTGACGATCCATTGGACGTGCCCGCGGGTCGTGACGACGCCGGCGCCGGGATTGAGCTGCGGCACGATCCGGGAAATCGTTCCCTGCGCCGCCGTGGACGTGAAGGCGAGGATCGCCTTGCCGTCGCGTGACAATGCCGCGCCACGCATGAAATCCATCTGTCCGCCGATCCCTGAATAGATCCGGTGCCCGATCGAATCGGCGCAGACCTGACCGGTGAGATCGACCTCCAGTGCCGAATTGATCGCGACCGTCCGGTCGTTGCGCCGGATCAGCGCCGTATCGTTGGTCCGGTTGCAGGGATGGAATTCCACCAGCGGATTGTCGTCGACGAAATCGAACACCCGATTGGTGCCGATCACGAAACTCGTTACGGTACGCCCTGGGTGCACGTTCTTGTGCCGGTTGGTGATGACACCGGCCTCGGCCAGGTTCACCAGCCCATCGGTGAACATCTCGGTGTGGACGCCAAGCTCGTGCTTCCCCCCGAGCCGGCGGAGCACTGCATCGGGAATGCCGCCGATGCCGATCTGCAGGCAGGAGCGATCCTCCACGAGCCCCGCAACGAGATCGCCAATCTGTGCCTCCGCCTCGGTTTCCGGTGCGGGCGCGTGCTGGTGCAGCGGTCGATCGCTGGCGCTGAAGCGGGCCACCCGATCAAACGCCACGAACGAATTGCCATGGGTACGCGGCATCCGCTGGTTGATCTCGCAGAGCAGTAGCGGCGCCATATCCGCGGCCGCCTTGGCGCAGTCGACCGAGGTGCCGAGGGAGCAGTAGCCGTGTTTGTCGGGGGGTGAGAGCTGCAGCAGTGCGGCGTCGAGTCGGATCCGCCCCGACGTGAAGAGCCCCGGCACATCGGAGAGAAAGACCGGGATGTAGTCGGCGACTCCCGCTTCCACGGCTGAGCGGAGCGGCCCGCCGACAAAGAGTGACACCGATCGGAAACGGCCGTGGTGTTCGGCTGCGGCGAATGGCGCCGGACCCTCAGTGTGGAGATGGTAGAGGGTCACGTTCTCGAGGTCGTTCCGTCGCGCGAGCGCCTCGATCAGTGGCGTCGGCGTCGCCGACCCGCCGTGGATGAAGACATTCATCCCGCTCCGGATCGACGCGACAACGTCGTCGCTGGAGCCGGCGCGGGATTTCCAGTCGGTGGAAGGGGTCAAGTAAAGTCCGCTGTGTGGTGACGGGGAATCATAAGCAGAAGAACCTCTCGCCATCGGCAAGGGGTCCTTCGACTCCGCGGCTTTTCAGCCGCTACGCTCAGGATGACACCACCCTTCTCCCTCCTCCCTTCTCCCTCCTCCCTTCTCCCTTCTCCCTCCTCCCTTCTCCCTTCTCCCTTCTCCAGCTTGTTACTGCTGTCCCTTCTCGTTCGCCGTCGGGAATGGCGCTACCGGGAACGGGCCGATCTTGTCGACGGTGTAGGCCGACGCCCAGAAGTCCGGCGGGCCCTCGCTATCGGGGACCTTGTTGACGACGGGCGCCAGCCCGCGCTTCAGGTACGCCGCGATCGCCCAGAGATCCTTGTCGGACATATGCCGCCAGCTTGTCCACGGCATCGGCACCGCGAGGTAGTGCGGATTCTCGGGGAAGTTGCCCTGACCCGGCGTCATGCCGGTGATCTCGACGTCGGGCGTGTTCTCGGGCCGCAGTCCGAAGCGCAGCGCGTTGAAGATCTGCCGCTCGCTGAAGCGACCGAGGCCGGTGGCGTTGTCGGGCGTCAGATTGCGCGGGCGGGTCACGAAGCAGGGCTTCGCCTTGGGATTCGCGAACGAGCAGGCGCCGATCTGGAATTCCTGCAGCGGGCTCATCACGCCGGCGAGCCACCCCTTGTCGCCCGGATGCACCCCACCGTGACACCCGCCGCAATCGTGCTGGATCACCACATCGCGGCCATAGGCGACCTGCTGCGCCGAGCCGGGGGCCATCGCGACCTCGGTCACGGCGGGAGGAGTAGAATCGCTCTTCACGGCGGCGACATCCGTCTTCGGCGTACAGGCAACGAGCACGAGCG
>JBDSMX010000145.1:0-62331 GCA_039915645.1 Gemmatimonadales bacterium | reverse complement strand
TATATCGAGGGGTGGTACAATCCGGAGCGGCAACACTCGCACCTCGGCTATGTCAGTCCGATCGCGTACGAAGCGCAGCTCACCCGAGCCGCGTAACTAGGTGTCCGTTTTTGCGAGACCACTCCAGAACCAGTTCTGCCCCTGGCTGCTAGCGTGGATGTCCGGTGCAATGACAAATCACGGCCTAA
This sequence comes from Gemmatimonadales bacterium, assembly GCA_039915645.1. Classification (GTDB taxonomy): domain Bacteria; phylum Gemmatimonadota; class Gemmatimonadetes; order Gemmatimonadales; family GWC2-71-9; genus Palsa-1233. The sequence goes on along the minus strand of JBDSMX010000145.1, from coordinate 62,143 downwards.
TCTTCCTCCCCTCGGATGTAGTGGTGATTTGGCACAACCATCGGTACCACGAATCGACGTGATGGCCTGTTCGACTCATGAGTCCTGATGACCATCTCGAGGTAAATGATCGCTGCTCTTGCGACACGAAGAGAGCGGATTGCTTGTTCTTCACATTCAGCCAAGTCCCGATGGGTCACATGAGGTGACTTGGCCGAAGGTTCAACCCTTTCATCATGCATTACCACAAATCCGTGAGTGGCCAGACTCCTGGACTGCTGATGGGTCGCAAGAGCACCTCCCCGGGCAATATCCTCTGCAAGCTCCGCCAAGGCGATCAGGTACACGTTGCCCGCCCCAATCTCTGCTGCCACCTCCCGCTGCCAAGCAAGAGGAACAGCTGGTTTGCCACTCTTCTTATCCGGGCGTAGCCAGCGACGAGTAAACTGAATCGAATCGCTGTTACCTGGGAGTTTCAAGTACTCAGTGACAGCCACCGCGACCTTATCAAGAATGTCAATCGCGGCACGCTGGCCCAGCAGGAGCAAGCCCGTCTTCACCCCATAGCGTGCGTAGTCAAGTGTGTCAGCGTACTGCGCAGTCTCCTGCGGTGGATCGTTGAGTGCCAGGTGCACGACGTACCTAGCGCTCAGGAAGTCGGCCTTCAGTAGGTTGAACATCGCAAATAGAGTCGGAACCCCGCTGTCACCTTCATCCAGTCTGACCTCGAAGTCCTTCGAAATCGAATCCACCATCAGATTGTCCCATCGACGCAACGATGGTTCAAGCCCGTCAAGCGTCAGCCCGAGAGCAAGGTGGTTCCTCGCAACGAACGCAGTATATACGTCTGCATTCTGGAGCTTTGGGGACCACGGTACAAGCGCAGATGCAGGCGGTAACTTGGCGATAAGCCGTCTTAGGTCACGTGGGAGGTCCGGGTCGTCACGGTAGCTCCTCCTAGCAAGTTCTATGTATCCACGGGCTAAGCCGGTCAGAGTTGTGGCAGGTCCGAGTCCCTTCTCCGCAGCATAGAGCAACAGCCGCGCTGCTCCCGATGAGGCGACAGTGTTCGTTGGGTCCAATTCCGCAGCAGCACGGTAGCATTCGTAGGCTTCCACCCAACGATGTGATTCCCAGAGAAGGTTGCCGCGATTTGTGATTGCCCTCGCACGCAAATCGGCGGGTGCATCTGACTGTGCCACGACTTCGAATAGCGCTCGCGCTTCTCTTCGCATCGCGCCGGTTTTCAAGTACCACTCTGGGCCATCGAAGCTGCGTACGTCTGCCAGCACACTCAATGCGTTTCCAAGGCTATATGTCGCATCCTGGCGAGCGGGGGTGACTGTGAGGACCTCACGAAGTAAGCCCGCGCCCTCCTCGACCACCTTGAGATCGCCAAGGTCCCCGCCTGCGTCAACGAGAATGCCCGCTTTAAGCACCACCGTGTCCGCCTCCGTGAGCGGAGGTATTGCAACTAGCGTCCGAGCAATGGCGATCGCCCGCACTGGACTTTCCCGTAGAGCCTCGTACGCTGGGCCGGCGAGTTCCTGAAATGCCCTCTGATGATCGTCGGGCGTGTTCATTCGTGCCTCTGGGGTGTGCGGAGACCTAGCTGGCGATCTCCAACTTGCATCATCCGATTCGAGCGAAGGTCGTCAAGAGAACGGGCGTCCCTCGACGTATGGCTCAGCGACGTGCAAGACTGGCTCCCTCTTCCCATCGTCGATCGTGCCAGTATGAACTCTGACGGGAGCTGCCTGAGCGAATCGAAGATGGAGACCTGGCTGTTCATTCACTGAATAGAACTCTTCATTCGCGTACTCGACGCACCGTCGATTGACATCCTCTCGCCATGACTTCGAGGCCGTTCCCAACCCTTCCTTGAGTCCGGCTCTCATCACTAGCAAGCGCTTTGGGTCCAAGGCGTAGGTCGTTTCGATGCTCGGGGACAGCCAGCCAGCTCTAGGCTGCCCAGGGAACCGGTCAAAAACCCTTGCCTTTACGACAGGGTTATCCGAAGTCACAAAGACACCAGAATGCGTTGTGACCACGACCCATGGCAATGAAGCGATGATGGCCGGTATTTCGGGATCCAAGAGCGCCTCCACTACGAAGCTGAGCCAGTGATCCTTCGTGAAATCCAGCCCGACCTCCCCACTGTCTATCGCTGCGAGCATGCTCACTAGTTCCGCCTGCTCGAGCTTCGGGCCGTCATACGCGGGGTCTTGCGCGCTTCGCTTCGCTGTGTATTCGAGGTAGCCCCTGAAAGTCCGCAAATTCAGGAATTCAGCAGAGGCGTCGTACTGAGCTCTCATCCAGGGGCCGCGAATCGACTGGACGCCAATGTGCCTGGCGACAGTCAGCCGCTCGTCGATTGACAATACTTCTCCGGCTGCCAGCTTCGGAAGCAGTAGGGAGGCCGGCCCGTCAACCAGGTCCCGTAGTGCGTGCTCTATCACATCCGGCGAGACGTCCGCCGAAGTCATTGTTGGCGTGTACAGCCTGGTTTGTTGCCCTGTGACTCGGGTATGGAGGAACTTTGGCGTCTGCCACTCACGCCTGTACACGTAAAGCTCCTCCCCGCCCCCGGGACAGAACCGTTTCAAGTAGTGCTGCGGATTGTGGTGGTGGCTTTTGCTCGGATTGGGCTTCCTGGCCACGTCAGTCTCCCTGCACAGCAGTCGCGGGTCGTCTCAAGCGACACATCTTCCAACCCCAAATCAGCTGAGGCATCTTCCGGCCAGCGATTACAATGCTTCGTCCACCTTGAATCGAAGCAGACTCGCGAGAAATAGCAGGTGAATCGCCCTCTCTGGCGAGATCGTGAGATTTCCGTGGGCTTTGGGGTTTCGGATGCCGGTCATCGCTCCTGCGAATATTTGGAGATAGCCCTGCTGCACGTTCCTTCCACTCTCGGTGCTTAGATCGTCCAGGGTGACGAGAGGATTCTTTAGCGAAAAGGCCTGCGTCATTAGTGCCGCCCCGTCTGCGCCCGGTGCGCCTCTGGCCGCTACCTTGGCCTTTACCGCTAGGTTGACTTCCTTCAGCGCCGCCTCGACTGCATCGGCAAAGTGGCCAGCCTCAAAGCGAGCTTTGGAGAGCGCCGTGATTTCCGGGTGCATAAGGCCCCACAACCCACCCCCAAGTCCCGCTGCCGGTGGTGCGATTCCGGCCTCCTCCTCAAGTATTTCAGACAACAGCCCCTTCGTCCTGCCCAGGTCCGTCTCGTATCGCGCCTGATCGCGGTCGTTCCAGGTCGTCGCCCTCCCAACCATCACCCGGAGATTCCAGAAACCGAGGCTGCCGAAGGCTTTAACCGAAGGGCTATCCTCCCCTCGCATCGCGCGTAGCGCTCGCAGGGTCCCATCGCGCCATTCCTGAAATGCGGCCGAGTGCGCGGTCGACCCGTCGACGAGGAGGCCATCGATTGCAGCGAGTGACTGCTGGAGTCGTCCAGTATGAAGTCCCATTCCTGACATTCGTTTCCTCCCGAGACCACGTCTATCCAAGGGCATCGATGATGCGATGAAGTGCAGCGTTGGCGAGAGCCACGGTTGAGATCAGCTGCGAGTCGTGCAGCTGCATCCACTGTGGTTCATCATCACTGCCGAGCGAGAATATGTAGACATGCTCCTCGATGAGCTGGGGTCCACCCCCGTAGGCTTGAGGAAGATATAGACCGTCGTAGTATCGCACGGTCAATGCCGCGTCGTGCAACGAGGATTGGAACGGGGTATGCCAGCCGAAGCTCACACTTAAAGCAGGCGAGGAAACGGCCGTGACAGAGGTCGTAGCGCCGATGAAACGCACGCCAGCCATCCCCGGGGCGCGAACGATCTCACTCACGTGCCGTTCCAAGTGGGTCTGGAGATGGCGCACTTCGTCCCCCGCTAGGACGAGCCCCCGAGAACACGCGAGAAATACTTCTCTAGCCTGACGGCGTTCCGAGAGCTCTCCAATTCGGCGCGCCTTGTCTCCGGGCGACTCGGTCACCGGCACACCGCCCGCCTCCGCGATCTTACTATCAATCGCCCCAATTGCGGCATCCGCGCCATACGCCTCATAGCCGAGCCATATCTTTGTCTTCGGGAGCCAGACGGGTGACTGGCCTCCATCCAGCGAGATCACAAGCAGGAATTCCCAGCCCTGCTCCAGGGCCCTCTCTTTGATGGCTGTTTCCTCAATACGTGTCCATTTGGTGTGGCCCCAAGTGCTACGATACAGAACGACGCAAACCCGTGCGTCACGTCCGAAGACACGACCGAACACCTCAATTCCATCGCGCCCAGCGATCTCCTTTTGCGCTTCCGGGAAGTGGAAAACAGAGTACCGCTCTCTCAGGCGTGAGGACAATGTGTTTGCTAAGGCTTCATCCTCCGCCAAGTACGAAAATGCCACGTCATAATCTGAGTTCATATGCTACTTCCCTGATCGAGGAGATTCACCCAATCGGTTGCCTTGCGAGTCCGGCACAAGGTGGGCGTCAGCTTCCAATCTGTAGAGGTGATTGAGCAGCAGGAACTCCAAGGCTTGCCAATGTGAATCGCGTTGTCCTTCTCGGTGGGCCCGCGGATTCCGATGGGCCAAAAAGGTCGCTGTAAACAGCGTTCCCCTTCCTCCCGTCTCTGCGCCGTCGATAACATCCCAAGTGAGTCGGGGTGTCGATCCGAGGAATGCTTGGGAGAATAACTTCTGGCCTGAATCCTCCAACCCAGTCCTACCTCGAACCAGATCCTCGAGCCGCCGATAGCCTACCAGCAGCGCCTGATCGGGTTGGGACGAAAATGATTTAGCCAAATCCTCAAGCCTGGGGTCGAGAATCGCGAACGGCACCACCATCGGAAATCGACTCCAGAGCGAGTTGCCGCCAATCTGACCACCTGAACTCGGTAACTGATAGTCGTACCATCGAGCGGGAGAAAGAGACTGGGAGTCGTCGATCGCCTGGAGGTCACCCCATGTAAGGCCCGATCTGTCCAAACGCTCGAGGACCTCGTCTGCCACATCGTATTCTTCGATCTCTACCGAATAGGCGTCCAGAAGATCTAGGACGTAGGACAAGGCGTACGCGCCCTCCCCAGCATATCCGGAGCCGAACCCGGACTTAACTGCAATCAAGTCACCAGCATTGATGGTTAGCAGGAAGGAATGGCGGTTAGCGCACGACAAGATTCTCGCCCGCGAAATGTGATCACCAAATTGAATCAGCCGGAGAACGGCTCGGACACACTCTTTCGAAACTCCAGGCAGTCCTGAGTACTGGATTCCGGCTAGTGTTCCTGGTTCGTCGTCCATGGTACCGTCCAAAGGGCAGGAGAGTGCGAGCCTAACGGAGGCTAGCTTAAGCGCATTGGGGAAGAATCGTTCGAATCGACGATCGAAGTATCGTTCCAACCATTTGCTGGCCGACTACTCCTCGTCACTTTCTGGTGAAAGGATTTCCGTGATTGGCGGGAGCGCTGCGACAAATCTGGCAAATACCAGAGCGCCGAACACAAGGCCGCTCAACGCCTGACAAACTACGACCGCCCGGAGGACTCCCGTAGGTGTGATATCACCGTAGCCGATTGTGAGCTGAGTGGTGACGCTAAAATACAGAGCATCCCACGGATCGCTTGCATTGCTAAGCAGCGAAAGGCCGAAGGAATAGATCGTTGCGAAGCAGACTAGCAACTCGCCAAAATTCAGAAACGCGAGAACTACCATCCTTGACAGCGAGGCAATTCGATTGTCTGTCCGGCCTCGCAGTCGATCGAAAAGCGCGACGTTCATGGTCACTTGGAGGATGGCGGTGATTCGCAAAACCGCCCAAGCAGCCCCGGCCAGCCGAAAACAGGGCACGCTTGAGAACATCGAGCCGAACCCGAGGAGGTCGCACCCGAAGTAACCCATCAGAAACCGCTCCACGCTTCTTGCTCGAATCGCCGTTTGCTTCGGATCGAGGAGCGCGGCAGATGAGATTTTTGAACGGCGGCCGTGTATAGCAGTTGCAATGTTCGAGGGTGGCAGCCACTCCAGGAGTCTAAAAGAACGTTCGAATAGCCATGTCAGTGGAGAGTAATCTTTGAGCTTCATGGAGAGGCCCCTCGCAAGGTTGGGCCATGGCACGCCAAGCAAGACTACAGTTGCCCGCAGCGGTGGGACAGAGTGCTTCGCGCGGATTGGTTAGGAACCCCGTACGATAAGCATTCGTCGATGCCGCTTCTCATCGAACGACAGTTCGGCCCTAACGAGCACTTCAGTCAGATTCGTTCCTGAACTTGGGTCGTGCAGACGAACAAAATGGGCATTCACGTCGACTATCCTACATGCGAGCGACTCGCGATGCGACGCCTGTTGAATCGGCTTCGTATCTCCTAGTCGCTTCCCGATGGCCACAACTGTCCATGTCTCCCCGATCGCCCGGCCGAGGGCACCTGCGACGGTGTTTCGCGACGCAATGAGCCGTTCATATTGTTCAGGGCTTGCGCTGACACTTTGCGATCCGGTGCGTACGAAAGCGGACCCGGAAAAGTGAGGGCGCGTCGCGCTGGCGGGAATCACAATTGCGACGATCGCCTTCCCCGCCTCCTCGAGCACGTACGCTTGGTATGCTATCGGCGGATAGCACTCTGAAGAGAGCTGTCGCCGAATGGTCTTCTGAAGACTATCTGCGTTGGTTACACCAAGCATGGCCCCGTCGTTCGACACACCAAGAAACAGCACGGCCGTGCCTTCGGTTTCAACAGAATTGGCAAACGCGCACGCCGTGGCGCGAATCTCGCCCGCTTTGACTCCCTCGGGTTTCCGCTCTACTAGGCTGTCCTCTTGGTGCCTCAACCTAGCCAACAGCTTCAGATGATCCATGGAGCCTCCGATCTGACCTAGGACTGGGTGCAATCCCAATCAATCACGGTCCGTTGCGCACTCTACTTAGATCCTCACGCGAGCAGCGACAACTCGATGGAGGACTCTAACATCTTGCTCTGCGAGGGACCGGCTCGTTCATCCCGCTCAGCGCTGACGAGTCAGTGCTCGCGGAGCCGGGTGATTCACGAACTACCAATCGGCCTCATAGCCTATGCGGGTGGCGATTCAAAATGGCGCAGATATTCCCGAGGATTTTCCAACGTCAGGTCGATGAATTCTGGTGCATCCCGAAGCCCCCCAGTAACCACAACTGCCAATCGGAACTCCTTCTCATCAGCGAAGGACGGAGGCTTTTGGCCATACGAAAGCCTCATCGACGCACCGGCGAGCGGCGCAGCACCAACATCTCCTTTGGTGTATTCCACAGGAAAGGCGTCCACAAAATGCAGTCCGCGCCCGCCGAGCGACGAGCGCCCAGCGGCCTCTAGCACAGCCTCGGAGAATCCTTTGGGGTTGAAGATGTCGACTAAGAAGTCTCCGAACTTTACAATTCCGCTGGAAACACCGGCCGAAGCATCCGAACAACAGACCAAATAGGTCGGATCTAGGAACTCCGTCGCGAGATTTAGATGACCTGGAGTAGCTCCAAGATCGCGAGGGAGACCGCCGTCTAAATCAATTGCAACCCGCTGCACATCCGCCGGCACTCGTAACCGACCAACGGACTCATCTGAGTCTCTACGCCCCTCGTCCTCAATCTCGCGGTAGTAACGTATGGACCTGAGCCGGATGCGCCCAGCGACCATCGCCGCGGCGTGATCGCGTTCGGCAAAGGCTCGGACAAGTCGACTTGGTAGGTCCTTAATAACCAGCTGGGCCATCCGTCTGACTCCGACTTCTTGTTGAGATGATAGGCTCGATCGACCGGTGGCGACCCGCTCCTGCAGGGGGTGCGGCTGCGGCCCCACGCCTGAATTGGTTACTCCACATCGCGGCCTAAAGACTCATTGAGCATCGTGACTCCTGTACCAAGGAGTGCCCGCCATCGGTCACGAGTGCCTTCGCTCGGGTCATGTATCCGAACCTCAGTTGTTCCGGTGCGCACTCTCTCCCTCAGCGGTAGGAACAACGCGCGCGCGGCCCCGTCGGCATCTGGGAGGCTATACCCCCAGACGTCGACTTGATCTGCGGATCCGAGAGCCTCGCTCGCTCCACCCCAAATTGCAATTAGAGCAGGATGAGTCAAATTCTTGATGAACGCTGGCGTAATCAGCAGGTGGTCTCCTTGATAGCGAGATACCCCAAAGCCCGGATCGAGAAGCGGCACAAGTTGACCTGCAGAAGCAAACCTGAAAGCGTCGAGGTAAATAGCGTTCTCAAAAAGGATCTCGGAGTCCTCCTGATACCAGCCGAATGAACCGTGCAGCTTCAAAACCTTGACGGGACTCGCCATAGCAGTTGCAGGCACCGGACCTTCGACGTCAGCGGCGGATCGAACAAGGAGCCGCTTTTGGAATCCATACCCGTCCAGGGGACTCCACTTGCCCAACTCCCACAATGTTCGCTCTGCCGTAGTGTCCCAGTTCAGAGTAACTACAGCATCGCCTGGCTCCAGCTCTTCTAATAGCCGAGTCAACGGGCCACGAACCGGAGCGTCATGCCCATCGCTTACGTGATGATCAAGGAAATACAAGTCAAGTGCATGAAGCAGGTGGGCCAATCCAATCTTCGCGCGTGAAAGGAAATCTCGGCTAGCGGACGCGTAATATTCCTCAAGCGTTCGGGCTGGGCCATCAACCCCATGGGCTTGAGCTTCCTTGACAGCCGCTCGCGTACGAGATGCGTCCTCGGAGTCGGCCGCAGCCTGGAGTAGCGTGGGAAGCGTGAGCACAATTTCCGGATTGTTATTTCGAACAACCAGCTGCAGACTCTCGGGACAACCGTCTCGAAACTCGACCCATCTACTCCAGGCATCCCCGAGGTTGCCAAAGGACGAAGTTTTCGCACGTTCTTCGACTTTTGCCAGCAACTCCGACGCGAGAGGATAGCCGGCGTGGACGGATGCCCCCGCACCTAACACGATGACTCGCATAAGCTCCCTGAAATCGACGGCTATGCAGCTTCTGAGCCCTGCTAGGGCTGGATGGTCGTCATGTGAATACCGTTCGTTCCGTCAGCATTTGTCCAAGTGAGTTCAACCGTCCGCGCATTGGTGGGGCTGGATGCCGTAATGAAAAGCTGATAGGCAAATTCGGCGTCGGGCCCGAGCTGAGGGATCTCCTGATCCGGGCGAAGATGCTCCGGGTGCTCCCGGATCGGCGTCCCATCCATCCGCAACACGATGTCAGCAGCCGTAGCTTGGCCTAGGTTCTTGATGACGAGGGATCGATGCGAGCCGGCTACGCTAGGGGTGAGCCTTGCAATCAGACGAGCAGAATTGCCCTGGCGAGTTTGAACTGCCTCCCTGCGGATCTCCAATGCGAGCATCCGCTCCTGGAGCAAATTCCCTCGGCGCGCCTCTCGCGATGAAGCGCGAAGGGAGAGGACGGCTAGGCGGAGGGCCCAAAGCCCTGTGGCGGCACCCACCATCGAGATAACGAGCTCTGCCTTCACTGTCCTCTCCGTGATCAAACCAGCCTAGAGTATCGATCCGGTAGGCCCCGTCTGGGCCCGGCCAACCCAAACGCAAAGCCGCACCCACGAAATTGGCACTCCTTACCCTAACCTTACCCCAAAACGCCGATTGGCCGCCCAGCGCTGATCGCTGAACGGCCAACCTTTTACGGCTCAACTACTTGGAAAATTGCCCCGCCTGGGGTCGAACCAGGAGTCTTCTGCTCCAGAGGCAGACGTGTTGCCAGTTACACCACAGGGCATCGCTACTGGGAGGGATAAGCTAAAACCGAGCCAGCCGGGGGGCAATATCGCGGTTCGGATTGGGACTGGGGGGCTGCCCCGTCGCCCTGAACGGTGTGAGGGGGCAAGGCATCGCGCTCGGTGGGCAATCCCGGCAGACGGCCCGGGCAACCAAGGGACGGGGGTCGTTCGCAGTCGCATCGGTAGGAGCGCGCCAGTAGCCGTCGCTCCTGCGGCGGCGGCGATTCGCGAGGCATTTGCGAGCGAATCGATGGCGCGTGGATCCGATACGACGAGAACGGCTCCCGTCCCGCCGGGTCGAGTAGACTCAATTCGGGGGCGAGACCGGTGCCGCGCAAGCGCGGCACGACCAGTATTCCGGGCGCCGTTCACGCGCCCGCCCGTTCGGTGGGTTGGGCAGCGCGAAAACGAGGTCCTTCGACTTCGCGCCCTTTCAGGCCGCTTCGCTCAGGATGACAGCGTTGGAGGGAAGCCCAATGAAAGTCCCTTGAACCGCCTCGACCGCCGCCGGACAGAGGTGCCCTTCGGCCACCAGACGATCGAGAATCCGGAACGTCTCTTCCTTGGCCATCCCGGCGCGATACGGCCGGTCGGCGGAGAGCGCCTCGGTGACATCGGCGACAGCGATCATTCGAGCCACTGGCCCGAGCTCTTCGCCGCGCAGGCCGAGGTGATAGCCATCGCCATTGAGCCGTTCGTGATGTGCTGCCGCGGTGGCGGCGAACTGACGGAAGCGGGTCACCCGCTTGAGGATCTCGAGCGTGAAGCGCGTGTGCTGCTTCATCGTCTCGTACTCCACCGGATCAAGCGCCGACGGCTTGTCGAGAATCGTGTTGCTGACACCAAGCTTGCCGATGTCGTGGAGCAGGGCGGCGCGCTTGAGGGTGCGCATGTCCTTGTCAACCATTCCCATCGAACTCGCGGCCGTGACGGCGATGGACGCCACATTCTGTGAGTGCTGCGCGGTGTACGGGCTCTTCGCGTCGATCACGCGCGCGAATGCTTCGGCCACGGTATCGAGTCGCTCGTCGTTGGCCACGATCACGCGGTCTTCGGGTTCGAGCGCGCTGACGGCCTTGAGGGTATCGGCAGTGCGCAGCCGGCTCCAGAAATCGCTGTCCATCTGGAATGCATCGAGGCAATCGACCAGGACAGGATCGAACCAGCGGCCGCGCCGGGCGTGCGCCATCTCGTAGGCGGTGCGCACATCGAATGCGTTCTGGAAGACCTCGACGGTCTGCGCCAGCGAAACGATACGACCGAGCATCGGAATCCCCGAGCCGCGGAGACCGAACGGCAGGCCGTTGCCATCCCAATGTTCATCGAGCGTGCGAATCGCTTCGGAAGTCCCGCGTGGCAACTGCAACAGAGTGGCGATATCGGCGCCGCGCTCGCAGCGCTGCTGCATCATCTCGTGCGCACTGCCGCGCTGATTCACACCGAGCATCAGCATGTGCCACGCCTTCGCGAGCTTCGACTTTCCCGGCACCGAGAACTTGAAGGCCAGCTTCGCGCGATCCGAGCCGGCGGTCCAGTCGGTGAGCTTGTGCGCGTGCTTGAGGAGCCGGTCATCGGCGCCGAAGAGCGAGGTCAGCCGAGCGGCATTGCTTGAGCAACCGAGATCCTTGAGCAGCAGCGCGTAGTAGAGCGAACTCTTCTGCTCGTCGGTGAGGCCGAGGGTGTCACCGATACGCATCCCGATAAGAGTGGTGCGCACCGAGTGCCCCATCGGCTGACCTTCGGTGAGGTCGAGCGCAAAGGAGAGCGCACTCACCACTTCCGAGAGCCGGACACCATCAATCGGCGGATCCTCTTTGAGCGCCTGAACCGACGTCCCCCTGGTCGCCCGTGAATTGGGGAGGACCTGAAGGGGAGTGGTAGCGCCCGCCCGCCCCCCGCCTGACTCCACTGCGGAGTCGGAACGGAGAGCGGCGGGCGCCGGGGCCGGATAGGTCACCCGACTGCTCCGGGGGAACCGGAGCGTGGTGGCCTTCTGGGTGAGTTCGAGGAGTCCGGACGACATATGCGGGATGGGAGGGGCAAAAAAGATGCCCACACCGGAATCGGTGCGGGCGTCTATGGAGCTGAGGGGGATCGAACCCCTGACCTCTGCTATGCGAAAGCAGCGCTCTCCCAGCTGAGCTACAGCCCCGGGAAGGGGCGAAACAATAGGGTCTGAGGGCATCCGGGGCAAGTGCGACGACCGCAATTCGCGGTGCGTCGGCCCCCTCAATGGCGGCAATGGGCAGATTCCGAACAGCTGCACCAATCCGGACCGACCGGACCGACGTACCTTGGAGCAATGCAACGCTTCGCACCACTCACCGACGACCGACTCTGGACCAAAGGGGCGACCCGCCCGCTCCCGGGCCGGGAGTTCGTGCTCTACTGGATGCAGGTGGTCCAGCGGGCCCACGACAACTTCGCCCTCAATTTCGCCATCGAACGGGCCGACGAGCTCGGACTCCCGGTGCTGGTCTATCAGGAGCTCCGGCACGACTACCCCTGGGCGAGTGACCGCTTCCACACCTTTGTTCTCGAGGGCGTGGTTGACCTCCAGCGCGATTTCGCCGCCCGGGGGATCCAGTACGCCTGCCACCTCGTCACCGGAGATACCGAAGCCGCGCCGCCGCTGATCGCCCTCGCCAACCGCGCCGCGATGGTGGTGACCGACTGGTTCCCCACCTTCGTGGTGCCGCGGCGGACCAAGGAACTCCGCGCCAGCGCCGATTGCCCCGTGGTCGCCGTCGACTCCTCGACCGTGATCCCAGCCAAGCGCCTCGACAAGGCCTTCTCAGGCGCTCGGCATATCCGGCCGGTGCTGATGAAGGATCTCGACGACTGGCTGCTCCCGCCGGAGAATCCCGAGCCTGCGAAGCGCGGCCCGATTGATTTGCCATTCGAGGTCACCCGGCCGAGCGACGAGACGATCGCGTCGCTGGTGGCGTCGTGCGCGATTGATCACGACGTGGCACCTGCCGTTGGCTGGCGCGGCGGAACCACGGCGGCAAGAAAGCGACTCAAGTGGTGGACCAAGAACGGGCTGCCCAACTATCTCGAGCGCAACGATCCCAACCTCGATGTCACCAGCAAGATGTCGCCCTGGCTGCACTTCGGGCACGTCTCGCCACACGAGGTGCTTCTCGCGGCGAAGAAGGCCGGGCCGCAGGAAGCGTGGGAGAAATTCCTCGACGAGACGCTCACCTGGCGCGAACTCGCCTTCAATCTCTGCACCCACAACGCCAAGCACCGCACCACGGCCGCGATTCCGGAATGGGCCCAGAAGGAACTCGCCGACCACGAGGGTGATCCGCGCACCATCTACTCCAGTTCGCAGCTCGAATACGCCTCGACCGGCGACGAGCTCTGGAACGCCTGCCAGCGCACATACCTCCGCGATGGCTGGATGCCCAACTATCTGCGCATGTTGTGGGGGAAGTCGGTGATCGGCTGGACCAGGGATGCGGCGACCGCCCTCCGCATCCTCGAACATCTCAACAACAAGTACTCGCTCGATGGCCGCGACCCCAACTCCTATGGCGGCGTACTCTGGTGCTTCGGCAAGTTCGATCGACCGTTCTATCGCCGCCCGATCTTCGGCACGGTGCGCTACATGTCGCTCAAGGCCGCGAAAACGAAATTCGACACGGCAAAGTTCATCAATTCAACGACGTAACTCCGCTCTCAAGTTTCTTTCGCGCCGCGCGAAGTTCATTGATCTTCAAGTCCGTCTTCGCCGACTTCTCGAGCGTCTTCAACGCCTCGAGATAGGCCACCTTGAGCGCCTCGTCACGCGTGGTGGCAATCTCTGGCACATTGCCGGTCCCTTCCCAGTTCCCTTTGGTGATCGGGTTGATCGCCCTCCCCCGCGGAATGAACGCCGAATAGTGATCCGAAAGCCGCGCCTGCCCACCAGGATGCGCCCCGCCCCCCGTGGTCTCGCCCACCTGCGTCGCTCGCTTCAATGCCTTGAGGTTGCTGGTGTACTCCTCGGCCGCCGAAAAGGTGCGCGAGGAAGTCACCGTGTAGACCGGGCCGGTGATCCGCCCCACGGCGAGCGTGGGGTCGGTATAGAACTCGTCGGTGTGTTCGGTCGGGCGCCAGTAGAGATCGTTGAGGTGGACCTTCTTTCCCTTGGGAAAGAGCTGCGACGACAGCAGCGCCACCATCTCCGGATCGCCGCCGCCATTGCTCCGCAAGTCCACCAGTAGCGCATCGACCCCGGCAAGCCGCTTCATCACCGCGATCGCGGTGTCGCGAATCTCCCCCTCGGGCTGCTGGAATCCGGTGAACTGGAGCAGGCCGACATTGCCGGGGAGCACCTTCACGTTCACGAAGCCGAAGTGATTCGCGCGCGCTCGTGCCACCTGCTCCTCGCTCGGCGCGCGCCCCTCGAAGCCATGGAACTCCGGCAGCACATCCATCGAGTACGCGATCCGGAGGTGCTTGTCGTGCACCAGGGCGTCGAGATCGCGCGTGAGTCGCTGCGCGAACGCCGGCCCGCTGTTCAGTGAATCGTAGTCGCCGCGCGCGAGATTCTCGTGCAACGCGTTCGCCATCACCGTGGCCTTCTCGGGAAACACGTAGAGCTTGGTGAGCTGCTCGGCGAGCGTGTTGATGGCTGCCTTGCGCTCTGCTGCATCGATGGCGCCGGCACTCTGCGCCGGCAGCGACGCGGCGCCACACATGACAAGCATCGCGATGATGTGAAGCTTCTTCACAACTTTCTCCGAGGTGAGCGGAACGAAAGCAATGACGAGGGCGGAGTGTTGTCGGTTTCGGGTTTGTGTCAGCGTGCCCGTACTTCGAGGGCGTCGCGTCGTGGGTGCCTCGCAGCGGCCTTCGAATGTCCGCGAGCGGAGCCTACGTCGCCAGCGCGATGTTCGTCGGACCTTCGGGAGTCGCGGAGAGGCAGCCCACGAGCGACGCCTCGGCAGGAGATCCTTCGACTTCGCTCAGGATGACAGTGCTGGTGTGTGAGGCGGAGACCGGTGCCGCGCAAGCGCGGCACCACCGGAAAAACGGGCGCCGTTCAGGCGCCCGACCGATTCGGCTAGGCGCTTCGGTACGGCACCTCGATCACCATCCCGTCCTTCGCGATGGTGGTCGCCTCGAAGACCGCGCGCGCCTCGGCGAGCAGCTCAGGTGCTTCGCGGGAATAGCGCGCCGAGATGTGCGTCAGCACCAGCCGCTTCACGCCGGCTTCCATTGCCAGGGTGGCGGCCTCGCGGGCGGTCGAGTGCATCGTCTCGCGCGCGCGTTCCCGCTCATCTTCCCCGAATGTGGCCTCGTGAATCAGCAGATCGGCGCCGACGGCGAGATGGAGCATCGCGTCGGTTGGGGCCGAGTCGCCGGAATAGGTCACCCGGCGACCCGGACGCGCGGGGCCGACCAGTTCCTCCGGCGTCACCACCCGACCGTTTTCGAGCGTCACGCTCTCCCCCTTGTGGATCCGCCCCCAGAGCGGGCCCTCCGGGATCCCGATGGTGCGCGCGAGCTCGGGATCGAAGCGCCCGAGTCGGTCGTGTTCCACCAGCGCGTAGGCGATGCAGTCGCCGCGATGACTCGCCTCGCCGACGTGCAGATCGTAATCGCCGCGCGGCAACACCTGACCCGGAGCGAGCTCGACGATCTCGACCGGAAATTTCACCTTCTCCATGCCGAGCGCGACCAGCTGGCCGAGGTGCTTGTGCGCGCCGCGCGGGCCGTGCAGCGTAAGCGGCGCGGTGCGCGCCATCATCCCGAGCGAACGCAGGAGCCCCGGGAGCCCGAGGGTATGATCGGAGTGGTAGTGCGAGAAGAAGATGTCCGACATCGTGAAGCCGGCACCGTAGCGCATCATCTGCCGCTGGGTGCCCTCGCCGCAATCGAACAGGAGCAGTTCCCCTTCCCGCTGCAGCATCAGCCCGGAGACGTTGCGCTCGGTGGTCGGGAGCGCAGCGCTGGTGCCGAGGAAGATCACCTGGATCATCGGGAGGCGTGCACCAGTCGGAGGAATTCCTCGCGGGTGCGCGGATCATCGAGGAAGGCGCCGCGCATTGCGGAGGTCACGGTTTGCGACCCCTGCTTCTGGACGCCGCGCATCATCATGCAGAAGTGGGCTGCCTCGAGCACCACCCCAACGCCGCGCGGCTCGAGTTCAGCCGAAAGCGCATCGGCGATCTGGTCGGTCATCCGCTCCTGCACCTGCAAGCGGCGGGCGAAGACATCGACCACGCGAGCCATCTTCGAGAGCCCGACGATCCGGCCGTTCGGGATGTAGGCCACGTGCGCCTTGCCGAAGAACGGCAGCATATGGTGCTCGCACATCGAGTAGAACTCGATATCGCGGACCACCACCATGTTGTGGTGCGACTCCTCGAAGAGCGCCTCGCCAATCACTCCGGCTGCGCTCTGCTGATACCCCTGGGTGAGGAAGCGCAGCGACTTCTCGACCCGCTCCGGCGTCTTCTGCAGGCCATCGCGGTCGGGATCTTCTCCAACTCCCTCGAGAATGGCGCGGATATGGTCCTGGAAATCGGTCACGCAGTTACTCCTCAGAAGAGCTTGACGGTCACCCCGATCTTGCCGGGGTTCTTCTTGAGCTCGTCGATCAGCCCGTTGGTCGCCTGCAGCGTTTTGCGGAGATCAACATACAACCCCGAGTCCGAGGCGAGCTTGCCCAGGGTGCCGTCGCCCCGCTGGATCTTGGCCAGGAGCGAGTCCATCCGGGTCGAGGTCGCGGCGAGCCGGTCGGCGAGCGCCCCGGTCGAACGCATGGTGGAGTCGAGCCGCGTCTGCAGCGACTTGGCGTCGAGCTGCTGCAGCGTGGTATCGAGCCGCGCCGACGTCTGCTGCAGCGACCGCATGGTCGAGTTCACTTCGGCCGTGGGGCCGCCCTTCTGGTCGGACAGGTAGCGGAGCAGCTTGTCGGTCGTGGTCAGGGTGTGGCGCAGGTCGATGACCAGCCCGGTATCGAGCATCCGGTTCAGCGAGGTCAGCGTCTGCGATGCCTGATCGGCGATCACCGCGCCCTTGTCGAAGATCCCCTTCTCGACCGTGCCGATGATCGTGGCACCCTTGGGCAGCGGCTCGCCCGTGCCGGGATTGAAATTCACGATCACGTCACCCAGCATGCCGACACTGCCGATGGAGGCCTGGGCATTCTTCGCCGGGACGATCTTTTCGGTGAAGATGATGCCGATGCGCACCTTGCCGACGCCCTCGAAGGTGATCCCGTCGACTCGGCCGACCGGAGCGCCGGAGATCCGGACCGGGGCGCCGTCCTTGAGATTGCCGATGTTGTCGAAGAGCACCAGCACATCGGGGCTCTTGATGCTCTTGTTGCGCAGGAACATCCCGCCGCCCACGAACGCGAGTGCGCCCACGATGACGAGGAGTCCGACGGCGGCTTCCTTCTGATATGAATTCATCGGTCAGTCCCGGTCAGATGGGCTCATTGTCGAAGTCGCGTTCGAGGAACGCTTTGACTTCTGGTACGGTCGAATCCCGGAATTCTTCCGGCGTGCCGATCGCCACGATCTTGCCCTGCGTCAGCAGCGCGATCCGATCGGCGGTGCGGAAGGCACCGCGCACGTCGTGGGTCACCATGATCGAGGTCACGCCCAGTTCGGTGTCGAGCCGCTTGATCATCGTGTCGATGACGTCGGAGTTCACCGGATCGAGACCCGACGTCGGCTCGTCATAGAGCAGGTACTTCGGCTTGCCGGCGATGGCCCGGGCGATGCCGACTCGCTTCCGCATGCCACCCGAAAGTTCGGCCGGCATCTTCCGCGCGGTCTCGGGCGCGAGATTCACGATCTTGAGGCATTCACCGACCCGCTTCTCGACATACTCCGCGTCGTTGAACTGCTCCGGATCGGTGAGCCCGAGGCGGATATTCTCGTGCACATTCATCGAGTCGAACAGGGCGCCGTTCTGGAAGACGTAACCGATCGTCGCGCGCAATGCCGCGAGTTCCTTGCGCTTGAGCTTCGCCACGTACAGCCCGTCGACGATGACCTCGCCCCGGTCGGGGCGCAGCAACCCGATGATATGCTTGAGCAGCACGCTCTTGCCGGTGCCCGAGGGCCCGAGCAGCGCGAGCGTCTCGCCCTCATTCACCGTGAGCGTGACCCCGTCGAGGACCACCTGGGCGCCGAAGCGCTTCGCGACATCGCGGAGTTCGATCATGCCTTGAGCAGCAGCTTGGCGAGCACGGTGTCGAGCAGCAGGATCAGGACCGACGACGTGACCACGGCACCCGTGGCCGCCTTCCCGACCCCCTCGGCACCCTGCTTGGTGGTGTAGCCGCGATAGCACGAGATCAGCGAAATCGCCGCGGCAAAGAAGAACGCCTTGGTGACCGAGTAGGTGGCATCAAACGGGCGCCAGAAGATCCGGGCCCCGTAGATGAAGTCCTGGTCGGTAATGGGCAGCGCTTGCTTGGCCGCGAGCCACCCCGCGAGCACGGCGACCACGTCGGCAAAGATCACCAGGATCGGAATCATCAGCAGGCAGGCCATCACCCGCGGAATCAGCAGATGGCTCGCCGGCGACCGCCCCAGCGACTCGAGCGCATCGATCTGTTCGGTGACGCGCATCGTGCCGAGTTCGGCGGCGTAGGAGGCACCGATCCGCCCGGCGAGAATGAGCCCGACCAGCACCGGCCCGAGCTCCAGCACCACCGACTCGGTCACCAGGGAGCCAACCACGTAGATCGGGATGTTGCCGGTGAACTGATAGCCCGCCTGCAGCGCCGTCACGGCGCCGGCAAAGGAGGAGATCAGCAGCACGATGAAGAGCGAGCCGATCCCGATGTTCCACGCCTCGTCGAAGGCGCGGGGGACCCAGATCCGCCACTCGGTGAGCCCGCGCACGAGCTCGACCATCAGCGCGGCAAAGCGGCCGACGGCGGCGAGCGTGTCGAGAACGGCGCGACCCGCGCTGTGTTGCACGCGTGTGACGAGCGAACTCACCGGCTCCCGACTCCTCGACCGTGGATCATCACACCTCTATCTTGTGCCGTGGTGAACCTCAAGTCTATCCCTGTTCTCGCCGAGCAACGCCTCCGGGTCAAGCGACGCCTGCTCGCCTGGTTCCGCCGGCATGGTCGTGACCTGCCCTGGCGTCGAACGCGCGACCCCTATCAGATCCTCGTCTCGGAAGTCATGCTCCAGCAGACGCAGGTGTCGCGGGTCGAAGGCTACTGGGCCCGTTTCCTCGAACGCTTCCCGACCATCCATCATCTCGCCGAGGCACCACCGCGCAGGGTGCAGGAATCGTGGGCCGGGCTCGGCTACTACCGCCGTGCCAGCAACCTCCACCTGCTCGCCCGCGAGGTGGTGACGCACCACGGCGGAGAATTGCCACGCGACGTCGCCGCGCTACGGGCTCTCCCGGGGGTCGGGGCCTACACGGCAGGGGCCGTGGCCTCCTTCGCCTTCGAGCTCCCCGAGCCCGCCGTCGACACCAACGTGGCGCGGGTGCTGCGCCGGATTTTCCATCCCCGGCTTCGCCCAGGTGCCAAGGGTGAAAGGCAACTCTGGGCCACCGCGAGTACCCTGGTATCGCGCCGCGGACTCACCACCTGGACCATCAACCAGGCACTCATGGAACTCGGTGCCCTGATCTGCACTGCGCGCGTCATGCACTGCGACCGCTGCCCGGTGCGCGATCTCTGTCGCACCGGAGTGGTTCAGCTGCGCGGCGCCTCTCGCAAGAGCGCCACGGTCCGGTCGAGGTCGCGCGGCAAGACGTAGATGTGCGAGCTCAGCCGCAGATACTCATAGCCGTACTCCGCGATCCGTCGCGTCCGGATCCGCTCCCGCCCAAGGTAACCCTGCAGTTGCTCTGCATTGGTGCCATCCATCCTGAACGACACCATCGGCGATCGCATCGACGCGCGGCGCGGCGATAGCAGTTTCACCCGTGGAACATCCCGCAGCGCGTCGAAAAGGCGCGTGCCCAGCCCGCGGATCCGCTGCTCTATTGCGGCAGAGCCAATGGCATTCTGGAAAGCCACTGCCGCACGCATGCCGGCCACCAGCGAGTCGTTACTGGTTCCGACATGCTCGAAGCGCGCGATGAGGTCGCTGTTCCAGTCGCCAGATGCAATCAGCGGCCAAGTGCTCTTGATGCGCTCGGGGTGCACCACGAGCAGGCCGGTGCCCTTGGGCGCCAGCAGCCACTTGTGCGTCGACGTGCAGTAGTAGTCCGCATCGAGGGCCTGCAGGTTGTTCACCAGCATTCCCGGCGGATGCGCCGCATCGATCACGCTCACAATCCCTCGTGATCGCGCCCATTTCACCAGTGCCGCAGCGGGCTGAATCATCCCGGTGGTGAACAGCACCTGCGAGATCATCAGCACCTTGGTGCGTGGCGTGACTTCGCGCTGCCAGGCCGCGATCAGTTCGCCGTCGTCACTCGGATCGAGTGGCGGGGTGAACTGCTTGAACACCACACCACGTCGTTTCGCGAGCAGGTCCCAGGCGCAGCGTCCGCCGATATGTTCGTGCGTCGTCGCGAGCACCTCATCACCCGCAGCGAGTTCGAGGCCGTTGGCCACGACATTCATCGCTTCGGTGGTGTTGCGCAGGATCGCCACGCTGCCGGGCCACGCGCCGAGGAAGGTCTCGAGTTCGGCGTGCACCGCCTTCACGTCGACCGCTTCCTGACCGATCATCCGCTCGAACGCGCGCATATGATGGATTGTCGCATCGAGCACCGGCAGCGGACAGGCGCCGTAGGTACCGGTGTTGAGATGGGTCCCTTCGATCACGAACTCGTTCGCGATCCGCTCCCAGGCCGCCTCGTCGTCGGGCCCGGGGCCCTTCGGCAGCGCCGACGTTGGTCGCGGCGGCAGCGCCGCGTGAGCCAGACCCGAGAAGCCGGGGAGCGCGGCGGCCAGCGCAAGCAGGTCGCGGCGCGAGATCGTCATCCGGTGCGGTACAGGGCGCCAGCCACCAGCGCGAGGAGGGAGAGAATGCCGCCGATCATCCCGGTGATCTTGAGCCGGGAGCGCGCAGCATCGAACGCAGCGGCAGTCTCACCCAGGGGCTCGAGCCGCGTGAGTCGGCCAGCGGCAGGCATTGCGCCCAGCAGGGTGACCAGGGCGCCGAGCAGCCCCATCCCCTGCATCATGCCGAGCCAGGGCACTGACTGACCCGAGAGGGCGCCATACATCCGCAGCGTGAGCACCACGCCAGACCCGACCGTGAGCAGCGACCCGGGCGCCACCAGCCAGCGATAGAGCGCGGCCTGCACGTCGGCAACGCCACCCCACAACGAGCGATCGAGCCGGTTCATCGTGATGCCGGCCATCATCACCCCGAGACCGCCCCCAATCCAGGCGACGAAGGAGAGGAAGTGCACCAGGCGCCAGATGCCGCTCACGACGCCACCGCAGCGAAGGTCGCATCGATTGGCTGACGGCCATCGACACCACCGGTGATCTCGTGCCAGTACTCGACCCGCTCCTCACCCGCGCGCCAGCAGAGATAGACCAGCCGGTCGTCATGGATCGTGGGGAAGTCGACCAGCCCCGCCTCGAAGTCCTTGAAGTGGCAGCCGATCTGCGTCAACTCGTCGAGGCACGACTCGATCTCGCCGGCCAGCCGGCCCGCGGCTAGCCGCTGCTCGCGCGCCGAATCGGTCTCGCCGTCGGCGGTCACGTCGGCCTGGGCGAGCTCGTAGGCGGCCACGGCGGCCCGCCAGCGCGGATGCAGATCGATCAGGTCGCTCACGATCCGCCGCACCAGCGGCAGCGTCGCATTCGCCTGGTCGACAGAGAAGTGGCGGACATCAACGGTGACAGTCTCGGTCATGCGTCCTCCTGCAGGTCAACGAGCGCCTTCTGCATCGACGTGTAACCCGCTTCGGCATACTCGGGGATCTTTTCCATCGCGAAGGTAGCCGCCCGGTCGCTGATCGGCCGCAACCAGATCAACGGTGGAGCGCCCGGATCGAGTTCCCAGTGCTCCCGCATCAGTTCGGTGGTACCTGCCATCAGCCAGCCAATTGCGGTGTCGGCCGCCGCGACGAACGGTGGCGGCACCTGCACCGGCGCCCCTTGTTCGTCGAACGCCGGACCCACATGGATCGCGACCACGAAGTCGCACTCAATATCGCGCGCCTGCCGCAGCGGAACCACTGCGCGAAGCCCGCCATCGTAGAAACCGCGACCATTCACCGGTGCCGCAGCAAAATATGGCGGCAAGGCACAGGTCGCGACGAGCACATCGAGCACCGGCGCATCTTCACCACCGGCCCCGAAGGCGACTTCCTTGCCGGTTTTCACTTCCGTAGCCGTGACCGTCACCGGCGTCGCGAGCTCGGCGAAGCGCTGCACCGGGATGATCCGACGGATCGCCTCGCGCAACGGGCCGGTCTTGAGCAGCGCTCTCGCCCAGATCCCCTTGAAGAGCTGCATCCGCTCGGGCGCAATGACCTCGCTCTGCTTCACGCTCGCGAATCGCTCGAGAATCACCGCCGGATCCTCACCGCTTGCGAGCGCGACGGCAATGACGGCGCCCATCGACGTCCCGACAAAATGGATCGGCCGGATTCCCGCCTCGTACAACGCGCGCGCCGCGCCGATATGCGCCGCCGCCTTGGCGCCGCCCCCGCTCAGCACCAGCACGACTCGTGGCGCGTTCACTGCTTCTTGTGGTGTTCGCGGTACGCTTCGGCAGCCGTGTAACGCGCCTGCTCTTCTTCGTTCCCCGGAATCAGCCGCGGCACCTGCTTCGGTCGGCCGTAGTCATCGATTGCGACAAACACCACATGCGCCGTGTGCGTGTTGTGTCGCTCGCCCGTGCTCGGCTTCTCGGCAAACACTTCCACCGTGATATCCATCGACGACTTGCCGACGAAATCAACCGTGGCCTGACAGGTCACCAGCGACCCGATCGGAATCCGCTCCCGGAAGTCCATCGTGTGGATCGACGCCGTGACGCAACGGCCACCCGCGTGCCGGATCGCCGCGATCGCCGCCGCCTGGTCGACCAGCGCGAGCAGGTTGCCGCCGAAGAGATCGCCCAGCAGGTTCGACATGTGCGGCATCACCAGCGTGGAGATCTCTCCACGCGAGTACGACATCGGGCGACTTTCGGGAAGCGACATCAATAGTCCACCGGCCGGAGGTAGTACTCGCCAATTGCGGTCTGGCTCAGCATCGCCACGCTCGGCAGCTTGCGCTTCCAGTGCGTGGTGTCGAGCCGCTTTCGGACGAGGGAGATTTCTGCCTGGGTAAACCCTGCCGCGACGATCGACCGCTCGGCGTGCCCCTGCAGCAGCAGGTCCAGAATAGCATCGGCATGCGCATACGAAATGCCGAAGTCGGACTCGTCAGTCTGCCCCTGCACCAGGTCGGCGCTGGCGGGCTTGTCGATGACCTGGGCTGGCACGCCGAGGTGCCGGGCCAGTTCCCAGACCTGGGACTTGAAGAGGTCGCCAAGCGGATTCACTGGCGGCGCGTCATCGGCGTGCCAGGTGAAGTAGCCGAGCAGGCGTTCGCTCTTGTTGCCGGTGCCCAGCGGCAGCGCCGCGTAGGCAGCACTCAGGTCGAACAGCGTGAGCATTCGAGTCCGCGCCATCACGTTGCCGAGACGAGCCGGGGTCGGCGTCGAACCGCATGCGGCAGCGTAGCCATCGACCGCAGCAGAAATATCGACGGTGCGCTCGGTGATGCCGAGGGACTCGACCACGAGGCGAGCGTGCGCCAGCGAATCCGGGCTCGACATCCGATACGGCATCCGCACCGCGATCACATTCTCGGGGCCAAACGCCTCGGCGGCCAGCGTCGCGACCACGGCCGAGTCGACCCCTCCCGAGAGACCCACGATCGCCTTGCTGAAGCCGCGCCGACGCGACACTTCGTCGCGCAGAAATCCCACCAGCCAGCGACGGGTAAGCTCGGGATCGATCGCGAGGCGGGAAGTCGGCGCCGGCGCATCGTGTCGGCTCTTTGCAGATGCATTGGGTGCCACGCTCGCTGGCACGGCGGTCTCGGGTCGCCCGGTGAGCGATTGCTTGCGGGCGCGATCGAGCTCCTCGATCATGTGCGGCAGTCGCTGCTCGAGATCGGCCAGCAACGGCGATCCCGCGCGCTCCCGGGCGATCTCCTCGAGATCGATGGTGTGCTGCACCACCGCATCCTCGAATAGCGGCGCCCTCACCAGGGTATCGCCGCTCGGTCCCGCCATCACCGATCCGCCGGGAAAATTCTTGCCGCCCTCGAAGCCGACGAGCTGGGTCAGCGTGACGTAGACCCCGTGCTCGCCTGCGATATCGCGCGCGAGGCGCTCCCAGCGTGCCAGCGACCCGGGCTGCCCCGGCTGGACCTCGTCTGGCGCAATCCCTCGCGCCGGACTCGCCGCGACCACGGCGATCAACTGCGCGCCATCGACCGCCGCAATCGTGCCGGTGATGGCGTGCCAGGCATCTTCGCAGACCAGCATCGCCGCGCGACCGAAGCGGGTGTTGAATGCGCGCACCTCACGTCCTGCCTCGACGAAGCGCTCCTCGTCAAAGACACCGTAGGTCGGCAGGAAGATCTTGCGATGGATGTGGCGCACGCCGGCATCGTCACCACCCAGCGCGATCCAGATCGCCGAGTTGTGGAGCCGGTCGTTCCAGCGCTCGTAGAAGCCGAGGGTGATCTCGACCGGCGGCCCACCGGCACGGGCGTGCCGCTCCGCCAACTCGGCAAACAGCGCCTCGGCGGTGAGGGCATGTTCCCGCACCCCGCCTTCGAGGAAATAGCCGGTGAGAATCGTTTCGGGGAGGCAGATCAGGTCCGGCGGCGCCGGCGAGGCGGCGAAGGTCCGGAACAGCTCCTCGATCCGGTCGAGATTCGCGCTCGGCGACCCCTTGGTCGGCCGGAATGAACAGAGCGCCACGGTGATCGCAGACATGCTCAAAGATACCCGGTGGAGGACGTATATTGCCGCGTCACCTATCGCGAGAACCCCGATGTCCCTGCTCGACGCCATCGCCGGCGCAACCAATGCCTCTCAGCCCCTCCCCTGGCTTGCCACGGCCGGACAGCCGAGCGCGGAGATGTTCGCCGCGGCCAAGGAGGCCGGGGTCAAGGTCGTGATCGACCTCCGCGATCCGATGGAACAGCGCCCCTTCGATGAGCCCGCCACGCTTCGCGGACTCGGGATCGAATACATCAACATCCCCGTGTCGCCGGGCGCGCTGAGCACCGCGACACTCGAGAAGATTCTCGCCGCGTTGCGCGCACATGCCGGGACGCCCACGATCCTCCATTGCGCGAGTGCCAATCGCGTGGGTGGTGCCCTGCTTCCCTACCTCATTCTCGACGAGGGAATGAACGAGCAGGACGCTGTTGATGCGGCGATGCGGGTGGGACTGCGCAGTGCCGAGTTCATGGCGTGGGGCAGCGAGTATGCCCGGAGCAAGCAGGGATAGCTGAGCGAGAATGCCGGAAATCCGAAGGGCTCCGCTGACTGGCGGAGCCCTTCGTGTGTGTGGAGTGCGGGTCTTGATCAGGGCCGGCGACGGGCCCGGTCACCACCACTACTCGGAGTCGCGGGAGCCGATGGCGGCGGAACCGACGGCCGCTCGACCCGCGGTGGTGCCGACTGCTGCGGCGGAGGTGACGACCGTTCCGTCCGCGCCGGCTCGCGATACACCGGGCGCTCAGTCGGGGCCGACCGGGTGGGCTGGCTGCGATCGGCCGGCGGCTGTTCCCGGCGCGGCTCGCGGTAGATCGGCTGCGTTCCCTCGAACTGACGCCGCTCGGCCGCCGGCTCGAAGACGCGCGGCGTCAGGTCTGCCGACATTTCGGGACGGCGGCGTGCCCGATCCGAACCATTGTTGCCCGAGCTCGGCGGCGGGGCCGACGAGGCCGGCCGACTCGACGGCGGCGGCGCCGATTGCGGCGGCGATTCACGCCGGTCGCTGCCGTTCCCGGAGCTGGTACGGCCGCGCGATCCTTCGTCGTTTCGCTGCCGACCGCGGGCGTCGTAGCCACTGCGATCTGCACCACCCGTGTTGCCACCACCAATACCGCCGGGCCGCGAATCCGGACGCATCGCCCGCGTCAGGTCCGGTGCAAAGAGGCCGGCGGTGTTGATCGGCTGACGCGCGCGCGCCCGGACACCATAGGGCGAGTTCGGCGTCACCGGTCGCGGCAGATTCACCACCGTGATCGGGCGATACTGACCGGGATAGTTGAAGCGCGAGCCGTAGTACGGATAACCGTAGTAGCCGAAGTACGAGTCATAGGCGTACGGATCGTAGCCCCACGGATTGTAGGACCAGGGATCGCCGTAAGCCGGATAGCCATACCAGTTGTTGTAGCGCGAGCCGAACGAAATCCCGATCGAGCCACCGCGACCGTAGCCCCAGCCGCACGACAGGCAGCTCCAGTACGGATCGTAGCCCTGGTCGTAGCCACGGCCACCGCTCGCGACGATGACGCGCGAATCGTGGACGCGGTAGCTGGTCACGTCATAATCGAAGCGACCGTTGTCGCCCATCCGGCGAACAATGGCGGCGAGGTCCGCCTCGGGATCGCTATCCTGGTCGCGGAGCCGCAGCGCGTCGTAGTCCCAGTGCTCGTTGACGGCATAGGGTCCGAAGGCCAGCGGCTGGCGCGAGAGCGCGGCGTAGATGAGGCCGTTGCCACCCCGATCGTCGGCGACGAAGGTCTCCCGCTCGCCCCTGCCGCGGAGCTCGTAGCGCTTGCCGCCACGGACGAACGGATCGAGGTCCGGATCGAGCGGGAAGAGGACCCGGATCCTGCCATCGCCATCGACCCGGAAGACCACCAGATACCCATCCTGGCTCGGCTCGACCTGGACGCGCACCCGGTCACCGGGGGCGTAATCGCCGCCGTTGAGGGTGATGCGAACTGTGGCTTGCGGGATGGGATCGACAACGGGGCGGCCGACGGCTCCAACGGGACCCGGGGCGGCAGCCATGAGTGCGGCGAGCAGCATCAGCATAAGAACCTCCACCTGCGACGGACTTGGGACGGTACTGGATGGCCGGCAGAGCTTCCAGTTCCGTGCCAGACCAACGGTGTTGCCTGACAATGACTTAGCCAGTCCTCCCACGCCCCGGTGTCACCAGGAATGGACACTGGATGACACGCATTGGGACGCTTCAGGGGAGCGAGGTCTCCTGGCCGCCATTCCAGCGGTGCCAGTACATCCGCAGTTCGGTGATCTTGGCCCCGTCGGTCTCGGCAAAGAAGGCTCCCCGGGCCTCGACCCAGTCACCGCTCTTCCGGCGGCGGAAAACCAGCTTGAATTCGGTCGAGATCCAGGGACCGGCCAGGAAGACTTCCCCAGTCGTGAATGCGCACTCGGACTGGTGGTAGGGAATGTCGGAGGCCCAGCTGCGGATGGCCTCGATCCCGGTGAGCGGGGTCGAGAACGGGGTCTCGATCAGGACGGCCCCTTCGGCGAAGACGCCGAGCATCTGGTCGACTCGTCCCCGGGTCCACCCGGTGGCAAAGTCATCGACGAGTTCGCGGGCCACGACCCGCATGACGGCGATATCAGGCATCGATTCGGTGCTCATCACTGGAACCTACACCGGCGCGACTACATTCGAAGGTCTCGCCCCGGAGGACGGATGTCGCTGACCGACCGGCCCGCTGTGGTCGCTGCACTCGAAGCCAATCTGCGCCATATCGAGCGGCTGGTTGCTCACGTTGACCCCGAAACGGCCGCCATCCGTCCCGCGCCCGAGGAATGGTCCGTCCTCGAAATTCTCGAACACCTCACCGTGGTCGAGCGCGCGGTCCACAAGGCGATCACCACGGCGGCCGGAGAGGAACCGGGCGAGTTGCGGACGCGACAGAAGGATGCCATGGTCGCTGGTCTCGCCGACTACCCCACCGCGGTGAATGCACCGGAGATGGTCCATCCCAAGGGCCGCTACGAAACTCTCGCCGATGCGATGCGAGTCTTTCGGGAACGACGCAACACCACGCTCGACCTCGCGCGGTCGCTCGACGTGGCCTGGGATGCGCATCACTTCGCGCATCCCCTGCTTGGGCGGATCGATCTGGGGCAATGGTTTCTGATGGCCGCGACGCACGGTGAGCGTCACGCACTGCAGATCGAGCAGCGACGCTAGCTCCTGCCCTTGCCGCCTTCCGCGGTGAGCCGCTGCAGCGCTTCCTTGGCTTCCCGCTGACGCGCGACATAGTTGGAATCCGGATGATTCCAGAGTCGGAGGAACTGCCCGTACGACGCCAGCGCTTCGTCGCGTTGACCGTCGGCTTCGTAGGCCTTGCCGAGGTAGTACATCGTGATCGGCATCAACTCAGGCGAAAGCTCAAAGCCATAGCGGAGTCGCTCGATCCCCTGCTTCCGCGTGGCCGGGCGCGTCGAGAGCAGCATGGCATACCGCAGCTGCACCGGCGTCGTGAAGCCGGTGATCGCGAGCCCACCGACCATCCGCAGCCCCGAGTCGGCGCGCGCCATGCCTCGCACCGTATCACCCTGACTGACCATCCGCATGCCATCAAGCCCAATCAACGCGCCGCGCAACCAGTTCGGCATGGTGTCGCGCGCGACCGCGAGCGTCTGCTGGATGAGCGTGCCCGCGCGCGCGGCCTGACCGCGGTCAAACGCCAGCATCGCCCGGATGAAGTTGACGTACATGTTCGATGGTGCGGCCGCGAGGCCGGTATCGAGTCGCTGCAAGAGGGTGCTGTCGGCAAAGCCACCGTAGAACGGCGTCATCGAGAGTGTCGAGGCCGTCTGCATCTCGCCAGCCGTGCGCAATGAATCGACGATCCCCTTGGCTCCCGACGGCCGTCCCACCGCCGAACTCAGCATCGCCTCGAGCCCGACGAACTGCAGCTTGAGACCGCCATTTGCCGGAGTCGAGGCGATGGTCTTCCCCAGCTTCTCCAGCGAGTCACCGGTTGACCTGGTGTCGCGAATCACCGAGTTGAGCGCGGCGCGCGCGAGGCCGGAGCCCGACACCGGTCCCTGAACGATCCGCGCGAAGCCGCTGCCATCGCCCGCCATGATCGCCTGTGCTGCCTCGACCTGCTGAATCTCGGCCTTCGCCCCCGCCAGTTTGAAGACCGCGGCATAGCGCCGAATTGCGGCGGTGTCGCGCTGTCCGAGGGCGAGTTCCATCGGATGGATCGCGGCAGGCGTGAGCGATGAATCGAGTTCGAGCACGTGATCAAACGGCGCCCGCAACTTGGCAGGCGCCATCGGGATGTAGCCGTTGGCGTGATACTGCGACTCACCCAGCAGATACCAGGCGTCGGCGTCATTGGGGAATTTCTGCAGGTAGCCGCGCATCGAGTCGGCGGCAGAGGGATCGCCCTGCTGGAACAACGAGTACGCGCCGAGAATGGTGCGGAGCCTGGGCGAGAGCGTGGTCGAATACTTCACCGCGTTGGCCGACGCCTTGATCGCCGCGGGCGAGAGATAGTTGCCGGTCCAGCCGAGGGTGTTGGCGAGTCGATACCAGGCGAGTGCGAAGGTCGAGTCGGCGGCCACTGCGCCTTCGAAGGCGATCTGTGCCGAGTCCCACTGGCCGCGACGGTGGAACCATTCGCCCTTGAGGTAATCGCGAATCGCCGGCATCGAAGCGGAGACGATGCCGCTCGAGTTTGCCGACGGCATCGGCTCCTTCGAGCGCCAGATGCTCTGCAGCACCTTGAGCGCGAGCCGATCGGCAAGAATGAGAATCGAATCCGACGGTCCATCGAGCGTCGCCTGCGCGAGCGACTTCCCCTGCATGTCGAGGAGTTCGGCCGTGAGCCTGGCCGTGTTGCCGGTGGCGACGACGGTGCCGGTGAGCACCGACGCTGCCTTCACGCTGCGGCCCACGGCGAGCGCATCCTCGCGCGCGCCGTCACCGTTCTTGACCCGGCGACGCCACTCGCGCAGCACCGTGCGCGGCTCGATCGCATGGATCCCGCCGACGCCTTCGAAGTTGCTCGAAAGCAGATCGACCATTCCTTCGCCAAGCCCTGCCGCAGCCGCACCACTGGTACTGAACGGCATCACGGCAATGGTCTCGGCGCCCGAGACGACGATGGCCGCCGGCTTCGCGAAGAAGACCACCCAGAGTCCGGCGGCGACTGCCACCAGCGCCGGGAGCACGATCGCGAGTCGCTTCCAGCGGCGACTCTCACGCGTTGCCGCGGCCGCACCGGTGCTCTCCTGCGCCACCGCTTCGGCAAAGGCGGTGATGCTGGGGAAGCGCTTGGCGGGATCGGTATCGAGGGCACGCTGCGTGGCGAGATCGACTTCAGCCGGCGTTTCCCGCATTACGGCAGCGAGGCGCGGCCGCGGACCGGTGAGCATCGAGGTCAACATCGCCTGCATCGACGGTCCGGAGAACGCCTGCTTGCCGGTGACCATCTCGTAGAAGACACAGGCGAGGGCGTATTGATCGCTGCGGGCATCGACCTTGTCGGCGGTCGCCTGCTCGGGGCTCATGTACGCCGGGGTCCCGATCGCCATGCCGGAGCCGGTGATGTTGCCATCGGCGCGCGAGGCATCGACTGCGCGCGCGATGCCGAAATCGGTCACCACCGCGTGCCCACCGGAGAGCATGATGTTTTCGGGTTTGACGTCGCGGTGCACGATCCCCTGCGCATGCGCATAGGCGAGGCCGCTGGCGGCTTCGCCGACGATCACGGCGGCGCGCGCCAGCGGCACCCGGGTGGTTCGCGTCAGCAGGTCGCGCAGCGACTCGCCTTCGACAAACGGCATGACATAGTAGAGGAGGCCATCGGCGGCCCCGGAGTCGTAGACCGGCACGATGTGCGGGTGCTGCAGCCGCGCAGCCATCTCGATTTCGCGGAGGAAGCGCTCGGCGCCGAGGGTGGCAGCGAGCTCAGGACGAAGGACCTTGATGGCGACCTGACGGTGGTGCTTCAGGTCTTCGGCGAGGAAGACCGTGGCCATGCCACCTTCACCGACCTGGCGTTCGACCGCATAGGTCTCGCGCAGCGCCGTACGTAGACGCTCAAGGATATCGGACATTTCTGGGTCGGTGTCCTGAGTGGGGAGTCAGTGGAAACTAAGCCATCCGGCGCCTGCGGTAACCCGGGCGCTCCGAGAGTCTCCGGGGCTCACCGGGCTATGGCTGTTGCCAGATCTCGAAGAAGCCGCTGCCGCTGTCGGACACTGCCTGTCCGGCGGCCCGACCCGTGAGCCACCAGCGGCCGCGCATCTGGAGGAACCATCGTTTGATGCTCAACCCCCCTGATTGCGTTGCGGCGGCGTCATCGATCGCGATCCGGATTGCAACGCTGTCGCTCTTCCGGGATGCCACGAAGCGGAGAGAATCGGGAGCCAGGACCCCCGGCACTCCGGCGATCGGCCGCCCCCCGACTCGCTCCACCCGCTCGAAGCGATAGACCTGCCGCACCCCGAGGGAATCCACCAGGGTGAAGAAGAGCGGTGCCCCGGAGCTCTCCTCGCCCGTGCGCAGGACACCACCATAGAGGATCGCGTGGGAGCTCCCGCGACCGCTCCCCCACTCCCAGGTCACGTCGCGCCAGACGCCCCAGTTGTGGTCGTGATAGGCCGGGGCATTCTGGAGCTCGCGACAGCGACCTCCATCGCAGAAGCGGCCAGTGGCTTGGGCCATGAGCCCCGGCACCACGTAGCCCGAGGTCAGCTTGTCGTCCCGAAGCTCCACCGGAGGGAAGTAGCGGAGCGGTTCCGGTGTCAGGGTGAAGTCAAACGATGCCGTGCCCGCACTCCCGGTCACGCGATAGACCCCGTCGCGCTGGGTCACGGTGTGGCTGCCAATGGTGATGTCGGCACGCGTGGTGTCGAACCGCACCATGCTGCCGGGGACGGCGCTGACAAATCGCTGATACTGGCCGTCGGCGCGCCGGTGCGTCACCAGGAGCTGACCACCCCAACGTGCTCCGCTAACATCGCCGCCAACCAGGAAGGTGACGTACCACCATTCTGAGGGTCCGGCCACGATGTTGAAGTAGTGCCACTCTCCCCAGGTCGAGTCGTGTCCCGCAGGGATGTGGAAGCGGTCGAGTTCATCGTAGAGGGCCTGCGCTGCCGGAGCGCGCCAACTGCTGTCGCGGTTATTGTCGCGCCACGCGCCACTCAATACCTGCGCCCCAGCGCCCAGACTGCGCGCCGTGCTCGGCAGCTCGCCACCGGCACGGACGGTCCAGCTGCTGTCGCGGGTCCGGATCACCATCAGCTTCTGCTCGAGCACCGGTGACACTTCGCGCACCGTGCCTCGCTGACGCGCGCCGCCGAGCAACTGGCGCGTCACGAATCGGGCGCGGTCGATGCCGAAGAACATCCCGGTCATGCCGCCGGTGCGCAGCGCTTCGACGTCGACCCCTTCGGGGAGCACGGTGAGTTCGCCCCCACCGACGAGCGCGATGTCGCGCGACTGTTCCAGCATCGCATCACCCACCGAGAGCAGCACGATCATCACGGCAACGCCGAGCGCGAAGCCGAGCAGCAGCACCGCCGCTCGACCCGGACGCACCAGCAGATGCCGCAACGCGAGCGTCCACTCCATCAGGCGACGATCCGTCCGTCGAGCATCCGAATCACGCGCCCTGCTTCGGCCGCGAGCTGATCATCGTGGGTCACGACCACGAGTGTGGTGCCATCGTTGTGCAGGCGACGGAAGAGGGCGAGGATCTCCTTTCCCGTGGCGGCATCGAGTTCGCCGGTCGGCTCATCGGCGAGTACGATGGCCGGCCCGTTCGCGAGCGCGCGAGCAATCGCAACGCGCTGCATCTCGCCGCCCGAGAGCTGGGTAGCCCGATGGTGGGTCCGCGTGGCG
Source organism: Gemmatimonadales bacterium (assembly GCA_039915645.1). Lineage (GTDB taxonomy): Bacteria > Gemmatimonadota > Gemmatimonadetes > Gemmatimonadales > GWC2-71-9 > Palsa-1233. The sequence continues at coordinate 29,665 of JBDSMX010000145.1, read as the reverse complement.
AGCCCCACATAGGCCAGCAATTCCTCGGCACGAGCCCGTCGCTCCGCCACGCCAACACCACGCTCGGCGAGCGGCAGCTCGACGTTTTCGCGGGCCGTGAGCACCGGAAGCAAGTGGAAGCGCTGGAAGATGAAGCCGATGCGCTCGAGCCGGAGTCGGGTGAGTTTGCGATCGTCGAGTTCGCCGAGCGAGGTGCCGAGGATGCGCACAGTGCCGGCAGTCGGCGTATCGAGTCCGCCGAGCAGCGTCAGCAGGGTCGACTTGCCGGAGCCTGATGGTCCCACGATCGCCACATATTCGCCCTGCTCAATCGAGAGGGTGACACCGCGCAAGGCGGCCACATCCTGACCGTGCAGCGGATAGCGTTTCTCGAGATCCTGCGCAGCAAGGACAGTCGTCACGGGGCGTCGCTCCTGAGCGTGGCAGCAATCGGGGCGTTGGCCGCGCGCCACGCCGGCGGCACACCGGCGAGCAGGCCAGTGACCAACAGGGTGAGGGCAGCAATGGTGAGCTGGCGCGGCTCGGCCACGAAAAACGAAATCGCGGCCGGCAGACCAGGAAACGACGTGAGGATGGCGTCGAGCCAGCGTGCGGTGCCAAGCCCGAGGAAAATTCCCAGCACACCCCCCGGCACCACCAGCAACAGCCCCTGTGTCACCACCTGCGCAATCACGGTTGTGCGCGAGATGCCAATGGCGCGCATGGTGGCGATTTCGCCGAGCCGCTCATTCACCGTGATCGCGAGCAGGGTACCGACCAGCAGCACCGTGACGATGAGCGCGATCGAACCAAGAATGAGCGACAGCTGTCGGAAGTAGGCGAGTCGTTCACGAAACTTCGCCACCAGATCGCCGACGGTGTTCACGCCAAGCTTGGGGAACGTCTGTCGCAGTTGGGTTACCACCGCGCCCGTGTCGGCACCATCAGCCGCGCGCACCAGAATCACCGACGCCCGATCGACCAGATGCGGCCCACCCAGCCCCTGCACCATCGGCAGGGTCAGCGCAATCGATGGCTGGTCCTTGGCATCATAGAGAAAGTGCACCAACCCGCTGACGACAACTTTCACGCTCCGTGCCGGCGCGGCCACTTCGGGATCGAGTCTGCCCACGAGCACCAGGGTGTCGCCGAGCTTTGCTCCGAGTCGTCGCGCGACGGGCTTGCCGAGCAGAACATGCGTGCTGTCGCCGAGCGACAGATCACGGCCATCTTCGAGGACGTAGATCCCCTGCGCCGTCGGATCAATGCCATATGCCACGAGGGGCAACAGGGCGCCGTCGTGACGTGCAAAGAGCGAGGCACCGAGCACCGGACCGGCCTGCACCACACCGGGCGTGCTGCGGATACCGGCAACGATCTGTGCGGCATTGCCGAGCGTCGCCTCGGTGTCGAACGGGAGCGTCCCCTTGGGGGAGACTCGCACCTGGTAGCCGCGGCTCAACAACAATTTTTCGAATGATCGCTCGATGCCGCCGCTCAATAGCACCATGTCGAGCAGCAGTGCGGCCGAGATCGCGACGCCAAGCAGCGCCAGCCCACTCCGCACAGGGTGGCGCAGGAGATCGCGAAGTGCCCAGGAGCCTTTCATCCGGCGCGCCGCCAGAGTGTCAGTGGCGGCGTGCGGACCAGCCGCCAGGCCGCGAGCGATCCCGCCCCCAGCCCGAGGACGATCGAGAGCACCACGGCAAAGAGTATCGTGCGCCACTGCAGCAGCGAGAAGATCAGCGCGGTCGAGAAGGTGCGCTGGTAGTACCAGTTCACGATCGCGCTCGCCACCGCCGCGATCCCGGTGCCGAGCAGCGCGCCTGCCACCGCGACGACCATCGCCTCGAGCAGCAACGAGCGGAAGACCGTCCGGCGCGAGATACCGGTAAACCGCAGCACGGCCACGTCGAGTCGCCGTTCTTCGACCTTGAGCACCATCAGGCAGAGCAGGAACACCGCGCTCGCGAGGATGGAGATGATCGCAATGGCACGATGAAATCGGGAGACCACCAGGAAGGTGGTCGACGACTGCGAGGCGATTTCACTCGACCGGAACACCTGGTAGCCAAATGCCACGCGGTTGAGTCGCTCGGCGGCACTATCAGGATCGACACCCGGTTCGAGGCCGACACCAAAGCGGTCGACGCGGTCGGGCTGGCCAAGGATCGCAGCAAGGTCCGGCAGGTGGAGTCGCACCCGATAGTCGCGACGCATGATGGTGGCGGGGTCGGCAGCAGGCTCCGTGACCGCCACCACGCGGGCCGCGTGCTCCGGCGCATCCGCAGAGGCGGCGATCCAGACGGTGTCGCCAATGTGGACCTTGGCATCGTCGGCGAAGCGCCGCTCGACGGCGATCTCGAGCAGCTGGGCCCGCAAGGGCAGTGGTGCGCAGATGAGCAGGGCGAGCAGGAAACGGTTCACGACCGGAATCTACCCGCTGCCGCGTGCATCAGTGTGGACTATCGCCTGATCGCGAACCCGAATCCGAAGAAGTATCGATCGGCGCGATCGCTGAGTCCGGCCCCGACCCGCGCATCGAGCTGAAAATTGTCGGTGATGAGGAAGGCCAGGCCGCCGTTGACGTAATGGGAATTCCCGGCACCCGATTCAGCCAGCACTGGCAGCAGCGAATAGATCTCGGCGTAACCCTTCACTCGCGCAGAGATGGTGCGACCGAGCGAGAGGGAGGGAGCGATCTCCCAGGCATCGCCGCTCACGCGATTGGCCTCGATACCAGTGTCGAGTGACCAGTCGGGAGAGAGATCCCAGCCGGCGAGAATCGCCAGCCCCGGGTAGGTGCCGCTCGCGCTGGTCTTGCTGTCGCCGGTGGGGAGCGAGGTGTGCGCCAGCAGCGCCAACGCCGGTTGTCCGCCGCGCTGCGCCCCGAGGCCGATCTTCAGGCCGAGGTAAAGATCATCGCGTCCGGTGATACCACTTCCCTGTCCGGCGGGAGGCGAGACCCTCGTGAACGACTGCCCCACCCGGAACTCAAGTCGATTGCTGAGCCCGTAGCGAATCAGCAGTTCGGGAAAGGTTGCGCTACCTCCGCCGCCGGCGTTCGCTTTCGCCTCGGTCCAGGAGTAGCCACTCTCGAATTGCAGCCGGTGCAGCGGGACGAGTGTGCTCGACTCGGTGAAGTCGGGTCGATCAGTATTGATCGGTTCCGTCGACGACTGCGCCGAGAGTGTAGTAGTGATCGACACGGCGAGCGCCGCGAGCGGGAGCCACCTCACGCGAGCCACGCCCGGGCCGTGCCCCAGAGAAGCCAACCATTGAGCCCCGCAATGACAATTGCCGTCAGCCACGCAACCCCCGAAGTGAAGGGGTGATTGGCGAACTCGCCCATCTTCCCCTTCGATGATGTAAAGAGCACCAGTGGCACCACGGCAAAGGTCAGCTGCAAGGAGAGGATCACCTGGCTCAGGATCAGCAGGGCACCGACACCCTTCTCACCATACAACGCCGTGACGATCACCGCTGGAACGATTGCGATCATCCGGGTAATTAGCCGCCGCAACCAGGGCGGCAACCTGATATCCAAAAAGCCTTCCATCACGATCTGGCCGGCGAGCGTTCCCGTGATGGTGGAGTTCTGTCCCGAGGCGAGGAGCGCAACTGCGAAGAGCGTCGAGGCCAGCGACGTGCCCAGCAACGGCGTCAGCAACTTGTAGGCGTCACCAATGTCGGCCACGCTCTGGTGACCGGAGCCGTGAAAGGTTGCCGCCGAAAGGATCAGGATCGCGCCATTGATGAGGAAGGCGAACAGCAGCGCGAGCGTGGAGTCGAGTGTGCCGTACCGGATCGCCTGACGTTTCTCATCGGGAGTGGGCCCGATCTTCCGCGTTTGCACCACGGCGGAGTGGAGATACAGATTGTGCGGCATCACCGTCGCACCGAGAATGCCGAGCGCGATGTACAGCATCGCCGGATTGGTGACCACCTGCGCCGACGGCACCAGCCCCGCAAGAATCCCCGCCATCGACGGCCGCGACAACAGCATTTCCACCGCGAAGCACACTCCGACCGTGGCGACGAGCGCGATTACCAGCGCTTCGAGCCAACGGAAGCCGCGATTCTGCAGCGCCAGGATGAGCAGCACGTCGAGCGCGGTGAGCACCACGCCCCAGATCAGCGGAATACCGAAGAGCAGATTGAGTGCGATCGCCGAGCCGATCACTTCGGCAAGGTCGCACGCGGCAATCGCGATTTCGCAGAGGATCCAGAGGACGAATGAGACCGGTCGCGAATAGTGATCGCGACACGCCTGCGCCAGGTCGCGCCCGGTGACGACGCCGAGCTTCACGGCGAGCATCTGCAGCAGGATCGCCATCAGATTCGAAATCAGGATCACGCTGAGCAGGCGATAACCAAACGAGGCACCACCGGCGAGATCGGTGGCCCAGTTGCCCGGGTCCATGTAACCCACGGCCACCATGTACCCGGGTCCGGCGAAGGCCAGCGCCTTCCGCCACCACGGCCCGGTGATCGGCACCGAGACACTCTGGAAGACTTCGGGGAGCGAAGGCTGATGACGCGGATAGCGCCAGCCGCCGATGCCGCCGCTGGTAGGTGCCTCGGTTGAGACCGCTGGGACCGCGCTCATACCGCAGCGTCCACTTCGCACTGCCGGCAGCAATGCAGCTGCTGCGCGAGATCGCGACCGACGACCCGCTGCTGGTCGCCGAGATCGAGCGTGATCGGCCCCGAAAACGGCTGGATCTCGCGAACGGTGACTTCCGCACCGGGCACCAGGCCCGCCTCGCCGAGCCAGCGCAACCGCTCGGCCGACCCGGAATCGACGCGCGTGATCACCACAGTCTCACCAATCGCCACATCGGGAAGCGGAACGGCGGCGACCTCGTGCATCGTCCCGTCGGCGGTCGGAATCGGATCACCGTGGGGGTCGACTCGCGGGTTGCCGAGCGCGCGCGCCATCCGGTCGATCAGATCATCCGAAACCGCATGCTCGAGTCGCTCGGCCTCGTCGTGCACCGTGTCCCACGAGTAGCCGAGGAACTTCACGAGATAGGCTTCGATGAGCCGATGGCGTCGGAGCATCCGCAAGGCAGCGCGGCGACCGTCGCCCGTGAGCGTCACGCCCTTGTAGGGGAGGTGCTCCACCAGACCGGCTTCAGCCAGGCGCTTGATCATCCCGCTCACCGACGGGGCCGCGAGGACGAGTGCCTCGGCGATCCCGGTTGTGGTGGCCGGCTGGCCCGATTCGGAGAGGGTATAGATGGTTTTGAGGTAATCCTCGACCGACCGGGTCAGGTCGGCGGCGGCATATTTAGTCATGCCTAATATTTGCAATCGCCCATCCGAATTGTCAACGGATGGTCCAACTAACAAAGTGCGCCCCCGGGCTAACCCTCCTTCCCGTCCGCACCGAGCAGCTGCCAGCGCTGCAAAACCGGGGTCACGATCCGCTCGGTCATCCCCCAGAGGAAGCCCTCGGGGAGGTGGTACCCCTCAACCTCGCGGTCGGCGCCTCGGATGTTGATCGAGGCCGTCCGGAAGACTCCCGGCCCGCTCAGGAAGTCGAGCGAGACCCACCCCACTTGCGCGACTTCATCACTCACCTGGGGCACCAACTCGGTTTCGAGCCGGAAAACGAAAGGCCGGACCAGAATCGGCGGCAGTACCGACGACCGGGGCGCGAGATCGTCGAGGGTGGCGACGTGCCATTCCCGCTGCAGCTCGAGGCCGGTCTCCTCCCGGGTCTCGCGGATCGCGGTCGCGAGCAGGTCAGAATCTTCAGGATCGCGACGGCCACCCGGGAGCGCGAGTTGGCCCGACCAGGGGTCGCTCTCACGATCGGCGCGCCGGATCAGCAATATCCGATCGGGATCGGCGAGCAGCAGCAGCGCGACTGCGGCCTCGGGGCGACCCGGGTCGTTGACCCGGATCGGGTCGCGCGCCGCGACGCCCGCGATGAGGCGCTCGAGTCGACTCAGTTCCCGCACGGTCGCTCCACGGCGCGCGCCGGCCTCGCGCCGCCAATGAAATCGAATGACCGCATCCTCAGTCCAACGTCCGGGAGAAGAATTTCACGGTCGCGTCGAAGACCCTGTCACTCTCGGCCGACGAACCAGCCCACGGGTGTTTGGTGCCAAAGGTGTGATCGGCGCCATCGAGAAAGAGCGTCTCGTGTCCCGCGCCGGCGACCGCATCGAGCGCCTCGGCTTCAGCAAAAGGCACGGCCTGGTCCGCCCTGCCGTGCACCTGGAGCCAGGGCCGGCCCAGAGTTCGAGCCGCAGCAGGGATGTCGAGCCGATCGTGCTCGTGGAGCAGACAGTCGGCGGCGACATCGAAGCTCAGCGGCATCTGGATACGCAGCCGCTGGTGGAGAATCTGGATGGTGCCGGCCTGCTGCCAGGCGGCGAGTTCGGCATCTGAGTGGCGTCGAGCGGTTCCGATGGCGGCCCATGTGGCGACCGCGGCTATCGCGGGGGTCTCTCGGGCGAGGCAGAGCACCATGCCGCCGCCGCGTGAGTGACCGACCACCCCGAGCGATGTCGGGGGCGCCACGCCGAGGGTGCCGGCAACGAGCGCGCGCACGACGACGCCGAGGTCGTCGAGTTCCATGGAATAGGTGTTGTGGGCAAAGCGGTCGAGCCGGGTGAATTCGCCGGACTCGTCCACTCCGGAGCCGCTTACCGAGAGCGTCACCGCAGCAAAGCCGGCACGAGCAAGGCGGTCGGCGAACGGCGGGAAGAAGGCGTAGTCCTTGAAGCCCTTGAAGCCGTGATGGAGCAGGACCGCTGGTTGCCTCGCGCTCCGCGATGCCGACCGCACATCGACAAGAATGTCACCGAGTGCACCTGGGAGGGTGTGATGCGAGAGCGTCGGCGTGGCCATGGCAGAAAGATAAGGTTGCTGATGGGAGTGTTGGCCGGCCTGAGCGCCGCCTGCAGTTCGCCGAGCGATGCCGGCACCGACCCCACGGCAGATCCGCCGTTCACCTTCAGCATTCCGGCGGGTTTCCCGTCCCCGATTGTGCCGGCCGACAATCAAATGTCGACGGCCAAGGTGGAACTCGGACGGCGCCTCTTCTACGACGTCAGACTGAGCCAGAATCAGACCCAGTCCTGCGGCTCCTGCCACAAACAGGCGCTCGCCTTCACCGATGGCCGGATGACCGGCCTCGGCAGCACCGGTCAATCGCATCCGCGAAACAGCATGAGCCTTACCAACGCGGCGTATGCGGCGGCACTCACCTGGGCCAACCCCGATCAGCTTCGCCTCGAAGTGCAGGCACAGGTGCCGATGTTCGGGCAGAGTCCGGTTGAACTTGGGCTCACGGCACTCGACGACGAATTCCTTACGCGGCTTACCGCCGAAGCAGAGTATCGCACTCGTTTTGGCGTCGCGTTCCCAGGGCAGGGCAACAACGGCATCACCGTCGACAACATCACCCGCGCGATCGCGGCCTTCGAGCGTACCTTGATTTCGGGCGGGAGTGCTTTCGACAAGGGAACGATGTCGGCATCGGCGAGTCGGGGGGAACAGCTTTTTCGTTCACCGCAGCTGGCGTGCGCGACTTGTCACGGAGGATTCACCTTCTCGGGGGCAACGTCGCAGCCGCCGCCGGGGGCACCGCCGACCGAATTCTTCAACAACGGGCTCTACAATCTCGGCGGCACGGGCGCGTATCCCGCAGACAACACCGGTCTCTTCGCCATTACCGGAACTCCGCAGGACATGGGTCGCTTCAAGGCACCGACGTTGCGCAACATCGCGCTCACCGCGCCCTACATGCACGACGGTAGTGTGGCGACACTCGACGAAGTCCTCGATATCTACGCCCGCGGTGGGCGCCTGACCGCGACCGGTCCCAACGCCGGCGACGGCCGCAACAATCCGTTCAAGAGCAACCGCGTCAACGGCTTCATCCTCGGGACGCAGCAGCGCGCTGACCTGCTCGCCTTTCTCAACGCGCTGACGGATAGCGACTTCATCGGCAACACGCTCTTCAGCAACCCCTGGCCCAAGGGGAGTGCCGCGAACCCCTAGCGCACAGCCGCCTCGATCAACGCGAGTTCTCCGCGCGTGGCATCGAGTTCGGCGGTGACACCTATGGGCAGCGTCCACTGATCATCGATGTGGCCGATCGGGAAGCCGGCGGCCACTGGCACCTTGAGCGGGGCGAGATAGGTGTGCAGGACCTCATCGAGCCCGAGCGCACCGCCGTCGGTGCCGTTCTTCATTTCGGTGAACCGCCCCACCGCCACGCCCGCCACCTTCTGCAACGCGCCGATTCCCCGCAGATGCGCCAGCATCCGGTCAATCCGGTAGACATCCTCACTTACATCCTCGATGAAGAGAATGGCACCATCGAGATCAGGGAAATGTGGTGTCCCGATGAGTGCCTGCAGCAGCGTGAGATTGCCACCAATGAGCGGCCCGCGTGCCGTGCCCGGCGCAATGGTGATGATCCGTCCGTCCTTCGGCACCAGGACGTCGGGCTTCGGTGCCGGACTGCCGAGTGTTCCCGGCGCGCTGACGTTCGTCAACACGCGGTCGAAATGCCACCGCTGGAAATTCGGCATCGGCGCGCGTGCGATCGGTCCGTGAAATGTCACGACGCCGGTTTTCTTCCAGAGTGCCAGCAACAGGACCGTGATGTCCGAAAAGCCGATCACCGGCTTCGGGTGGCGCGCGAATCCGGCGAAGTCGACCTTGTCGATGATCCGGTTCATGCCGTTGCCACCACGGAGGCACCACACGGCATCGACGCTGCTCGAGGCCAGTGCCGCGTTGAGGTCCGTCAGTCGCTCGTCGTCGGTGCCGGCGAGGTAACCGTAGGCCTTGCCAGCGTTTGGGCCCACCGTGGGCTCGAAGCCGAGGGCACGGCAGAGTTCGGCACCGCGTTCGCGGTCGTCGCGCTCCAGCAACGGCCCGGAAGGTGCGATCAGGGCAACACGCGCACCGGGCGCCAGACGAGGCGGCAGGATCGGCTTGGGAAGCATCTGAACTCCGGTTACGATTGAACCACTTTTTCAGGAGACGGCGCCTGCGCTCGTCCCATCCGACTCAACTGGCGGCCGCCAAGGCCGTACTCGATGCCCGCGAGGCGATGGTTGCCGAATGGGCTGATTGGCTCGACGATCGTGCCGGTTCCAGCGCCATTCCGCGCCCGAGCATCGAGCGGCAATATCGCCTGATCATCGATACCCTGGTCGAAATGCTAGGGCCGCTGCACCGTGAAGCCAACCCGGTCTGGCAACAGGCCATGGAACATTACGGTCGGACCGCCGCCGCGCGAGGCCTTGCCGCGGGTGAAGTGGTCGAAGAGCTCCAACAACTGCGCGTGATGCTGATCAAGTATATCGGACCGTTGGTGGCCGCGATGCGTCCGCGCCGGGCCGTGGCCGTCTTCCTGCGCCTCAATGCCATCGTCGACCGTGGAATTGCCTTCGCGGTGGTGGGCTACACCGATGCGCTGGTGGCCTCGCTGATGATGACCGACGAGCAGACCGAACACCCGCTCACCGAGGCGACGGCCGACTCGGTTGGCCGCCAGTTGAATGTCTTCGAGTCGGAACTCGGCGCCATCACTGCGCGTCACTGAACGTTAGCTTTCCCGACAATGATCATCCCCTCCCTTCTCCGCTGAGGCCCTCGTGCTGCTTCCATCACTGCTGGCGCTGTCGCTTCTTGCCGGAGTCGGACCGGCTGGTCCGCCGGTCAAGTACAAGTTCACCTCGAAGAACGTGACCTCGGCCGATCTTTCGGCGATGGGCCAGGGAAAGCAGGACATCACCATGAGTGTCACGGCATTCCTCGCGGTCACGATGTCGGACACCACCGGCGGCCAGATCGCGCACGTCCTGATCGACTCGCTCCAGCTCGATGCCGGCCAGATGGGTGCCATGCTGCCGGACTCGATGCTGCAGACCAAGCCGGGCACCTTCTTCCATCTCTACATCGTGAATGGCAAGATCAAGGATGGCCTGACGCCGTCGCAGATGAGCATGGGCGCGGCCCAGACGCTTCCCGGAATCCAGATGCTCTTTCCCGGCATCAAGGCCGATCGTCCGGTGGGCGCCTCCTGGGTCGATACCGTCGCGGTCGACAGCACGGCGTCGGTCGCCGGCACCGACCTGCACATCGCCAACAAGACCATGACGACCTGGACCGTGACCTCGCAAAACGGTGATAACATCGTCCTCGATGCCACGACTACCGGCACCACCACGATGAACCTGATGGGCAACGACGTCCAGGCAACCACGAGTGGCAAGCAGCACCTGGTTGCGGCGAAGCAGGGCCCCATGCGTGAAGGGACCAGCGAAACCAAGGCCGAAATGTCGATGGCGATGGCGGGCAGCAGCATTCCGATGACGACCACCGTCACTGCCGCTCTGACGCGGATGCCGTAGCGTCACGCATCGCGCAGTACCCGAACGCGGGCAATTGCGCCGCGTCACACGCCGGTATCCTGCGAGGATGCCGGCGTGTTTACTCCGAGTTCTCTGTCGACGGCGCAGCAGCACGCGTCACTGATCCACCACCTCGGTGGCGCGGCCTGTCTCGTGCCGGTGCCGGCATCGCAGGCTGGCAGCCATCTCGAAGTCGGTGAGCTCGCCCAGCTTCCGGTCTGGAGCACCGCGAGTTCCCTCGTCTCGGCCCGTGCCCTCGGGCGACTGCTCACACGCGGCGGTTCGCTCGGACTCCTGCTGGTGCGCGACCCCACCTCCGGGGATCACGGCATCGGCGTCACCATCGCGCCGTTCCGTCTGGTGGCACTCGGATCGGACCCGCTCGCTACCCTTCCGCTTCGCCGTATCGCCGAGGGCATGCATCAGCCGCGCGCGACCGCTCTGGAGCAGGCAATAGTCTTCGCCGAGGCGCTTGATGTCGACGCGGCCGGGCGACAGACCTTCGCCTTGCTCCGTGGGCTGCTCAACCGCGCCACGTCGCTGCTGCCGGGTCGCGTGCCCGCCGAGGAGCGCCACGCCTGGACGCTGATTCAGCTCACCCGGCTGCTCTTCCTCCGCTTCGTCGAATCGGAAGGGTGGCTCGATGGGAATCCCCGCTTTCTCGCCGAGGCGATCGATCGTTGCCTGATCTCACGGCGCGATCCGACGCGGCACTTGCTGCACCCACTCTTCTTCGGGACACTGAATCGCCCTCCGGCACTTCGTTCGCGCTACGCGCAGCGATTCGGGATAGTGCCGTTCCTCAACGGTGGCCTCTTCGAGCCGCATCCGATCGAGCGGGCACGCCCAATGCGACTCCCTACCGAGTTCTGGCGCGACGCCTTCGCGGCCCTGGTGGATCGCGTCGAAGTGTCGCTCGATGCGGAAGCATGCGACGGTCGCGTGACACCGGAACTCCTCGGCAGGGTGTTCGAGGGAGTGATGGATGTCGACGAGAGGAAACAGGAGGGGGCGTTTTTCACGCCACCCCGGCTCGTCGATGCCGTGGTGCGCGAAGCGCTCGCCTGCCACCTCGCGCATCGCCTGCGTCGGTCGGAAGCGGCCGTGCTGCGTGCGCTCGACGACCCCGACACCGAACTCTCACGCGCGCTGCTCGACGTCACCATCCTCGATCCGGCCGTGGGCTCCGGCGCCTTTCTCGTGGGCGCCCTCACGCTGCTGCACGGCCCCGGGCCGCGGCATCCCGCACGGGTGCGACATCTCGTCACGCGACGGCTCTTCGGCGTCGACCGGCATCCCGACGCGGTCCGTCTCACCGAACTCCGACTCTGGCTCGAAGTGCTCCGTTCGATGCGCGGCCGGGCCGCGCACCGGGTTCCACCGCTCCCGAATCTTGATGCGGCGGTTCGCGCAGGCGATGCCCTCCTCGATCCGTTGAGCGGTCATCCGCTGGCACCTGGGAGCGTCGCCGCACTCGCGAAGCGCCAACGCGCGCTTGCCGCAGCGAGTGGTGCTGCCAAGCGGACCCTGCTCAATGATCTCCAGCGCCTCGAGGCGCGCGGAATTGTCGAGGCGCTCACCCATCGTGAAGCGGCGCTCGAGCGAACGATCGCCGAACTCCTTTCGCGCGGCAGGCGCATCGATCTGTTCGGCGAGCGTACCCGCTTGCAGCGGAGTGATGGGCGCAGCCTCGCCGCACTCCGACAGGAACGGGCCGAAGTACGCCGCGAACGGCGCCGGATGACCCGGGCACAGAGCGCGGCACCCTTCGCGCTCGCGGCGGCGTTCGGGCCGGTGCTCGCGCGTCGCGGCGGCTTCGACATGGTGGTGGGCAATCCGCCCTGGGTGCGGGCCGAACGACTCCCCGAGCCGATGCGTCGTGCCCTCGGCGCTCGCTACAAGTGGTGGCGATCGATCGGCGGGGGTTGGCGGCACCTCCCCGATCTCTCGGTCGCATTTCTCGAACGGAGTCACGAGTTGCTCGCGCCGAGTGGCACGCTCGCGATGCTGGTTCCGGCCAAACTCGCGACTGCGGGCTACGCGCGAGTCTGCCGCGATGCACTCGGCGCCAGCGCCACATTGCACCGGGTCGCCGACCTCGCCAACGACGAACGCGCAGGCTTCGATGCCACCACCTATCCGCTGGCCATCGTGGCATCGCGCCGCGTTGCCGCGCCGTCGCACGTGGTCCGACTCGGCCTCACTCTCGATGCACCCGGGACACCACAGGTCGAGTGGGTCGCCAGTGATGCCTGGCTTCTCGCATCGCCAGCTGTTCAGCGCCTTGCCAGTCGCCTCTCAAGCGATCATCCGGCGCTGGGCGATGTCGTGGCGCCGCAACTCGGGGTGAAGACCGGTGCCAACGAGGCATTTCTTGACCCGCCGGAGGCGCTCGGTCCGTGGTCGCTGCTCGCGCTTCGTGGACGCGATGTCCGCGCCTTTCGCTGTCGGCCGCATACCCGGTTGCTCTGGCCGGCCGACCCGCGTGGTGCGCCTTGGCCAAAGCTGCCGCCCGAGCTGCTGCAGCACTTCGCGCCGCATCAGGCCAGGCTGCGTCGACGCGCCGACCTGCACGACGGCACCTGGTGGCGACTCTTTCGCACCGGGGCCGCAACCGCCGCGCACCGCGTCGCGTGGGGCGATCTCGCCCGACGACTCGAGGCCACCGTCGTCGCCGATGCGCGCGTGATTCCGATCAACAGCTGCTACGTGGCGGCTCTGCCTTCGCCGAGCGCGGCCGAATCGCTTGCGGCCTGGCTCAATTGCAGCTGGATCCGTGCGCTCGCACGGCTGCGCGCCGAGCCGGCCGCCGGTGGTGCTGCCCGATTCGGTGCCCGCGCAGTGGGGCGGGTGCCACTCCCTCGTGCAGTGCTGGGCCATCCCGTGCTCGCAGCACTCTTCCATTCGGCCGCGGATCACGACATCACCGATGCGCTCGATGATTGCACCGCAGACCTGCTCGGCCTCGACCAACATGATCGCACCCTCCTTGCACCGCTGGCCGCGCATCGTCGCTGAGTCGCTGGCCCGCGTCAGCGATCCGCTCTGCACGGTGGGGCGGAGACCGGTGCCCGCGACCCTGGCCGACGTGCGCGCCGTCGCGAGTGCCGCATTCGCGGTCGGCCGCACCGCCGAGACGCCACCGGGCTTCCTCCACCTGCATCAGGTCGATGCGTGGCGTCGTGCGAGGTATGCGCTGGGCCAATTCGGTGGGGCGGTACTCGCGGAACCGGTTGGCCAGGGCAAGAGCTGGATCGCGCTTGGACTCGCGCTCTCGGAGCCAAGGCCGCCGCTGGTCATCGCTCCCGCCGTGTTGCTCGGGCAGTGGCAGCAGACGGCGGCCGCGGCCGACGTCGCGATCCGGCTCTGGTCACACGAACGATTGAGTCGCGGTTCCCTGCCTCGCGAGGAGCCGTCGCTCGTCGTCGTCGATGAGGCGCATCGCTTCCGCGACCCGGGCACCCGGCGGGTGGCAACGCTGGCACCGTGGCTGCTGGGCAAGCGCGCGTTGCTGTTGACGGCGACGCCGATCGTGAATCGCCTGCGCGACCTCATCACCTTGTTGCGCTTGATTCTGCCGGACGACGCCCTCCTGCTCGACGGCATCAGCTCACTCTCCGCCCTCGAGAAGTTCACCGCGCCGCCTGCTGCATTACGCCGGGTGATAATCCGGAGCGCAGCCCCACCGCTCTTCGCGCATCGTCAGCTCCAACGGATCGGCTCCGATCCCGAGGAAGTCGCCCGGGTGGGTCGCGCCATTGCCGGGATCGATTCGCTGTTGCTGAGTCGAACGCCTGCTCTCCGTCAGTTGTTGCGTAGCGTGTTGCTCGACGCCGCCGCCTCGAGTGATGCGGCATGGCACCGCGCACTCTCGCGCTACCGTGCCCTCCTCCTCCACGCACGCGATGGCGGTGGCATCTCGAGAACCACCATTCGCCAATTCACGGGAGAGTCGCTCGATCAACTGGTCCTCTGGGATCTGCTCGGAGCCGAGCACGACCCGGAACTCGCCGTCGAAGACATCGACCGCGTCGACACGCTGCGATCGGTTCCGCCTGCCGACGGCGCCTGGATTCAGGAGCTGTTCTCGGCCCTGCCGCGAGCGAATCCTGGCTCTCCGACGAGCGTCTCCATTTGCTTCACCCGCCATCGCGCCACCGCCCAGGCCCTTCGTGAGACCCTCGGCGACGGCACCGCGTGGGTGACCGGCAGCGCGGCGGGGATCGGTCCCCATCGCCTCGCGCGGCAGACCGTACTCGAGGCATTCGGAACCCGGCGAGATGCCTGGCGTGCGCGACGCGAGCTGCCCCGGATTCTGGTCGCGACCGATGTGGCCGCCGAAGGGCTCGACCTGCAGGCCGCCGGATGCCTGGTGCACGTCGATCTGCCGTGGACGGCGATGCGCCTGGAACAGCGCGAAGGACGACTGCTCCGAATCGGACAGCAGCACGAGGCGGTGCGCGTCGTGGTGCGGCTACCACCCCCGCAGATGGAAGCCGCGCTCGAGAGCCGTGCGCGTATTCGCCGCAAGCGATCGCTCAGCGAGCTCTGGCTCGCACGACTCAGGCACCCGGCACCCGAAGTGAAGCCGCTGCCGATGACGCCGCTCGTGGCCCTCTTCGAGAGCGACCTTCCCGACGCAGCGATGCTCATTGTGACCAGTAGCCGCGGGAGCCGGAGCGGAGTCCGGCTGCTGGTCCGGTCCGGCGATGAGGCTTGGCATGAAGACGCCGCCGAAGCGGCGAAGCTGTGGCAACGCGCTCGAAAATCGGAGGAGCAGGTACTCGACTCCCTCCCTGGTGACCTCGCCGAGAATTTCGCGGCGGCACTCCGCAGGGTGCTGGGATCTCTCGCTCCGACGCCGGGCAGTGCACCGGCCCTTACCGCCAGGATCCAGCGACTCGCTCGCGCTGCCGCCGGTCGTCGCGACGCGTCGGCGCTGGCCGCGCTCGATCGGCTTCTTCGTTTCGCGATTGCGCCGCCGACACTCGGTGGCCAGATCCTGATCGACACCATCGCGGCGGCCCCGGATCCGGAGCTGCTCCGGGCCGCCGTCCCTGACCTGCCGCGACCGTCGGCTCCCGCAGCACGAGTGGTCGCAGCGCTCCTCTTCCGTTCTCGAGCTTCGCCGCTACGTTGACCCCATGCCTGACATCCATACCGTACTCTTCGACCTCGACGGCACCCTCCTCGATTCGGTCGATCTGATCGTCGACAGCTACCACCACACCCTCGCCGCGCACTCGTTGCCCCCGATGACCCGCGACGAAATTCTCGCTGGCCTCGGTACCACGCTCTACGCCGTGTTCGGTCGGATGACCGACGATCGCGACACCATCGCCTCCTGGGTCGCCACCTACCGCGAATACAATCTTGCCCACCACGACGCGCGGGCACGGGCCTACCCCGGTACCGTCGACATGGTCCGCCGCATCAAGGCCGCCGGGCACCGACTCGGGCTCGTCACCAGCAAGAATCGCGGCGGCGCCGAGCGCGGGCTCAAGCTGATGGGGCTCGACGGTGTGATGGAAGTAATTGTTGGAGCAGACGATGTCGTGAAGCCGAAGCCCGATCCGGAACCGGTCCTGCTGGCGCTCGCACGGCTCAGCGAGCCTGCCGAAACCACCATTTTCGTGGGCGACTCCCACCACGACATCTATTCCGGTCGTGCGGCCGGCGTGCTCACGGCAGGCGTTACCTGGGGACCCTTCGACCGGGCCCACCTCGAGTTCGCGGCGCCCGACTACTACTGCGACACGCCGGAAGAGTTGTTGACGTTGATTCGCGCCTAGCAGGGCCGAGGGAAACGCGCTATCGTCCGGATTCCACTCGCTCTCCCCGAGGAGAACTCCGTGAGTCCCCGCCAGCTGCTCCTGCCCTGCCTCGCACTCCTTGTCGCCTGTGCCAAGCCGGCACCCCCCGATCGCAACGCCGACTGGGACGCCTTCCGCGACAAGTTCCTCGAGTCGCATCTCGCCGCCAATCCAACTTTCGCGGTTTACCAGGGCCGTCACGAATTCGACGGCAAGTTTCCTGACTGGAGCGAGGCCGGAATCAAGACCGAAATCGCCCGGCTGAAGACGGCGCGCGACTCGGCGCAGGCGTTTCCGGCGGAAGCGCTCGACTCGGTGCGCCGCTTTGAGCGGGACTACCTCCTCGCAGTCGTCGATCAGTCGCTCTTCTGGACCGAGTCGGCCGATGCGCCCCACAAGAATCCCGATTTCTACATCGGCTTCTTCATGCTCGGCCCCGGCGTCTCGCCCGACGTTTACCTGACGCGGCCCTATGCCCCGCTTCCCGATCGGATGCGCGCCTACATCAACTGGGCCAAGGGCATCCCCGCCGTGCTGACGCAGGTCAAGACCAACCTTCACGCGCCACTTGCGAGACCGCTGATCGACATCGGCCGGACCCGCTATGGCGGACTCGCGGCCTACCTCAAGGACGACCTACCCGGCGTCTTCACTTCGATCACCGACACCGCCCTTCAGGGTGAATTCCGGACGGCCAACGCCGCAGCGGCAGCGGCCTTCGTTGACCTCGACAACTGGCTCGAGACACAGCGCGCGACCCAGACCGAGAATTTCGCCCTCGGCCCGAAGCTCTTCGCCGAAATGCTGCGCGCCACTGAGCGCGTCGACGTGCCCCTCGAGCGCCTGACGCAGGTTGGTCGTGAGGATATGGCGCGCAACGTGGCGTCGCTCAAGGAAGCGTGTGCCGCCTTCGCTCCGGGGAAGAGCATCCCCGAGTGCATGGCGAAGATGAATGCCCACAAGCCAAAGGTCGGGCCGGTGGCCGAAGCAACCGAACAGCTCGACACCTTGCAGGCATTCCTCCGCGCCAAGGATCTCGTCACCATCCCCGGCACCGAGACGGCACAGGTCCACGAGTCGCCACCGTACCAGCGCGCCAACTCGGCATACATCGACATCCCCGGCCCATTCGAGAAGGGGCTGCCGTCGATCTACTACATCGCGCCTGCCGATCCCAAGTGGAGCAAGGCCGAGCAGGCTTCCTACATTCCGGGCGTGAAGGATCTGCTCTTCACCTCGGTCCACGAAGTCTGGCCCGGACATTTCCTCCAGTTCCTGCATGCCAATCGCGCCCCGTCGCGGGTCGGCCAGCTCTTCGTCGGCTACGCCTTCTCGGAAGGGTGGGCCCACTACAGCGAAGAGATGATGTGGGAAGCCGGACTCGGCGCCGGCGATCCTGAAACCCACATCGGTCAGCTCTCCAATGCGCTGCTCCGCAACGCTCGCTACCTCTCGGCGATCGGCCTTCACAGCGGCACCATGACCGTGGCCGAAAGTGAGAAGCTCTTCCGCGAAGAGGCATTCCAGGATGCCGCAACGGCACGGCAGCAAGCCGCGCGCGGCACCTATGACCCGGCCTACCTCAATTACACATTGGGCAAGTTGATGATTCGGAAATTGCGTGAAGATTGGACCGCCACGCACGGCGGCAAGACGTCATGGAAGGCCTTCCACGATGCCTTCCTGAATTTCGGCGGGCCACCGGTCCCGCTGGTGCGTGCCGCGATGCTCGGGGCGAACGGCGGCCCCGCGCTCTGATTGCGTGACTATCTCGGAGCGACGGCCTTTCGGGGCCAGAGAATCTCGAGCACGTTCGACTCACTGCCGGCTGCCATCGTCCCGCCGCCGGCGACGAAGATCATCCCACCATAACTGAGCGGGAAGATCCCATGGCGCGGTGTCGGCAGCGCTGCGCCAACGCGCCACTGGTTTCGAGCCGGATCATAAATGTCGACCCGCGCATAGGTGCCCTGCTTCGTGGCGCCGGCGCCCGACAACGTTTCACCACCCATGATCCAGAACTCGCCGTCGAGCCAGGCTGCTTTCCCGGTTCCGCCGCGCGCCTGCGGCAGCGGCTGCGGTGCCTCTGGCGAACCGTCGCTCACGCTCCAGGTGCCACTCTCCGGATCGTAGATCTGCACGTCGTTGAATCCGTTCGCGACAACATTGCTGTCGCCACTGCCGGGGCCGCGCCCACCAAAGACAAAGAACCGCTTGCCGTCGGTCCCGCTCGCTGCGTGGTTTCTCGGCCGCGGCATCGACTTGATCGTCGACCAGGTGCCGGAGGCAATATCGAGGACGGCGGCGCTCGCCGTGGTGGCGTGTCCGACAATCCCGCCGGCGACATAGAGCCTGCCGTCGATGAGGGCCGAACTGCTTGAGCCTGCAGCGAACGGCATCGGCGGACCCAGGCTCCACCGGTTGCTCACCGGATCGTAGATCTGCACCCGTCCCTCGGCATCGCGACCCAGGCCACCGAGCAGATAGAGCTTGCCGTTGACCACTTCCGCCGCGTGATGATTGCCGGCTGCCGGCCGTTCCTCTGCGGCATCCGGTCGCCAGCGTCCCGCTGCGATGTCATAGACGGCGGTGGATCGTTCCCCTTCGCCCACGAGATAGAGCCGGCCGTCGATGATGCCGCCGGCGACTTCGCCCATCGGTGCAAGGAGAGAATCCCCCTTACGCCAGCGGTTGCGGAGCGTGGTGCGCCAGATCAGCGGGTTGTCGGGGTCGGCGCCGCGCGACGCGCCCAGCCCGGCGTAGAAGGTGTCACCGATCGTCGCGGCGATGCCGCCGAGAAACGGTTTCGGCATCCGGCCCACGTGCAGCCAGCGACCGAGGGCCGGATCGTAGGCAAGGATGTCATCGAGATTTTCGCGGCCACCGCCGCGAGAGCGACCTCCGGCAACGATCAGGCGTCCGTCATAGAGCACAGTCGCGGGCTCGCTGTGCGACATCGGAAACGGGAGCGAGGCCGCGGTGTCCCATTGTTGGGTCACCAGATCGAAGCGGTGCACGGCGGCGACATCGATCGGCACCGGATCGTGTCCCAGCACACCGCCGATGGCATAGATCGATCCCGACAGCAGTCCGCCGGCAAGATGGCCACGCGGCAGCGGCAACGGTGCCGAAGCGTGCCACGCCGAGTCGCCAATCACGAGCGTCCAGTGATCGGGCGAATCGGTATTGCGATCGGGAAGCCAGCCACCGAAGTAATGGAGCGTATCTCCCACCGCCACGAGGGCACCGCCCCCGCGCGCGGCCGGGAGCGGCGGACCATTGGACCAGGCGTCGTCGTTGATGGCGTAGCGCCAGACGCGCGTGGTCGCGGGCCCGGGATGATTTCCCTCGAAGCCACCGACAAACCACGCCGTATCCCGGATCACGACCGGTGACGCGTGCGTGAGTGTCTGCGGCATGTCCCGCTTTCTCGACCAGACACCGTTGAGCAAGTCGAGTGCTTCAACGCGAGAGGTGACCTTCTGGTCGTCGGTCACGAAGCCGCTGAAGAGGAAGAGTGAGGAGCCGTGCAGCAGTCGCATCACCTCGTAGCGATCGAGGTCAGTGCGGGCAGCAACACTCCAGCCTTCAGGCGGCTTGCCGAAGAGTTTGACGCGGAGTCGCTCGAGTCGCGCGAGCGGCCAGCGACGGCCGACGACGAATCCCCCGGCTGACCCCAGCAGCAGCACGACGCCAATGCCAGCCAGCACCAGCAACCCACGGCGGAATCCCTTCATCGCTCCTCCTGCTGCAGAGGTAGAACGAACGCGCGCAGGCTCGCCTCGGCGCCATCGCCCGTGGCGACCACCACATACTGACGTCCATCGCTGGCGCGATAGGACATCGGATTGCTGTAGCCCCGCACGTCGAGATCGCTGCTCCAGCGAACCGCGCCATCGCGCTGATCGATGGCGTAGAGCACGGTCCCGCCGCCGGTGATGAAGATCAAGCCACCCCGGGTTGTCATCCCGCCCGGTGCACCCGGTACGCCGAGAGGCGGCAGGTGCAGATCGCGCAACCACGGATGGTTGCGGACCTCCGGCAGGTCGCCGAGGGTGACTTGCCAGAGTCGCTCACCGGTCGCGATCGAATAGGCGCTCAGCGTACCATAGGGAGGCTTGATCACCGGCAGCGTGGCAACGTGTGACCTCAGCGTACCCCAATCGCGCCACGGGGGCAGCCGGAGCATGATCCGGGAGTCGATCGAGCGTGGTGCCGGATCGCGGATGTAGCCGCGAGCCGAGTCGCTCGCGACGAGCGTGAGCAGCGACGGCTTGTTGGTCCCCTTGATGAACAGCACACCACGGTCGGGGTTCGCCGTCATGCCACCCCAGCCAGCTCCGCCGATCCATCCCGGCAATGCAATCGTTCCGGCGAGTGTGGGAGGGGTAAACATCGGCCCGAGCGTGTGACCAGCCACCAGCGCCCGTGCCATCGCCCGTACCCGAGGCGTGAAATCCACCAGGTCGCTATCGGCGATCCCCTGACGTGCGAACGGTATCGGTCGAGTCGGAGCAGGCTGGGTCGCGGATGTCATCTCGCCGGGCGTCGTGCTCGCAGGGGCGGTACGCTCCTCGATCGGCCAGAGCGGAGCGCCAGTAACGCGATTGTAGAGGTAGAGGAAGCCGGTCTTCCCGGCGACCGCGACGACCGGAACCGACACCCCGTTTTGCATCACATCGAGCAGAACCGGCGCTCCGGGCGGGTCATAGTCCCAGAGGCCGTGATGCACGAGTTGCTGGGCCCAGACGAACTTGCCGGTGCGCGCATCGAGACAGACGATCGACTGCGCCCACCGATTGTCGCCGAGCCGGTGGCCACCATAGAAGTCATTGCTCGCGGCGCTGATCGGGAGGTAGACCAGACCACGCGCAGTATCGAGCGACATCGGTGCCCAGACATTGGCGTGCCCCGTTACTTCGGCGGAACCTGCACGCCACGAGGAATCGGCCGGCGCGCCAAGCGGCGGAAGCGGATCCCAGCGCCAGAGGCGCGTGCCGCTGCGGGCGTCGAACGCCTGCACATCACCGGGTGGATCACGCGGGTAGAGGAGTGCGTCACCGATCGCACTGCCGACGATCACCACGTCGCGCCAGATCAGCGGCGGTGACGTCTGCCCGAAATGAAGTCGGTTCACCGGCCAGCGAAGATTCTTCGTGAGATCGACCACACCGGCATCACCGAACTCCGGAATGGGTCGACCGGTCTGCGCATCGAGCGCGAAGAGTTGCCAGCGTGCATTGAGGAAGACCCGCCGGCCGCCATCTCCCTGCCAGAGGGCGACCCCGCGATGGACGAAGCCCGAATGCTCGTTGGCAATCAGCCCATAGCGCGTCACATCGGGATCGAAGGCCCAGAGCTGTTTGCCGGTGATCGCATCGAGGGCGACGGCGCGAGAGAACGGCGTGCTGAGATACAAGGTGTCGCCCGCCATCACCGGCGTGGCCTCGAAGAACCCCGGCAGCATGTGCTCGCCAGTATGCCGGTCGACGTGGGCATACTCGCCCGTGCGCCAGGTCCAGGCCGGTCTCAATTGGCTGACGTTGTCGGGCGTGATGTCGGCGGCGGGAGACCAGCGCGTGGCGGCCAGATCGCCGCCGTAGCTCGGCCATTCAATCAGAGGACGGTCGGGTGGGCGCGTGGGTGCATCGGTGGCACAGCCCGCCAGAGCGGCGAGCAGGAACACGATGTACCCGCTGCGGATCACTCAGCGCGCTCCTTGCCCATGATGGTACGCAAGCGTCGCAGGATCTTGGTTTGCGCGCTGGCGTGAGGTACCGCGATGAATATGGTATCGTCGCCGGCAATCGTGCCAACGATCTCGGCCCACGCGAGCAGGTCGAGTGCGCTCCCGACGCGCTGCGCCTCACCCGGCGGAGTGTGCAACACCAGCAGCGCCTCACCGGCGGCTTCGACTGCGAGCAACGATTCCGCGAGTCGACGCTCGTTCGGGTCGGCGATCTCCTTGAGCCGCGCCGAAGCGGGGCGCTGGTAGATGCCATCAGACTTCACCAGTCCGAGCGCGGAAATGTCACGCGACACCGAACTCTGGGTCACCTCCCACCCCTCCTGAGCGAGCGCGTCGGCGACCTCGTCCTGGGTGCGCATCGGTCGTGTGGCGACCAGCTCGAGAATCTTGAGGTGACGCTTGCGGCGTTCGAGGCTCATCGCGCCCTCGCTGCAGTGAGACGTGCAAGGGCGCGCGCATACGACGCACGCCGCACCGCATTCCATCGCGCGGCCAGGCGAATGCGTTGCCGCAATCCCGCGATCGGAAGATTGCCGATCCCGCCACTGCTCTTGCTTCGCGCCGCGATCAGCTCGGTCGCGCTGAGCGCCGGCATCGCGACACCACCCTTCACATCCGCGGCCACATCACGATAGGCGCGTCGGAACGGCGTTCCGCCGCGGACACGTCGCATCACCTCATCGGTGGCGAGGACGTCGCCCTGCAGCGCGGCGCGGCCCGCCGCGGCATCGACTCCGAGCCGCGGTACCGCCGTTGTCAGCATGGCCAGCATCTCGGCCATTCGGTCGAGACCTCGGAAGAGCGGTGCCTTGAGAAACTGGAAATCGCGATGATAGCCGCCCGCGAGCCGCCCCTTGAGGGCGAGGATCGTCGCGAGATCGCCTTCGATGGCGGCGCCGCGTGCCCGTGTGAGCTCGAAGAGATCCGGGTTCCGCTTCTGCGGCATGATGCTCGAACCGGTGGAGAGCTCGTGGGGCAACGTGATCCAGCCGAACTCATCCGCCGAGAAGAGAATCACGTCGGCCGAAAACTTGGCGCAGTGATGGGCAGCCTCGGTGCACCAGAAGAGCACCGCGGCTTCGAGCGTGCCGCGCCCTCCCTGGACCGAGGTGACGACCTGATCGAGTCCGGCGAAGCCGAGCGCCTTGGCTGCCGCCTCGCGCGCGAGCGGGAGCGGCACGCCATATCCAGCGGCACTCCCGAGCGGCGATCGGTCGAGTCGGCTCCAGAAGCCGTGCACCGCATCGGCGGCATCGAGCAGGCCTTCGGCATAACCCGCAGCCCAGAGGCCCGCAGACGATGGCATCGCAATACGCTGATGGGTGTACCCCGGCCAGAGCACGCGCTTGTGCAGTGCGGCAAAGGCGAGGAGCGCCTCAGCGAGCCCGAGCATCCGGGAGTGCAGCGTCAGCACTTCGTCCTTGAGACAGAGCCGGAGATCGGTCACGACCTGGTCGTTGCGGGACCGCCCGGCATGGAGTCGCTCCCCCACATCTCCGAAACGCTTGGTGAGCCAGAACTCCACCGCCGAATGGCCATCCTCGTGGGCCCCGCTGATTCGCAGCTCGCCTGCATCGACCGCTTTGAGCGCGGCAAGGAGCGCTCGCCGCATGCCGGCGCGCTCCTTCGGAGAAATGATCTTCCCTTTGGCGAGTGCCTCGAGATGTCCCAACGACCCGAGCACGTCCCAGCGGAGAAGTCGGCTGTCGATCTCTCGATCGTCCGCGACCGTGTAGGCCAGCATCTGGGCATCGGGAGCGGACCCGGGCGACCAGAGCGTTTCGGAGCGCTTCACGCGAGGTAGGCCTCCGCCACCCGTGCGTAGAACGCGCGGGCCGCTGTAACTTCGGAAATGTTCACCGACTCATCGGGAGTATGCGACCGCTGCGACGTGCCGGGACCGACCTTGATCGCATCGAGATGCCTGAGGAAACACCAGTCGGAGCAGGTCGGTGAGCCGTAGCTGGTGGCCGCTGGTGCCACGCGCTGCGCCGCGGCGAGCAGCCGGGAGCCGGCTGGAGTCTCGCACGGCACCAGTCGCTTGGAGGTAACGACGACCTCGCACGCCAGTCGCTCGGTGAGCGCCAGTTCGAGTTCGTCGTGGGTCCAGGCCGGCGTCGATCGGACATCGAGAATCGCTCGCGCCGCGGGGGGCGTGACATTCCGCGAGACCCCCGCTTCGAGCATGGTCGGCGTGACCGTGGTGACGCCGAGCACGGGATGCACTCGCTCGACCACGATGTCATCGAGCTTCACCAGCTCCCGCGCCAGCAGCGTGATGGCGTTGCTGAAGCCCGAGCTCGCCGCGTATCCGGCGTGCCGTTGATCGCCCCGCGTGACAAGATCCACCATCATCAGGCCGCGCTGGGCAATGGCGAGATTGAGATTGGTGGGTTCGCCAACCAGTGCCGCATCGAGTCGACCGGCGCGCAGTACCGCCTGCGGCATCGTGGCATTCCGGGTCTCCTCACCATAGGCGAAAATGGCGAGGGCGCGTCCCTTGAGTGCGACGCGGCCGGCCGCAAGATCGGCGAGTGCGAAGAGCATCGCGCTGACCGACCCCTTGGCATCGCCGGAGCCGCGACCGTAGAGCAGGTCGCCTTCGATCACCGGCGTGAACGGGTCGCGCGTCCAGCCTTCGCCCGGGGGCACCACATCGAGATGCGACGCCAGGGCGAGTGTTGGCCCGGCCTGCTCATCACCCACGGCAACGCGCACCGACGTTTCGTCGCGCACGACGTCGAGGCCGAGCCGGCGCGCTGCCAGCTCGACCAGTTCCGCAGCCGGCGCCTCATTCCCGCTGATCGACGGGACGGCCACCAGCTCGCGGAGGAACTCGATCTCAGTCGGCGAGGTCAACGCCAAGGTAGGTCGCCTTCTCCTTCCGGCCAACAATCATGGTCCCGAATCCGGCACCGGTGAACACTTCGTACAACAACGAGTCGGGCACCCGGCCATCGATGATGTGAGTGCGCTCCACGCCACCGGTGGCCGCCCGGATGCAGGCTTCGACCTTCGGCTTCATCCCGCCAACCAGCGCGCCGCTCGCCATCAGTTCGGCCAGATCGTCCGGATCCGCAAAGGTCACCAGCGTGCTGGGATCATTGCGATTCCGCAGCACGCCGGGCGCGCCGGTGAGGAAGATGAGCTTCTGCGCCTTGAGCGCGATTGCCAGCGTCTCGGCGACGGTGTCGGCATTGACGTTGTAGACATTCCCTTCGTTATCGCCGGCGAGGGAAGACACCACCGGCACGAAGCGAGCATCCATCAGCGTGGTCAGAATGCGCGGATCGACCTTGTCGATATCGCCCACGTGACCGTAGTCCACGACCCGCGACTCGCCCGCATCATCGACCACCCGGATCGGCAGACGTCGGTGCGCCGTGAGCAGATCGCCATCGACTCCCGAGACGCCGGTGGCCTGCACCCCGTGCCGCCGAAGCGCCGACACCAGATCGGTATTGAGCAGGCCGCGATAGACCATCTTGGCGACCTCGAGCGCGCCGTCGTCAGTGACGCGACGCCCGGCCACCATCTGCGGCTCCTGCCCAAGGCGACGCGCCACTGCACTCGCTTGCGGGCCACCGCCGTGCACGACCACAATCCGGATCGAGAGCGACGACAGCAGCGCCAGCTGCCCCGCCACCATGTCGAGATTGTGCGCGTCCGAGAGCACGTCGCCGCCGAGCTTGACGACGAAGACGTGATCGCGGTACGCGCGAACGTAGCGGAGGGCGCCCTTGAGTCCGGCAATGCCCTTGGTTGTATCGATTGCCATCTGTCTCCCCATCGAATTCAAGATTGTATCACCACAGGAGCAGAGAGGAGAGCTCAGGGAGGAGAGGGGTTCCGTGCCTGGCAGACGGCCACCTCTCCTCCCTCCCTCCCCCCCCTCCTCCATCATCCATCATCCATCATCCATCATCCATCATCCATCATCTCGTATCGCCAATCAGTTCCAGCAGCAGCGCCCTTTGCGCGTGCAACCGATTCTCCGCCTGATCGACCACCACGCTGTTTGGTCCGTCGAGCACCTCGCCGTCGATCTCGACGTTGCGGCGCACCGGCAGGCAGTGGAGCGCGATGCCGCGTTCGTGCGCGGTCGTGCGCATCCGCGCCTGGGTGAGCCGCCAGTCGCGCTTCCCTTCACGCAGCGCCCGCTCTTCGTCGGGCCGGCCGAAATGCAGCAACGAGCCCCACGCCTTGGTGTACACCGCATGCGCGCCATCGATGGCACCGTCGACATCCTCGGTCACCCGAAGTGTGCCACCGCGTGCCGAGGCAAGCATGTCGATCGCGAGGTAGTCCTCAGGGTCAAGATCGAACCCGGCCGGCCGCGCGATGGTGATCTCCATGCCGAGATGCGCCGCTGCGAGCGCCGCGCTGGCAGGGACTGCCGTCGGCAACGCCTTCGGATGCCAGGCCCACATGAGCACGAACCGCTTCCCCTGTGTCTCGCCGAGATGCTCGCGCATCGTGAGCGCATCGGCGAGCCCCTGACAGGGGTGCCGTCGCGCCGACTCGAGATTGATCACCGGCTTCTCACAGTACTTCGCAAAGTTCCGCAGGGTGTGGTCCTGACGTTCGACCTGCCAATCCGTCCCCTTCGGAAAGGAGCGCACCGCCAGCGCATCGGCGTAGCGCCCGAGCACCCGGGCCGCCTCGATGATATGCTCGACCGACGTCCCGTCCATCACCGTGTCGAGCTCGGTCTCCAGCGCCCAACTCCCCTTTCCGGGCTCGAGCGCGAGGGCGTGGCCGCCGTGGAGGAACATCGCCGTCTCCATCGACGAACGCGTGCGCAGCGAGGGATCGAGGAACACCATCGCCAGCACCTTCTTCACCAGCCCGCCATCGATCTCGCCCCGCTTGCAGCGCAGCGCCAGCCCGAGCAGGTGGTCGATCAGATCGGGCGACCACTCCTCCATCGCGAGGAAATCCCGCTTCATCCGGCGAGCACCTCACGCAGTCCCGTGATCAGCAGCTCCGCTTCATCGCGCGAGAAGGTCAGCGGCGGGAGCAGACGCAGCGTCATCGGGTCCGTCGACGTCCCCGTGAGAATCCGCTTCGGCCACAGCGCCTGCTGCACCTGCGCCGCCGGAATATCCAGCTCGAGGCCGAGCAGGAATCCGTGTCCATGCACGCGCAGCACGTGGGGCATCGTCGCCGCTGCGGCCTGAATCTGGGCACTGACCTGGCGAACATTCTCGAGCAACCCTTCCCGTTCGAGTACGCCGATATTCGCCAGCGCCGCAGCGCAAACCACCGGTCCGCCGCCGAAGGTCGAACCGAGATCGCCCACCTTGATGTCATCAACCAGCGACGGAACCGCGAGCACCGCACCGATCGGCAGGCCACCGGCGAGTCCCTTCGCCATCGACAGCGCGTCGGGCACGACGCCAAAGAACTCGGCCGCGGTGAACGTCCCGAGGCGGCCGACTCCGCACTGCACCTCATCGAAGAGCAGCTTGGCGCCGAACGTGTCGCAGAGCGCGCGCACCGCCTGGAGGTACTCCACGGTGGCCGACCGAGCGCCCTGGAATCCCTGCACCGGCTCGAGCAGCACCGCGGCAATCGTGTCATCCATCGCGGCCTCGAGCGCAGCGATGTCGTTGAACGGCACCCTGCGCGAGAGCGGCACGCCGGCACGCTTGGCACCGGCCTCGTACTTCGCACCATCGGTGCAAGCGAGTGTGGCAGCGGTCCGGCCATGCCAACCGCCAAGCATCGAGATCACCTGCATCCTGCCGGTCTTGCGCCGGGCGAGACCGAGCAGGTTTTCGTTGGCCTCCGCACCCGAGTTGCAGAAGAAGACCTTGCCCAGCGGTTCGGGCGAAAGCGCTGCCAGCTTCTCGGCGAGTTCCTCGCGGCCGGCGTGCGGCACCGCCGTGGAATAGAAAAGCAGCTTGGCGGCCTGGTCGGCGATGGCCGCGACAACATCGGGATGCGAATGCCCCGAACTCGCCACGGCGTGACCGCCGTAGGCATCGAGCCATTCATTGCCCGCTTCATCGACGAGCCAGGAGCCGTATCCCGACGCCGCCCGCAGCGGGAACGTGCCATAGACCGGCAGCAGGGCCGGCGACTCAGTCGCAGTCAGCATGGAAATGGTCCCGGTGCGAGCAACCCGGCGCGTTCATCGTTGCCGAGTGCGAGGTTCATCGCCTGGACGGCCTGTCCGCCGGCGCCCTTGATCAGGTTGTCGATCACACACATCACCTGCACTTCGCGACCATCGGGCGACGTCACCGCGTGCAGCTGCGCGAGGTTGGTCCCGACCACGTGGGTCAGCTCCGGTGGCGCGTTGGTCACCCGCACAAAGGGCCGACTCGCGAAGCGGCGTGCGAGGTGCTCCTGCGCCGAACCGGTCATCGCCTCGGCGAGATGCGCGTGCAGCGTCACGTGAATCCCTCGCACGAACGGTCCCGAGTGCGTCATCAGCCGCGCACGCGCCAAGGGATCCTTGCGCCAGCTCCGCCACTGCTCGAGCACTTCACCCTCGTGGCGGTGACCCATCGGCTGATACGCGAACATGTTGTGCGCCCGCGCCGGATGATGCGTCGTGGGCTTGGGCGTGACACCGGCGCCGCTCGACCCAGTGACCGCGAAGATCGCTGGCGACGCGGCAAGCGGCAGATCAGCGATGCCGTAGAGCGCCAGCTGCGCGGCGGTCGCGAAGCAGCCGGGTGCGGCAATCGCCGTGGCGCCGCGCAGCTCTTTGCCAAGGACATCGGCGAGACCGTAGCGAAAGCGATGCACCAGCGCTGGCGCCGGATGGGCGCCGTAGTACTGCTCGTGCAACCGGCCATCCTGGATCCGGAAGTCGGCCGCGATATCCACGATCATCCCCGGCCCGGCATCGACGATTTCGCCCATCAGTCGCGACGATTCACCGTGCTCGAGCGCGAGGAAGACCACGTCCTTTCCCTTGGCCACGTCGCCGGGTGCATGCGCTGCAAAGCGCGCATCGGTCAACATCGCCAGCGCCGGATGCAGATCGGCAATCGGCTTTCCCGCCTGTGAGCGCGACGTGGTCACCACTTCGGTGACATCAGGGTGCTGCAGCACCAGCCGCAACAGCTCCCCGCCGGCGTAACCGGCGCCGCCGAGGACGGCGACTTTCACGACACGACTCCGTGCGCGGCCTGCCACACTTCCAGCGATTCGAGCACCCGGGCGACCAGCCCCTCGGCGTCGCGCCGCGAATTGTGTGCGGGAAGTCCGAGCGAGGCGGTGATGTAGTCACTGCCGACGTGGTTGTCGGTGGCGGGGCCCGTGATCACGGTGATCGGCAGGCCGAAGTCATCGCGCATCAGTTCGCGGGCGCCCCAGCAACCGACAGGATCGGGCGCCGCCATCACGTAGGCCGCACCAATCGACATCAGGTCCTTCGCGCGCAGGATGTCCTGCACACCGTACTCGCCGAGAATGCCGTCGCCCAGTTCGGCAACGATGACATCGGGCCGCGGGCCGCGCGGATCGGAGAGTCGATTGAAGAGCCCGCGCGCCACCGGCACCGTCATCCCGGCGTGGGTGCTCGCAGCGCCGGCGTCGTTGAAGGTCAGCGCGGCAATGGCACCTGCATCCAGCATCGAGAGGGCATCGCGCATCAGCGAGACGCCGGTGAGCTTGGCGGCCGCAACCCGCAGGCCGCTCCGCGCAAGGCCGCGGACCAGTTCGGTCGCTGCCACGGTCTTGCCGGAGTTCATGCAAGTTCCGGCCACATACACCACCGG
>JBDSMX010000137.1:0-12833 GCA_039915645.1 Gemmatimonadales bacterium | reverse complement strand
GATCGTCTTGAGCTGCTCGCGCAGATAGATCTCGCGCTGACGATCGCCGAGCTCTTCCTGGACCTGGGTCTTGATCTCTTCCTGGGCATCGAGCACCGAGATCTGCCGCTGCACCTGCACCAGGACGCGACGGAGCCGCTCGTCGACCGCGAGGGTTTCCAGCAGTGACTGCCGCTGCTTGGCCTCGAGGTCGAGGTAGCCGGCCACCAGATCGGCAAAGCGGCCCGGATCATCGACGCCATTGAGCACCTGCTGCACCACTTCCTCTGGCAGGCCCGACTTCTGTCCCAGCTCGGCGGCACGGGCTCGCAGTTCCTTGTGGAGCGCGATGAACGAGGGGTCGCTATCGCTCACCGGGGGGAGGTCGTCCATCGGGACGACGGCCGCCACGAGGTGACCGTTCTCCTCGGTCATGGTCACGGTCATCCCGCGCCGCTCACCGTGGAGGAGGAGCTGCATCCCTGACATGCCGCGCTGGAGCTGGCCGATGCGCGCGATGGTACCGATGGCATGCAGCCCTTCCGGGGTGACGCCTTCGACGTTTTCACGCTGCGCCACGGCAAAAATCAGCTTGTCGGGCGAGGCGAGGGCGGCCTCGATCGCCTTGATGGTCATCGGGCGACCGGCGCCAATTGGCGCGGTGACCCCAGGGAAGAGGACGACGTCCCGCAGAGGCAGGACGGGAAGACTCAGACGTTCGGACACGGTGTTCTCCTTGCCAGTGGGCCGATGAAACATCCGGGGGCGGATGGCCAATCGGGGCCGGTGGGGACGGAAGCGCATCCGCCGTGCCACCATATTGAGCCAAATCCCTGCCGTCGTGGCTGGCTCTCCTTCAGTACGCCCGCCAGCCGGACGGAGATCCCGACCGGGGCGTCCCGGGGGCTGTCAGCACGGCAGGCTTCGAGCGGCACATTG
The DNA here is from genome assembly GCA_039915645.1 of Gemmatimonadales bacterium. GTDB lineage: Bacteria > Gemmatimonadota > Gemmatimonadetes > Gemmatimonadales > GWC2-71-9 > Palsa-1233. The sequence goes on along the minus strand of JBDSMX010000137.1, from coordinate 11,915 downwards.
CTCGCAGGTGCATCTCTGTGCAAATTCAGGGGTTAGTGCACCTGCCGCCAACCAGTTCCGCCACCCAAGGTCCTTGATGAGCGATCCTGCCCAGCACGCGCTGCCGACGCTCCTGAAGGAGGCGCTCGGTGACGCCTATACGATCGAGGGCGAGATCGGCCGGGGCGGCATGGGAGTGGTCTATCGCGCGCGCGATGAACGACTGCAGCGGCGCGTGGCCGTAAAGGTGTTGCCGCCAGAGCTCGCCTTCTCCAAAGACATTCGCGAACGCTTCACCCGCGAAGCGCAGACAGCCGCCAAGCTGGCGCACCCGCACATCGTCCCGATCCACGACGTCGGTGAAGGTCAGGGGATCGTCTACTTCGTGATGGGGCTGATCGAGGGTGAATCACTCGCGGCGCGAATTCGTCGTCGTGGTCGCGTCCCTGCCGAAGAAACTCGCAGGATCATGAAAGAGACGGCCGACGCACTCTCCGCCGCACATGGGCAGGGCGTCATCCATCGCGACATCAAACCCGACAACATCCTGCTCGAGGGAACACGTGGTCGGGTGATGGTGACGGACTTCGGCATTGCGAAAGCGATGTCGGGCACCAACAATGCCACGCTCACCAGCGCCGGGATGGCGATCGGCACGCCGTCGTACATGTCGCCGGAGCAAGCCGCAGGTGAGCGCGAGATCGATGGTCGCAGCGACCTCTACTCGCTCGGCGTCGTCGCCTTCCAGATGCTCTCGGGGGAATTGCCGTTCAACGCCCCCACCGTCGCCGGCATCCTGATGAAGCACATCACCGAGCCCGCGGCATTGCTGCACGAGAAGTTCCCCGACATTCCCGAGGATCTCTCGCTTGCGGTTGCGCGCTGTCTCGAGAAGGATCCGACCAATCGCTGGCCCTCGGCCGACGGCCTGCGCCGCTCGCTCGAGAGTCGGAACGTCGCTGGCTATCGCCCGACCGGACTGGGCTGGAAGGCCGAGACGCGGCCGCAGTCACCAGCGGGTCGGGGTGCGCGACCGACGCGGCCACTCGCCGGCGAGCGGCAGCCACCGCGCTCACTCGATCGCACCGGTAGCACGCGACCGTCGTCGACCCGACCGACGTCGACGGCACGGCCAACGCGCGGCGCGGGGGAGCGCCCGACTGCACGCGGCGTCGGTGGCAACCTCCCCGCGCGTCCGGGTGATCGTGGCGTGAGTGCCCGCGATGCCGCGCAGACCGCACGAGAAGCCGCACGGGCGGCACGTGAGCTCCGTCGTCGCGGCAAGAACGAATTGCCATTGCCGGAAACCGGTGAGCCCGTGGTGGTGCGTCAGGCCCGGGCCGAGTTTGCGAAGTTTGCCGCCATCAACGGCGGCCTCTTCATGCTCAACCTCTTCACCGGCATGCACTCGCCGTGGTTCCTCTTCCCGCTCGCCGGCATGTCGTTCGGGCTGTTCAAGCGCTACTCCGACCTGTGGCAGGCGGGCTACTCCTGGCGTGACGTGCTGCATCGCCCCGATGCGCCGGACGCCATCAGCGGCGGTGGCTCGATCAAGAAGATCAAGGGCGTGAAGAGTCTTGCGGCACCGAGCAGGGCGGAGTTCGGCACGCAGTACGACCGGATGATGCAGATGCACGGAGACCGGATCGCCATCCTCACCCTCTGGGCCAAGCTCGGCGATACCGATCGCGAACTGCTCCCAGAGATGATCCAGACGGTCGAAGGGCTGCACGATCGCGCCGTCGATCTGGCGCAGGCGCTCAATGCGATGGATGCCGCCGCGCTCGGTGGCGATGAAGGCCTGCGGATCGATGTGCGCCTCGCCGAAGTGAAGGCTCGCCCGGAGAGTGAGGAGCGGGATCGGCAGGTTGCGATGCTCGAACGGCAGCGCCAGGCCCGCGGTGATCTCACGACCCGGCGGACGCAGATCGCCGACCGCTTCGATAGTTGCGTGCTGGCGATGCAGAACTTGCGCTTCGACATCCTCCGCCTCCGCCAGAGCGGCGTCGGCGCGGTGATCAACGACCTCACTCAGGCGACCCAGCAGGCCCGCGCGCTCAGTCGGGACGTCGACAACGCGATTGATGTGGCGACGGAGTTGCGGGAAGCATTGTAAACAGCCGATGGGCGATGGGCGATGGGCGATGCAACTGTCGCCCTGAGCAACGCGAAGGGCCTCCAGCTGTTCCGCACGCGATGAAGTTGACCCCTCGCGTTGCAGAGCCCGGAGGCCCTTCACTTCGTTCAGGGCGACACGCTTCTCGCCCATCGCCCATCGCCCATCGGCTGTTCAGTACGCGAGAATCTCTTCCATCGCCGCCCGCAACGTCGAGACCTGCGGCAGGATCACATCCTCAAGCTCGGGAGCGTAGGCCACGAAAGTATCGGTGGCGGCCACGCGCCGGACCGGCGCATCGAGCCAGTGGAACATCTCATCGGCAATTTTCGCACTGATCTCCGATCCGTAGCCCCACGAGAGCGAGTCCTCGTAGGCGACGATGACGCGATTGGTCTTCTTGACCGAGTCGGCGATGGTGTCCCAGTCGACCGGATTCAGCGAGCGAAGATCGATCACCTCGACCCGTTGGCCGGTGGCTTCCTCGAGTTCCTTGGCCGCCTGCACGGTGCGCTGCACCACCGCGCCGTAGGTGATCACTGTGGCGTCGGTCCCTTCGCGAACCACCTTCGCCTTGCCGAACGGGATCATGAAATTCGGGCCGGGATAGGAACCCTTGTTGTAGGCCTGACGATAGAGATGCTTGTGCTCGAGGAAGAGCACCGGGTCTTCACAGCGAATCGCGGTGCGCAGGAGGCCGTTGGCATCGAGCGCCGTGCTCGGACAGATCACCCGGAGTCCGGGCACACCGGTGAAGATCGCGGCGCCGGTCTGCGAGTGATAGATCGCGCCACCCTTGAGATAGCCGCCGTAGGTGACACGCACCACTACGGGCGAGGCAAAGGTGTTGTTCGAGCGCCAGCGCATCAGCGCGAGTTCGTCGCGCAGCTGCATGTACGCCGGCCAGATGTAGTCGAAGAACTGGATCTCGACGACCGGCTTCATCCCGCGCGTTGCCAGACCAATGGCACGACCGACGATGTTGGCTTCGGCCAGCGGCGAGTTGTAGACCCGGTTGCTGCCGAACTGCTTCTGGAGTCCCCAGGTCACCTTGAAGACGCCGCCCTTCCCCTTCACGTCGGGGAGCGCGGTTTCCTTCGAGGCGTCGGCCACGTCCTGTCCGAAGATCAGGATTTTCGGATCGCGCGCCATCTCGTCCTTGAGGCAGGCGTTCAGCAGGTCGACCATCGTCGTGGGGTCGCCGCTGAACTGCGGATCGTCCTCGGTGTCGAACTGTTCCGCCGTCGGGTCGACATCAGGCGAATAGACGTAGTCGTAGATGGTCGAGAGCGCCGGCTGCGGCGACGCCAGCGCGATGTCGGTCGCGACGGTGATTTCCTCTTCGATCTCGGCGCGAATCAGGTCGAGCTCGGCTTCGGTCGCGACGCCCTGATCGATCAGGTAGCGCGGGAAGGTGTGGAACGGGTCGCGCGCGGCGTCGCGATCGCGCTCATCTGTGGTGCGATAGTGCACTTCGTCGTCGGAGAGCGAGTGCGAGTACGGTCGGATGACCTTGGCGTGCACCAGCGCCGGCCCCTTCCGCTGCCGTGCGTAGTCATGCGCCTTGAGCATCACGTCGTAGGAAGCGAGCGGGTCGCAGCCATCGACTTCGAGCACCAGCAGATTGGGAAACGACTGCACCAGCTTCGAGATCGAGCCGCCGGCAGTGTTGACCTCGACCGGGACCGAAATGGCGTAGCCGTTGTCCTCGACGAGGAAGACCACCGGCAGCTTGAGATTGCAGGCCGAGTTCATCGCCTCCCAGAACTCACCCTCACTGGTGGTGCCGTCGCCGGTGGTGCAGAGGATGACTTCGTCGCCCGTCGTCATCTCGGCGGTGGCGGGATCGGCCGAGGCGCGGAGCCACATTTCGGCTGCACCGACGGCCTGGAGGAACTGGGTGCCGGTCGGGCTCGACACCGAGACGATGTTGAGATCCTTGTGACCCCAGTGCGACGGCATCTGACGACCACCCGAGTTCGGATCGTCGGCGGCGGCCACGGCTGAGAGCAGTTGCTCGGTCGCGGTCATGCCGAGTCCGAGGCAGATGGCCCGGTCGCGATAGTAGAGATAGAACCAGTCGTGGGCAGCGCGGAAGACCTTTGCCGCCGCCACGAGCACGGCCTCGTGCCCGGCCCCCGAGATCTGGAAGAAGATCCGGTTCTGGCGCTTGAGCTGGATCTCCTTGTCGTCGAGCCGGCGCGACAGCGTGATCAGCCGGAAGAATTCGAGGAGGTCGCCCTTGTCGAGCTTGGTGGCGGCCTTGGGCCGGGACTGCGTGCGAGTTGCCATCCCGAAAAGATGGCGGGGACGGGGCGCAGAAGTAAGAGGTTGAGCGCGCCCGGTAGGGCCGGTCCATGCGCCAGATTGGAACCGGCCCGCTTCGACCTAGTACACGATCTTTCCGCCCACCACGGTGGTGCGGATCTTCGCGGTCCGGATGCTGTCGGCGGGCACTTTGCGGAGATCGCGATCGATCATCACGAAGTCGGCGAGATTGCCCACCGCCAGCTTGCCGCGTCGCGCTTCGGCGAAGACGCCGTAGGCATTGTTCGCGGTGTAGGCACGGAGCGCTTCCTCGACGGTGATTTTCTGCTCGGGGAGCCATCCCTGCGGATTCTTGCCATCGAGCGTCTGCCTGGTGACCGCGGCCCAGATCCCCTGCAGTGGCTCGAGCGTCGCGACGGGCCAATCGGAGCCGAAGTTGAGGCGCGCCTTGGCATCGAGCAGCGACCGGAAGGCATACGTGCCGGCCATCTGCTCGGGGCGGATCCGCTTCCACGCCCAGCGACCGTCGTCGGCCGCATGGAACGGCTGCATCGAAGGAATCACCCCCGTGCGCGCGATGCGGCCGATATCCTCGACGCGCAGGTGCTGGGCGTGCTCGATCCGGAAGCGTCGATCCCGCGCGCCGTGCGCTGCCGCCACCGAGTCGTAGATGTCGAGCAGCAGCGCGTTGGCGCGATCACCGATGGCGTGGACCACCACCTGCAGTCCGGCCGAATCTGCCGAGCCGATCCAGTGGGCCAGCGAATCGAGCGGCGTGGTGAGCAAGCCCGACGACGTCGAGTCATCGAGATAGGGCTGGAAGAAGAGCGCCGTTGTCGAACCGAGTGAGCCATCGACGAAGCCTTTGACGCCGGCAACTCGAATCCAGTCGTCTCCGACGCCATTCGCACGCATGGTATCTGCGACGCTCTTCCAGGCGCTGAGGGCGGGATACATCGCCACGCGCAGGGTGAGCGAACCGTTGGCTCTGGCACGCTTGACGGCCGCCACTTCACTCCACGGCGCGGAAACCGCAGCGATCGAGGTGAGTCCGTGAGAATTCGCGTGGCGCATCGCGCGAGCCACTGCCGAATCGACCTGTTCCGGCGTGGCTGCGGGGATCACCGCGAACATCGGATTCATCGCTTCATCCTTGAGGACGCCGGTAGGCGCGCCGGAGGCGTCCCGAACGATGGTGCCGCCGGTGATGTTGGCGGTCGCTGCCGTGATCTTGGCGAGGGCGAGCGCGCGCGAGTTGGCGAGCCCCATATGACCATCGAGGCGCTGGATGAACACGGGGTTGTCGGGAGTGACCGAATCGATCCATTCCTTCTGCGGCAGCGGGGAGCCTTTCCACCGCTCGTGGTCCCAGCCGCCGCCGAGAATCCATTCGCCGGGTCGCAGCGTCTGGGCATAGGCCTTGATGCGTCGGGTGAATTCGGCCGGCGTTTCGGCATCGCGCAGTTCGACGTAGCCGAGCTGGGCACCGCCATCTGTGAGGTGGACGTGGTCGTCCGCGAAGCCTGGGACGATCATCCCGTTGCCGACCTGGAGGATCCTGGTCCCGGGTCCAACCAGGGCCGCAATCGAAGCGCTGTCGCCCATTGCAGTGATGGTCTCGCCACGCACCGCCATGGCCCTGGCTTCGGGAGCGGTCGAGTCGCCGGTCCAGATGGTCCCGAAGATGGCGAGGTTCGGGGCATCGGCACCGGGCTCGCAGGCGGCCAGCAGCAGGAAAATCAGCGGAAGGGCACGGCGCATCGTGGCTCCTGGGGTCAGCGACCGGTGAGGCGGCGGAGGGCGGTAAGCTTCTCGAGGGCGCTCTGCCCGGAGGTGGCGGGGGCCGCCGGGGAGACCGCAAAAAGGTCACGAATATCGAGCAGGATTTCGAGCATCAGCTGATCGCGCATATAGGAATTATCGAGGTCGACCATCCGGACGCCGTTGTCGCCGACCTTGGCGGCCTCGTATGATTCCCGATAGATCTGTTCGAGGTTATTGAGAATTCGTTCTCTTGAGCGCATCTGGCCTCGGTCTGGTTCTTCTGGCCCTGGAAACGGCACGAAAATCGCCCCATTTGAGGAGCTATGACTCAACAATCTGGCATCGATTCCCGGCTCCGGCAGGTCCTGCGACAGCCCGCCGGGTTCACCCTGATCGAGATGCTGCTGGTGATCGTGATGCTGGGACTGCTCTCGGCGATGCTGTTGCCCCGAGTCTCCCGGATCACGACCCACGCCAAACTCAACGAAGCTGCCAAAGTCATCGCCGGCGACATGGAACAGGCGGTGGGATTGGCAGCCCGCCTCCGGAAGCCCGTCGTCATCCGCTATGTGTCGGGTGGAAAGTATACAGTCCGCGACCGCGCCACCTCTCCTGCCGATACTCTGCGGCTGAGCCGGGACCTCGGATTCGGCCCCGATCAGGGGGTCGATGTGGTGGCGTTCACGCCGACATCGGTCACGGTCTACCCCAACGGTTTGGTGAGCGCTTCCCTCCTGGTGCGCGTCACGGGAGACAATTTCTCCCGCCATATCACGGTTTCTCCCGCAGGTCTGGTGAGGCTGCAGTGATGCAGAAACGCAACGGTTTTACGCTGATTGAGGTGCTGATTGCCATCGTGATCCTGGGTGCGATGGCGGGCGGCCTGTCGGCGATGCTGCTGACCAGTGGTCGTCAGGCACGCGACACCGGCAAGCTGGCCTATCGGGCGGCGGTGTTGAACGCCGAGGTCTCCCGGATCACGGCTATCCCGGCGGGCGCCCTCGACGACGGCACCGTGACCAAGACCGTGACCACGCTGCCGCTCGCCTACACCATGACGACCGTGACGGCGACCGTCAGCGAGACTCAGACGGTGACCATCACGCTGACCCCGACGGGGACCCGGCCGATCGGGGCACTCACCCGGGTCATCACCCGCAAGGGTGGCGTCTCCAACCCCTTCTACACACCATGATCCATTCCCGGCGCGGCGTCACGATCATCGAGTTGCTCATTGCGATGGTGATTGCTGCGATTCTTGGCGCGGCCACGCTCTCGCTGATGATGAGCCAGAGCCGATTCACCGAGCGCGCCGAAGGACAGCGGGCCGGTCGTCGGGTGGGTCGCAGCGCGATCAACGTGCTCAGCAACGATCTGCGGATGGTGGATCCCGATTGGGGGATCGAAGCCGCTAGCGCGAGTTCGATCACGGTGAAGGTGCCATATGCCCTCGGTGTCGTGTGCTCGGCGGCCTATGTCTCACCCAACACCACGCACGTGATCGCCCTGCTCCCGGTGGATAGTGTGGTGCTCGCTTCAGTGGGATATTCCGGGTATGCGACGCGAGGCAACACGGGCGTCTACACCCCGGTGTCCGGTGGCACGGTGACTGACAATGGGGCACTGACCTCGACGTGCACCAGCGCGCCGGCCAACGTGTTTGCGATCACGGCGCCTTCGAGTGCTCCGAACCAGAAGACCAGACAGATCACGATTGTCGTCAATGCGGGCAGTGACGTCCGCGTGGCGGTCGGGACGCCGGTGATGCTCTATCGCCGCACCAACTACTACTTCGGCAATTCGAACCAGACCGCCCTCAGTGGCCGCACGGCGCTCTGGCGCAACTACCTCGATGGCGGCGGATCGGCGGTGGAGCTCGCAGCGCCCTTCGACGTGTCGGCGGCATTCCGCTTCTTCAACGGCGCCGCCACCGTCTCGCAGACGGCGGTTCCCGCTGATCTCACCGATATCAAGGGCTTCGAGCTCTTCCTGCCGGGCGAGAGCGACCTGACGGCGCGAAAGGCGACCGCACCGGAACAGGCAGATGTGACCACCGCGATATTTCTCGTGAACCGAGCACAGTAATGAAACAGCGCAAGCGCCCACTCACCGCCAACCGCCGCGGCGCCGCCTTGATGACGGTGATGCTGCTGGTGTTGCTGCTCCTGGTTGCCATCGTCGGGGCCTGGACCAGGACCACAACCGAGCGACGTACGGCACTCGATGCGACGGCGCAGGTCGACGCGTATACCATCGCGCAGAGCGGCATCGACAAGTACCTGGTGGCGAATCCCAGCCAGCCGACCACGCTCCCCGATTCGGCGATCTACAACGTCACCGGCGGCAAGGTGACGGTGACGTTGCGCTACTTCCGTCGTTCGCCCGTTTCCCCCGTCGACACGATTCTGCTGATTACCTCGCGGGCCGAGGTCACCAACGACCGCTACAACGCCACCGCGCCACGGGCGACCCGCACGGTGACTCAGATGATCCGATTTGCACCCGCCCAGTTCGATGTCGATGCCGGCTTCTTCGCGCTGGCGGGATTCGCAAAGAACGGTGCGTCGGGGGCGATCAGCGGAGTCGACCATTGCACCACGGCGCCCGCGCCGCTGGCCTCGATCCCGGGGCTGGGCGTCCCCTCAAAGACCGGGGCGCCTGGCACGGCCGATTACACCGGGCCACTCGGCCCGATTGACGGCAATCCGGATAACACCGCCGTCATTCTGGGCACTCCTGGTCCGACCGGCACCGCCAAGGACAATCTCTCCTTCGACTGGTACGATCTTTCGCAGCGGAGCAACATCACCCCGGACTACTACGAGAAGACTGTCACGCCCACGGTGGCCTGGACGCCGAGCGCTCCGCCAAGCAGCGGCACCTCACCTCGCCTGATCTTCGTGCAAGGTGACTATGCCGGAAAGTTCCCGGGCAATAGCTACGGCATCTTCATTGTGACTGGAAATTTGACACTCAACGGCAATACTGACTGGAACGGGATCGTGATGGTCGGCGGGACGCTGACGTCAAACGGCAGTAATACTGTCTATGGGGCCACTTATACTGGCCTGAACCAGTCAGTTCCCGCGTATAATTCGCCCAATCCCGTTCAGGCCTCCTTCCCGGTTGCTGGTGTATCAGATATTGGCAACGGCACCAAGACGTACCAGTACGACTCTTGCATGATCAAGAAAGCACTCTCCCAGTATGGGGACTGGGCTCGCCTCGGCAATGCGTGGACCGACAACTGGCCATCGTACTGACTGAGAGCGGGACCATCGGGTAGCTTTTTTCGGGTCGGGGTCGCCACGGCGCCCCGCACCTCTTGAGGCAGGAGGTCGCAGATGCACCGCGTTACCACTCGTTGGGCAGGAACCCGTCGGGGATTCACCCTGATGGAGCTCCTGCTGGTAGTTGTCGTCATCGGTATCCTGCTGGCGATGACCGCCCCATCGATCTCGGCGGCCCTGGCCCGGCGCAATGTGCGCGGTGCCACGGCGGGCTTCGAATCGTTCTTCCGGCGGGCCCGGGCGACGGCGGTCGGGTCGCGCCTCCCCGCCACGATCACCTTTGCCAGCGGCGTCGCCTCGGTGAGCATCGTGCGGAACGGGAGCTCGGTCGCGGTGGGCCAGAATCTCGACTTCGCCGCCCAATACAACGTCAGCGTTTCGACCACCGCCGTCACCTTGCAGATCGAGCCGACCGGACTGGTGTTGAGCGGGACGCCGTTCCTCGTGATTGCGACCAAGGGTGATGCGGCCGATACTGCCCGGATAACGGGTTATGGGAGGGTCGAGTGATTCGCAAGACCGGCCGGGGTGGCTTTACCCTGGTGGAACTGCTGGTGGCTATCGTCATCCTGACGAGCGGCATTCTGGCCGTGGCCGGCGGATCGATGATGACGACCCGCAATCTCCAGCGGAGCAAGGTCTCGACGTTCGCGTCGGGGCTCACCACTGCCAAGCTCGACGAGTTGCTGAGTTACGCGAATGCCACTTCGCCAGCGTGTACTGCCGGGACCTTTGCTTCCTCCACATCGGCGCAGGTCACCAACCGGATCTCGGTGACCTGGACCGTGCCGACCACGGGAACGCTGCGCACGGTACGCGTCTTCGCGACCTACAAGCTTTCCAAGGGGCTGGCCAAGACGGACACGCTCACCGGGCGGGTCGCGTGCTGAACCGTCGCGGCATCACCCTTGTGGAGCTGCTCATCAGCATGGTCGTGCTCGCGATCATCGGCGTGACCATCACCAAGGTGATGAGCGTGATGCTCAACACCTCGACGGCGCAGATCACGCTTGCCAACTCGATGGGCGAGGCGCGCAACGGCACGCTCTCGCTGCCACAGGAGCTGCGTGAAGTCGGCTACGACACCAACGTCACGACCCTCTCGGCCTCGACCGACCTGATTGCAATCGCGGCGCACCGGATCTCGTTCAAGGCGATGCGCGGCATGGCGATCACTTGCGGCACGCCGACGCTGACCGAATTCAAGATCCGGAAGCCGATCACCGGGCAGCGCCTGCCCCGTGGCAGCGATGAATTCCTGCTCTTTGTGGAGAACGACCCGAACGCGAGCTTCGATGACCAGTGGCTGCCAATGGCGGTCAGCGTGATCGACTCCAACAGCACCTGCGGCACCGATCCGGCGATGACCCTCACCCTCTCGGCCACACCGCTGGTGAAGTCCACCACGCCCACCGTGGCGATGGCGATTTCGCAGCACCGCGTCGGTGGACCGGTGCGTTGGTATGAACGGGTGGAATACGGCCCATTCATCGACGGCACCTCGGGACAGGCATTCATCGGTGTGCGCTCGATCTCGTTGGGCGAGGCCGCGATGAGCCCGGTGATCGGCCCGCTTCCTGATACGACGCACTTCACGCTGACCTACTACAACGCGGCGGGCACGGTGCTCAATCCGGCCGCGGTGAACCCACTGCTGGTCCGTTCGATCGGCGTCGCCATCACCACGGTGACCGACCGGGCCAACAATCTCGCGGGCAACAGTGCCAGCCGAGCGACGACCCAGTACCCGATGTACACCCGCGTGGCGCTCCGCAACGCGTTGCGGCCGTGAAGGAGACTCCAATGCTTGCCAACCGTCGTGGCGTCACCCTGCTCCTCTCGCTCTATGCCCTGATTGTTTTGGGCGCGACGATCACCGCCGCTTTCATGGTGGTGCGGTTCGATCGCTCGGCGTCGTCGAGTTCGAGCGTCGCGGCCGATGCGCAGAACGCCGCGGAGGCAGGGCTTGCCGATGTCTACGCCACCTGGGATCCCACGGTGCAGGGCGCGCTCTCGGTCTGGACGCCAACGACCCCGACGCTCTGGTCGGGCGGCACGCGGACGCTGCAGGCGAGCAAGCTCTACTACCTCCCTACGGTGAAGCGGATCAACACCCAGCTCTTCATGGTCGAGGTCACCGGCTGGCGTGGTACCAGCAGCAATCGCCTCGCCCAGCTCTCGTTGACGCAGTGGTTCCGGACCGTGAAGCCGACGATCGGCGTCAACGCGGCCGTGACGGTGAATGATCCGATCAAGTTCAACGGCAATGCCTTCGAGGTGAACGGCTACAACTCGCTGCCCCCGGAATGGGGTGCCGGTGAGTGCGACGCTCTTGACGCGGGAAACAGTGACGACGTAGTCGGCGTGCGAAGCGCCACGGGTACCGGCGTCGCCAGCCAGGACAATGACAACGTCTTCGGCTTCCCCACGCGAGATGCGGCCAATGATCCCTCGGTGACTTCGGCGACCTTCACCAACTTTGTGGACTACACCTTCAC
>JBDSMX010000132.1:0-2520 GCA_039915645.1 Gemmatimonadales bacterium | reverse complement strand
GTGTTGGGCTCGATGTAGAAGCGGTAGTCCTTTTTCCCACCCGGCGGCACCGGGGCCATCGGCGACCCGTCCATATCGGCGGGGATATGCAGCCCATGCCAGTGGACCGACGTCGGCTCGCTGAGGTTGTTGGTGAAATGGACCACGACACTGTCGCCTTCGCGCAGTTCGATGGTCGGGCCGGGCACGGTACCGTTGAAGGCGAAGACCTCGGTCGGCTTCCCCGGCACCATCGCCAGCTGTGCCTTGGCGGCCGTGAGGGAGAGCTCGACCATCCGCGGCCGAGTGGAGCGGTTTACCAGGACGGGCGGATTCCTGAGGGTGTCGGCAGTCGTTCCGGCGGCGACTGAAGCGCCAGCAGTATGGGCAAGGGTCAAGGAGGCCAGCAGGATCGACCAACGAACCATGCGACTTCTCACATTGTCAGGATGCGGGATGTGGGGGGATTCGGATGCTAAGGTACGGGTTAGTGCTCGGACGGGCCAGTCCTCACCTTGAGCGGACCGGCCAGCGGGAGTTTGTCATCCTGAGCGAAGCACCCGGCAGGCGCCGCGCCCACGGGAGTTGTCATCCTGAGCGGAGCGACCGAAGGTCGCGAAGTCGAAGGAGCTTGTCTCGCCAGTAAGCGGGTGTTCCTTCGACTGCGCACCCCTGCGGGGTGCTTCGCTCAGGATGACAACTCTATTTAGGCGTTTCCGTTTCGCAGGCCGGCAGCCCCGCCGCCGGGATCGGTCCAAATTTGGGCGTGATAGTCACGTGCCGCCCGAAGATGTCGTTGGTCCGCCGCCCCGAATCGCCTGCGAATGCCTCGACTTCGCCGCCCTTGTTCTTGAAGAAGAGGTGCACTTCGGCCGAATCGTCGAGGGTGCCGTTGTCCTTGCGGAACTCCTCCGGCGCCTCGCTCACCAGCCAGGTCTCCCCCTCGGGGCTCGGCACCTGGACGTATGGCAGGTTGAAGCCGTCCTCGTAGCTGTTCCAGACGCAGGTGCTGCCGTCGGCACGACGCCAGCCGCCGTGATGGTTGGTGTCGGCGCTCTCAAATTGGACTACCCACTCGGTTGAGGTGTCCGGTGTGGCCGGATCGCGCGCCAGCAGGTAGACCACTCCAATGACGAGTGCCACCATGATGCCGCCGCCGATGGCGACACCCTTCCAGACGCCTGAACCCGAGGGAGGCGCCGGTGGCGGAGCAGCAGGCGGACTCACGAATTGCTGCGGCGCGGCTGCGACCGGTGCCGTAACCGGAGGCGGCACCTGGATCGGTGGCGCGCGATAGGTCCCCGTCGCCTTGAGCGTCGACGTGGTCGGCCCGTCGATGGTGAAGAGCACGCCGTCGGGCGAGCGCATATGCAGCACCGGCGTTCCCCACTCGACCGAATTGCGTGCCGACACCGAGATCGCCTTGCGTGCCTCACCCACCGAGGCATCGATCGGCATCCCGTCGGCGATTGCCTCGTAGAGCGAGCGAGAGAATTCAATGGCGGCGAGGTCGCTGATCTCGTACTGCATCGCGACCACGGCCGGCACACCGCGACGCACCAGCGTCGCCGACGTGCTCGAGAAGATGTCGGTGGTATTTCCCTTGGCGCCGAGACAGGAGTTGAGCACCACGAGTCGGAGAGTGCGCTCGTCGCCCAGGAGGCGGCCGACTTCGGTCGCGCTCAGCAGCTGCGAATTTCCTGCTTCGTCGGTGAAGGCGAGCACGCCTTCGCCCGCGGCGGGATCGAATCCGCCGTGGCCCACGAAGTGGAAGATGTGATAGTCCTTGCGACGCAATGTTGTCTGCAGGTCACGCCAGGTGGAGCCTTCGAGCCATTCGATCTGGAGCAATCCTGCGGCCTGCAGCCCTGCCGTCGCCTGCTGCATGCGCTCCTTCTCGCGCGCGGCATCGAGCGTCGGGCGATCCTTGGGGCTCGCCACCATCGCGAGAATGGTGATCGGCGGCTTGACCGTGAGTTCTTCGGGTGCGCGATCGAACTGGAGATAGCGCACCAGCGGCGTTTCCGACGAGAGACAGATGTAGTCACCCGTGGAGGGGTCGTACATGAACTCCCACGGCAGGGTCGAGAGATCAGGCGCATCGATCCGGAGCCGGACACGGAGACCCTTCTTCTGCGCGCGCGCCGAGTCCTGGCTGCGGCGGAACACCGTCGCCACCTGATCGGTGAAGAGCGCGTTGAAGAGCTTCTTGCCGAAGTCGCTGACCGATTCGTCTTCGTCGGCCGCCATCACGATGTCGCGGCGGACCGACCCCGACTTCAGTACCGCGATCTCGACACCCTTGAGATGGTTCTCGAGTCCGGGTGCGTCGAAGGGGAGGTGGAAGGTGCCACTCGCCTCGCCCACCGGTGACTTGACCACAAGGATGGGATAATCCTGGCCGGTTCCCGGCGCGATGTGGATCTCGAAATCAAGGAAGTCCATGCACCCGCTCCGATGTGATGTGCACCCGCGGGCCAGGCATCACGCGCCCAGCCACTCGAGAATCTGCTTGCGCGCCGTGGGGTCGGCGAAAAACTT
>JBDSMX010000129.1:0-31531 GCA_039915645.1 Gemmatimonadales bacterium | reverse complement strand
GCCTGGGTGAGAATCGCCTCGACGGCCGCGGGGGTGACGTCCTTCCGCTCCCCAAGTGCCACCGCTCCTCGCTCGGCAAGGCGGTGGGCGACCACCGGGGCAACCGCGGCCGTGAGTCCGTAGTCGCTGAGGCGGGTCGGGACCCCCATCGACTCGAAGAACGCCCGCATCCGCGCGATGCCCGCCGCAATGCGCGCGGCGTCACTCCCTTCGCGGATTCCCCAGAGGCGCTCGGCAAACTGGATCAATTTGGCGCGCTTCGAGTCGCGTTGATGATCGAGGAGCGCGGGCAGGACGACCGCCAGTGTCTGGCCGTGGTCAAGTCCATGGAGCGCCGTGAGCTCGTGGCCGATCGAGTGCGTGGCCCAGTCTTCGGGGACACCGGCGGCGATGAGACCATTGAGCGCGAGCGTTGCCGACCAGACGAAGGTGGCGCGTGCGTCGTAGTCGGTTGGATCGGCGAGAGTCTTCGGTCCGATCTCCACCAGGGTCTGCAGAATCCCTTCGGCGAAACGGTCCTGGAGCGGGGCGTCGGCGGGGTAGGTGAGATACTGCTCAATCACATGGACAAAGGCGTCCACCACGCCGTTGGCGATCTGACGTGGAGGCAAGGAGAAGGTGGTTTCCGGGTCAAGAATCGAGAATTGGGGGAAGAGCAGGGGAGAGCCGAAAGAGCGCTTCTCCTCCGTCGCCCGGCGCGAGATGACGGAAAAGCCGTTCATCTCCGATCCGGTCGCGGGGAGCGTCATCACCGAACCGATGGGGAGCACCTTCGACGGTTTGACATTTCCGAGCACGACTGCCCAGGGGTCAACGTCAAGGAGTGCAGCGGCTGCAACGAGCTTCACACCATCGAGCACCGAACCGCCTCCCACCGCGAGAAGGAAGTCCACCTTCTCAGCGCGAACCAGCGCGATCGCCCGCTCGACTGTCGCCACGTCGGGGTTCGCCTCGATCCCGCCGAACTCCACGACGTGGCGATTCCCGAGCGCGGCGCGGACCTGCTCGTGGACGCCGTTGGTCTTGATGCTGCCGCCTCCGAACGCCAGCATCACGCGGGCATCTGCCGGGATTTCGCGATCGATGCGGCGGATCTGTCCGCGGCCGAAATGGATCCGGGTGGGATTATGGAACGTGAAATTCTGCATGGTATGGCCTTGGCAGATGCCGGGAAGCGAGTCTCTCGTTACAACCGATCGAGGCCTTCGGTTCCCAGCACAGGATTCCAGGGAAGCAACTCGTAGTTGGCGAGTCCGCCGCGATAGAAGGGATCGTTGTCACGAATCCGGTCGAGCACCGAAGCGTCGCCATCGGGAACCCGGAGCAGGAGTGCACCGCCGACGCGCGGATCGAACGGTCCCGAGGCGAGGAGCACTCCATCGGCCTTGAGCGTCTTGAGGTAGGCGCGGTGGGCGTCGGTGGCCGCATTGATCTCATCGAGCGGTCGGCGATAGCGAATCAGGATCAACGCGTACATGTCAGCTCTCCGTGGTGGCCATAGCGACCGAGCGCTTGATTCGGCCGAGAATGGCGGTGAGGCCCTGCGTCCGCATCATGCCGAGGGTCTCGCCGAGCGCCAGTTGATCGAGGAGGTCATCCGGGATCGCGGCCACATCGGCGGGGGTGGCTCCGTTGATCCGGGCGATCAGGAGCGCGACGAAGCCCCGAACCGTGGGCGACTCGCGGGGCACCTCCGCGAAAATGGTCACCGCACCCCCGGTCACGCCCACCCAGAGGAACACCGGGGTCTGGCATTCGGTGACTCGGTGGGCCTCCAGATCGCTCGAGGCCCGCAACTCTCCCGGCAACTCGGGTAGCTTTCGGGAATAGTCGAGCAGCGTCTCGAGCCGGGTATTGCGGTCGGTGGCTCGGAAGCGATTTATCAGGGTATCGAATACCATCGCCAGATCATCCTCGAGGATTGCACGTGGAATCTAGTGCCGCTCCAATGGCCCCTCCGCTGGTCTCTGCCAACTGGCTCACGGCGCATGGGCACGAACCGGGAATGGTCGTGCTCGACGCGTCGTTCTATCTGCCCTCGATGGGACGCGACGCCGACGCCGAATATCTCGCGGCGCACGTCCCCGGTGCAGTGCGATTTGATCTCGATACGGTAAGCGATCCCGACGCCGATCTCCCGCACATGCTGCCGTCGGCCGAGCGGTTCGCGGGGATCGCGGAACGTCTCGGCATCCGCCCCGACGACCGGGTCATCTGCTACGATGGCAGTGGGCTGAATTTGAGTGCCGCGCGCGCGTGGTGGATGTTCCGCGTCTTCGGCCACCACAATGTCTCGGTGCTTGACGGTGGTTTCGGCGCCTGGGCGCGCGAGACGCGTCCGGTGCAGCGCGGAGTCGTGCGTCGACTTCCCACAGGCTACCGTGTGCCGACGATCGATCCGTCGCTGATTCGCGATCGAGCCGGCGTGGAACGCGTGGTGTCCGGCGGTGATGCGTCGCAAATCGCCGACTGCCGCTCCGCCGCCCGCTTCAACGGCACCGAGGACGAGCCCCGACCGGGACTCCGACGTGGACACATTCCTTCAAGCGTCAATATTCCGTTTGCCGAGTTCACCAATCCTGCAACGCGACTGTTCAAGTCGCCAGGTGAGTTGCGGACGTTGCTGCGCGAGCGGGGGATCGATCTGTCACGGCCGATGATTGCTTCCTGCGGCTCGGGCGTGACTGCGTGCACGCTGGCCTTGGCCGTCGAGGTCATTCGTGCGGCGGATCCGGAGGGAGTCGGGGCGCCGGTTGCGGTCTATGACGGGAGCTGGGCGGAGTGGGGCCAGTAACACTGAGGAATTGCGGGGCCGATGGAGCCGGGAGTGCCTATCGCACGCCGCATCTCCTCGCCGCTGCCCGGGGCGCGGGCCAGTTCGGTGCCATGCGGAGCGCCGCTGCAGCGTCATCGCGCACCGAGGCACAATTGCCACGCTCGGCGAGGGCGATCCGGATCGGGTAGCTCCCGGGATCTATTCGCGCGGCCCAGGTGAGTCGACGCAGGTCGCGACCATTGCCGGCAACAAGATATGCGGCCGTCTGGCTGACGCTGCGCAGGGCAATGAGGCAGAGGAGCAGCGTGACCGCAGCGCCGAGCACGGTCCGCGGGCGTGGCGCATCGTCTTCCGCCAGCAGAGTTCCGTCCGCTCGTTGCAGCAGAGCGCCGGTGGCGAGAGCGACGAAGAGCAGTGGTGTCGGCAGTAGCAACACCGCGTCGAAGACTCCCATCACGGCGACCGCCGCGAGCAGTGCCAGCAGCGCCGCTCCATTCAGCGCGCGCACGCCTCCCGCCATTGCCGCCGTCACTCCGCGCCATGCCAAGGCGAATCCCAGAAAGGCGAGCGCAGCAACCGCTCCGATGCCTCGCTCACTGATCACGGCCATCCAGTCGCTCGATGGCCAGGGATTGAGCGGCACCGGATCACCGAATGCCCACGACGGGTCCGACGACGGCGCCACATCGCCATACCGGATCGGCCAGTTGCCGGGCCCGACACCGAGCACTGGATGCGCCAGCGCCAGTTTCAGGGTATTGCGGTACTGGACCATGCGACCGTGCCCGGACCCTTCGCGATGATTGGCGATGTCGCCGAGGGTTTCGGCATAGGGAGAGCGCGCCTTCCACTCGAGCGCGTTCGGAATCGTGAGCGCCGCAATCACGCCAAGCGCCACCGCGGCGAGCAGGAGGCCGCTGCGACCTTGGACGATGGGCAACTCACCCCTGCGCTTCGCTTGCAGGAGCACGAGTGCCGTCGTGCCGGCCACGGCGACGGTGCCGAGCCACGCGGCACGGGAGCGAGAGAGGATGATCGCGGTGACGAGTGCGGTGCTGAGCAGCAGTGCCGGGATGGCGTGGCGACGGCGCGCGCCCAGCGCGATGACACCGGCCACTGGAAGACCGAGCGTCGCGAAGTGGGCCATGAAGTTGCGATTGCCGAAGGTGCCGCCGGGTGCCCGCGTGGCGGCGAAGAACGGCGAACTCAAACCGTAGGCCTGCGCGAGTCCGGTGGCGGTGCCGGTCGCCGCCCCGATCGCGGCCCAGCCGAGCAGGGTATCGGCGAGGCCGGCGGTCGCGAGTTGTCGCGCGGTGAGGAGTGCCGCGATGCCGGTGATGGTCAATGCGGCGGCGCGAGCTGCCATCCAGAGGTTGGTGGCACCCGCGGTGGCCGCCACGGTGATCACGAAGAGCAGCAGCAGGCTCCAGCTCGTCGCTCGGCGGAGCCCGGTGACCGGGAAGGGACGGGCCAGCGCGACCGCGAGCCAGACCGCGAGATGGACCGCGGTTTCCTTGGGGAGCTGGTGCCGGTCGAGATCGCTGGGCGAAGCAGGCAATGCCGCCACCACGGCGAGGAGCAGGCCGATCCCAAGCACGTGGGCAGCCGCGCGCGTTGGCCAGCGGGCGGCGGCAGTATGGTCCAGCGAGGGCGGAAGCGCGGCGATATCTGACATCGGAAGGCGTAGAACATACGTAGGGGAGAGGGCGCCCGCCGACGAGAGTAGATTTCCCATCCGAACCAGCCGGGGCTGAGCCGATGATCGATGAGCCGTTCGACCTGACACCACCCGACGATGAAGCGGCGCGGCCGGCCTCGGTGCTGGCGGCTACGGATACGCCGGTACCATTGCGGGTCGAGGAGATTGCTGATGAGCGTGTCCCCGAGGGGATGCGCTGCCTCGGGACCTTTCTCGATGGCAACCTCGTCGCGCGCTGCGCGGTGCCCCCGGGTGCCATCGAATATTTCGAGCGGCACGGCATCTTCGGCGAGCCGCGCCAGCTGGTGCTCGCAGCGCGCGAGGAAGATCCCGGTCTCCGGTGCGAACTCTACGCCATCGTGCCAATGCCTCCCGCACCGATCGAGCCCGACGCTGATGACGAGTCCGAGCCGTGGGCGGTATCGGTGCCGTCGTCGAGCTACGAGCGCGCTGTCGCCGACGCGAGCGATGAGGAAGACGACGAAAGCCTGGACGACGAGACCCACGGCGACGAAGCGTTGCCGATGGCGGCGGTCCTGCTGGGACAGATCGTGAGATTCCAGCGCGACCGGAAGCACCCCGAATCGCTACCGCTCGAGACCGTTGATGTGCTCGCGCGGATTGTCTCCGGCCGCGTAGTGGAAGTGGTCGACAAAGTTCTTGAGGACCTCCTCGGTCCGGGAAACCCCTGATGTCTCTTCCTGATGTGACTCCGATTGGAAGCCGTGGCTACGCCCATCCCGAGGTGCTGGTCGATTGCGCCTGGGTTGCGGCGCATCTTGATGATCCCAAGGTTCGTCTTCTCGAATCAAATGAGGATCTGCTCCTCTACGAGACAGGACATATCCCTGGCGCGGTCAAGATCGACTGGGTGCAGGACCTGAATGATGCCGTGGTTCGTGATTACGTCGATCGGGAACAGTTCCAGGCGTTGCTGCGCGAGCGCGGCATCGATGACGATACCACGATCGTGTTCTACGGCGACAAGAACAACTGGTGGGCGTGCTACGCGCTCTGGGTCTTCCAGCTCTTCGGCCTCAAGCATCTCAAGCTGCTGGACGGTGGGCGGGCACGCTGGCAGGAGGAAGGGCGCCCGATGGTGACCGAACGCACTGAGGTGCGTGCCGGCAGCATCGAAGTGGGCCCGCGACAGGACGCGGCCATTCGCGCCTTCAAGGACGATGTCCTCGCGCACATCGGGCGTGGCGGACAACTGGTCGATGTGCGGTCACCCGAGGAGTTCCGCGGTGAACGGATGCATATGCCGGACTACCCGAACGAGGGGGCGTTGCGTGGCGGGCACATTCCCGGCGCCCGCAGCGTGCCGTGGGCCAAGGCGGTCGATGCCGGCACTCACACGTTCCGGAGTGCGGCCGAGTTGCGCACGCTGTACGAGACCGAACAGGGGCTCACTCCGGGCGCCGACTTGATCGTGTATTGCCGCATCGGCGAGCGGTCGTCGCACAGCTGGTTCGTCCTGACCTACCTGCTCGGCTGGTCGAAGGTGCGCAACTACGATGGCTCGTGGACTGAATGGGGCAACTCGGTTCGCACGCCGATCGAGCGCCCCTGAGGCGAGTGATTCGCTCGCGTGGTCGCACTATTTCACAACACATCGAACCGATGGTGACGGCCGCAGGCCGCGGGAAAACCGACCGATGATTCCGTACGGCGTCTACAAGATTCTGCACTTGTCCGGCATGTTCCTGCTCTTCACCATCCTGGGTGGCATCGCGCTCCACGTGCTCAATGGCGGCACGCGTGAAAGCAACGCCGGGCGCAAGCTGGCGGGGGCGCTGCACGGCGTCGCGCTCTTCGTGATCCTGCTCGGGGGATTCGGAATGCTCGCGCGGCTGGGGATGGTGCGCGGTGCGTTTCCGGGATGGATCTGGGCGAAGCTGACGATCTGGCTGCTGCTGGGTGTGTTCGGGACACTGCCGTATCGTCGGCCCCAGGTCGCGAAGGTGTACCTCGTTGCCTTGCCGCTGCTCGGTGGGCTCGCCGCCTGGTTCGCGATCTACAAGCCCATCTGACCGGGCCGTGGCGCATCAGGATCGCGCCACGAACTCCACCACACGACGAATGACCTCGGGGTCGCGCAGAATGGCGCGATGCCCGAGGCCTTCCGTCGTCATCACCTCGGCACCTTCCCACGCCTGACCCAACTGCACCCCTTCGCTCCACGGGACATCAGGATCGTGCACGTCGTGGATGACGAGCCCCGGGATCGTCAAACTTCGTGCAGCGGTCGGAATGTCGAGATCAGCCCAGGTGATCGCGAGCCGCCGCTCGGCTCGGCGTTGCATCCGCTCGTATACATCGGGTGACAATCCGACAAGATCACGAAAGTGGTCGGCCCAGCTGGAGAGATCGGCTGGGGCCGCGATGGTCACGGCGCGATTGATCGGCAAACCGCGTGAGATGGCATAGACGGAGGCCGCTCCGCCGAGCGAGTGCCCGACGAGGGCGTGTGCGGGACCAACTGAATCGACCACCGCTTTGAGTGCCGCGGCGAATTCCGGCATCGAGGAACGCCAGCCGCTTGAGCGACCATGGCCAGGAGCATCAAAAGCGGCCACTCGCCCCCCGGTGGCCAGAATCGCCTGGGCGAGCGGAGCAACGCGGCCGGCGTTGCTGAGCCAGCCATGGGCGAAGACGATCAGCGGACCGCTTTCGCCCCAGAGATAGCCCTCGACCCGCGCTCCAGCCGCATTCACTACAAACCGATTCGCGCGGTCGAGGAAGGCGACTTCCTCGCTCCGCGTTGCCCCGCGCGGGGTCCGGAAGAAGAGCGCCTCTGCCAGCCGCGCGGTCATCCCGGGCGCGACACGGCCGGCCGTGCCGAACGCCGAGCGGAGGGCGCCGCGGCCGAGGTGTGCGCGACGCAGCAACTGTGCGGGGTTGAGGTGCTTGGGGTCGTCCGCCATGGGGGAAGGATATCACCGCACCGCGTGGCAGTGGCCCGCTCCGGCGCTATTATTCCGGGATGCCTACCAATTCTGCGGCCTCGCCCGCCTTCCAGCAGCTTTCCGCGCCGACCGACGGCTCGCCGATCACCCTCAAGGACGGTGTGCTGCAGGTTCCCGATGCACCGATCATCCCGTTCATCGAGGGGGATGGCACCGGACCCGATATCTGGCGCGCATCGAAGTTCGTCCTCGACAACGCCGTGAAGATTGCCTACGGCGGGAAGCGGCGGCTCGCATGGTTTGAAGTGTTCGCGGGAGAGAAGGCCAAGAATCGCTTCGACTCGTGGCTTCCCGAAGACACCATCACCGCGATCAACCACTATCTCGTCGCGATCAAGGGCCCGCTCACCACGCCCGTCGGCGGTGGCATCCGCTCGCTCAACGTGGCCCTGCGGCAGCAGCTCGACCTCTACGCCTGCGTCCGTCCGGTGCGCTGGTTCACCGGCGTGCCCTCGCCGGTCAAGGATCCGGGCGCGGTCGACATGGTGATCTACCGTGAGAACACGGAAGACATCTATGCGGGCATCGAGTACGAAGCGCACACGGAGAAGGCGAAGAAGATCATCGCCTTCCTGCAGAACGAGATGGGAGCCACCAGCATCCGTTTCCCGGATTCGAGCGCCATCGGCATCAAGCCAGTGTCGGAGGAGGGATCGAAGCGGCTGGTGCGTGCAGCGATCCAGTACGCCATCGCGCAGAGGCTGCCAAGCGTGACGCTGGTGCATAAGGGCAACATCATGAAGTACACCGAAGGTGGCTTCCGCGACTGGGGCTATGCTCTGGCCAAGGAAGAGTTCGGCGCGGTGGATCACGAGGGCGGTCCGTGGCAGGTGTTGCCGAACGGGATCATCATCAAGGACGTCATCGCGGACGCCATGTTGCAGCAGATCCTGCTGCGGCCACGGGATTACAGCGTGCTCGCGACCCTGAACCTCAACGGCGACTACATCTCCGATGCACTCGCGGCACAGGTTGGCGGGATCGGCATCGCACCCGGCGCGAACATCAACTACGTCACCGGCCACGCGATCTTCGAGGCGACGCACGGCACCGCGCCGAAGTACGCCGACAAGGACATGGTGAATCCCGGCTCCGTGATTCTCTCGGGCGAGATGATGCTGCGGTACCTCGGCTGGAACGAGGCCGCCGACCTGATTCTCGAGTCGCTCGCGAAGACGATCGGTCAGAAGCGCGTGACCTACGATTTCGAGCGCCTGATGGAGGGCGCGACGAAGCTGTCGACCAGCGGCTTTGGTCAGGCGATGGTCGAGAACATGCTGCCGGGCGCCTGAGCAGGTGCCCTCGTTGCGCAGCCGGGACCTCCGATGAGCGGTCGCGGGCGGGGCGTGGCGATGCCACGCTCGGTCGAGGCCGCGCTGCGCGAGTTCGTCAACGCGCAGAGCAAGGCATCGATGTACCCGCCCGGCCACGGTTTCGTGGTCACGGCTGCCGCCGCGCTCACGGAAAAGCTGGGCGCGGCACTCATCAATCGTGATTCCATCACCATCGGCGTGACGCCGCGGGGGATGCTGCTTGACGGCACCACCGTCGAGCCACTCCCCACCGTGCTCCGCGAATTCGCAGTGCGGCTCCATCGCCGGAACATCGGCACGCTCGCGCTGCAGGCTGGTGTCACGGCGCACGAAGTCGGCATCATGCTCAGCGCCCTGGCGGCGACGGATGCCGACGAAACCGTCGGCGTCGAAGGGCTCCGGTTGCAGCACATCCGCATCGAACCGATGGTGTACGATGTGCTCGCCTTCGCCGACCCGGCGATGGAGAGCGACATCGACGATGTCTTCTGGGGCCAGCTGGTGGAGGCGGCCTTCGGTCACCGGTTGTCCGAGGGAGAGAACGCGCCCTCGACTGCGGCGATCGCGGATGCGATCAGTGAACGCGCGACGCAGAGTCCGGAGGGGGCACGGCGAGTATTCGAAGCGCTCGGCGGCTTCTCCCATTCGCTCGCGGCACGGGGTGATCGTGCCTCTGGCAGCGCGCGCAAGCGGTTCGTGGATGTGCTCGCTGCCCTGTCACAGCCAACGACGGTGCGCGTGGTGGCGGCGGCACCGTCGGTGGCCTCGCGCCGTCGATTCCTCCGTGATACGCTTTCGATCGTGCCGCCGGCGCAGCTGATGCTGCTGCTGGAGTCCGTGGCGGAGGCTGATGGATCTCCGATCTCGCCCCAGCTTCGCTCGCTGCTCGGCAAGCTCGCCGGAGTCGAGGGAGGACCGGGAACCGTTGTCGCGGGCGCCTTTTCATCACAGGTCGCGGCACTCGTGGAGCAGTGGGAGGGAGTCGGCTTCGAGCAGGATGAAGAGACGGACCCCCGTCTCGGCATGGAGCCCGCCCGGATCGTGGCGATGGGGCTCGAATTGAACTGCAGTACCGCGCCGGTGTTGAATGCCGCCGCGGCGCTCGGCGAGAAGGGTCAGATCGTCGAAGTACTTCAACTGCTCGAGCACGAGAAGAACGACGCGGCCACCGTCAAGGCGATTGCCGATGCGGTCCTGGATCCGGGATTGCTCGAGCGGTTGCTCTCGGCGGCGCAGCCGGACTTCGCACTGATCGAGCGGGTGGCGCTGCACTCTGGCGCCACGGCGGTCACCCCGCTGCTCGACGCGCTGGCCAAGGCCGCTGAGCGGAGCACCCGGCGGCGATTGCTCGATATCCTCGCCCGCATCGGCCCCTCCGCCGAGGAGGACCTGGTCGCGCGACTCGCGGGTGCGCCCTGGTTTCTGGCGCGCAATATCCTGGCCGTCCTGGCGCAGTTTCCGGCCATCACCAGTGTGGATCAGGTCTTCGCCGCGTTCAACAACCCGGAGCCCCGGGTCCGGCAGGAGGCGCTGAAGGTCCTGCTCCGACAGCCGGCGACGCGCGATCGAGCCGTGGTTGAGGCACTCGAGAGCGGCGACGAGTCACTCGGCCGCGTTGCGCTGGCCTCGCTCAACGGGGTCTGTCCGCCGCCGCTCGTCGCGCCTGTGCTTACGATGCTCGGCGCAGCGAGCGATGACCTGCGATTGCAGGCGATTCGTTTGCTGGCCGGTTCGGGGAACCCGTTGATCGTACCGCAATTGCTTGCATTGGTACGCGCCCGCAAGGGGATCCTGCGGCTGCAGCGGCTGTTGCCGAAAACACCCGTGATGCTGGCGGCGCTCGAGGTGCTGGCTGGGCGCTGGCGCAATCACCGGCCAGTGCTGGTGGCGCTGCAGCTCGCCAGCAAGTCAGGCGACCCGGAGATTCGCGCGGTGTTGGGAGGGAACGGATGAGCGAGGCAGTCCGCTTTCTTCACGCGCTGGCGCAGGCGATGTCAGCGGCCTCGCTCTATTCACCGGGGCATCCGGCGACGCGGCGGTCGGTCGAGGCGCTCTACCAGAGCATGGTGGCACTGCTCGAGATCGATTCGCATCCGGTGCTGCTCTTCCTCGGCGGAGCTCCGGTCTACGCGGGGCGGGCGTTGCATGAGCTGAGCGACTGGCCGTGGAGCCGTCGACTTTCGGCGGTCGGTGTGCAGCGTCTCGAGATCGACTCCACCATCACGATCGATTCCGCCGCCATGCTGATCGAGCAGGTGATGGTCCGGATGTCGACCGGCGCGAACTCGGCCGCTGGCGAGGCTGCCATTCCTGGAGTCATTTTCGGCAGCGTTGCAGTTCTCGAGGATGTCGCGCTCGAACCATCGGAGCAGGCCTTCATCGGTGGGGCACCGAAACGCGAGCTCCTGCTCGATCTCGCTGACGAGATGGAAGCGATGGCGTGGGTTCGCGCCGAGGCGAAGCGGGGCGAAGTGGCCCGGGGCGAAGCCGAGGCGGTCGTGCGCATTCTCGGGGGGTTGTTCGAGCACCACGAATTGCCGCAGGTCGCCCACGGCGACAATCCGGTCTGGTATCCGCTGGTGCACGCCATCAATACGGCGCTCCTGACGATGGCCGCGGCGTCCCCGTGGGTCGATCGTCCCGGGCGTCATCGACTCGGCGTCGCCGCGCTGCTGCACGACATCGGCATGGCCCGCATCGACCAGGAACTTGGCAACAAGGAAATGCTCACGGTGGCCGAGCGGATTTCGGTGGAGACACACACGGTGCTTGGAGCGCGACTGCTGCTCGAGGCCGGGGGTCGGGGGATGGAACTCGCCGCGGCGGTCGCCTACGAGCACCATTTGCGGCCGGATCAATCCGGCTATCCCACGCGCCGCTTCCGTCCCACACCACACTGGGCGAGTCGGCTGGTGAGTGCCGCATCCACCTACGCCGCGCTCCGTTCACCACGCGCGTTCCGGCCGCGCTGGGCAGCCGATCGCGCGCTCGCCTATCTCGAGTCGGGCGCCGGGACGGTGTTCGACGCCGAGGCCGCGAACATGCTCGCGACGGTGGTGCGCTCGATCTGAGGCGCGGTCGCTTCGGCTGTCAGGTGAACTACCGACAACCAGAGCAGATCCGCGGTGATGAGGTGCAGCAGTTGCAGCGCCATCGGCACCAGCATTACCAACGCCAGTAAGCCGACACTCCACTGCACCAGTACCATGGCGCCGGTGATGCGCGACGCACGCGCGAGCCGCGGATCATCGTGCCAGCGCCGCACCTGGGTGGTGAGCACGATCAGCAGCGCCCCAGTCACCAGCGCCAGCACGGGATGCCAGACTCTCAGCCGCAGGAGCACGTGCGCGGTGGGGTCGCGATCCTGGGCCAGTCCTTCGGAGAGTGTCCGCGCCGGGAAGAGGGTGTCGCCCAGCGAAGCAATGGCGCCGCTCATGCCGATCGCCAGCAACGCGACCATCGCCAGCAGCAGCAACCACCAGCCCCGGCCGATCGCGGCCCGTGTCGGGGCACGCCGGCCATCGGCCCATCGGGCGGTGAGGAAGATTGCCGCCAGCAACAACTGGGTATTGACGAGGTGCGCACCCAGCGAAAATGCGCGGGCGAGTGATGCGTTATGGGCCACCAGTTCGAACTTGACCAGGCCCGCTCCGATCGCTGCCTCGATCAGCATAAGGATCAGTGATGCCATGGCGCCCCGGCGCGCCCAGTGACCTGGTGCAAATCCACGACGCGTCCAGAGTACCAAGGCAACGATCAGGACGAGTGCGAGGCCGCTGGTGACGCGGTGAGTCAGCTCGATGATGGTGTGCACGGTGGGGGAGGGAGGGATCACCACGCCGTTGCACAACGGCCAATGGTTGCCGCAGCCCGCCCCGGAACCGGTGGCGCGCACCAGTGCTCCCCAGACGATCACCAGCAGATTCACGGCCAACGTGATGTAGGTGAACCGGACGATCGGGGCAGAGCGGTCGGGAGAGTCAGTCATGGTGAAGAAATAGCGATCTTGGTCGGGCGGGGCACGTGCCGGATGCCATCGGCCTTCCGGCCCGTCGCTTCTCCTGCCAACTTGAGGGGGAGATCGGCCCTCTCCTCTCCCGACGGACCACCAGCATTTGACGCTTTCGCCCCGCCTGAGAATCGCTCTCGCCGCGCTGCTCTTCTCGACCGGAGGCGCCGCCATCAAGGCGTCCGATTTCGGGGCGTACCAGGTGGCGTCGTTTCGCTCGGGCGTGGCTGCCCTGACGTTGCTGATCCTGATTCCGAAGGCGTGGCGCGGCTTCGGCTGGAAGCCGCTGCTGGTCGGGGTGGCCTATGCGTTGACGCTGGTGTCGTTCGTGCTGGCCAATCGGCTCACCACCAGCGCGAATACCATCTACCTCCAGTCGACCGCGCCGCTTTATCTGTTGCTGCTGGGTCCCTGGCTGCTCCGCGAGCCGATCCGGCGACGCGACGTGCCGATACTCTTTGCGGTGGTCGGCGGACTCGTGCTGGTCTTCCTCGGCGATGACGCGCCCTCGACGACCGCGCCGGATCCGCTCCGGGGCAATCTGTTCGCGGTCGTCAGCGGACTCTCATACGCTCTGATGATCTGCGGACTTCGCTGGCTCGGACGCGATGGTGATGCCGGCGGTCGCGGCATCGCGGCGTGCATCATGGGCAACATCATCGCGTGTCTCGCGATACTGCCGATGGCGTTGCCAGTTGGAAGTCACCCATTCCGCGCGTGGAGCGTGATTCTGTACCTCGGTATCTTCCAGATCGCGGGCGCCTATGTGCTGGTCGCGACCGGAATCCGTTCGGTGCCGGCGCTCGAGGTGTCGTTGCTGCTGCTGGTGGAAACCGCCTTCAACCCGGTCTGGTCGTGGTGGCTCTTGCATGAAGTGCCGAGTGCGCTCGCGCTGCTTGGCGGCGGCCTGATCATTGTGGCCACGGTGCTGCAGGCGGTGCGCGCGCCCTCGGCGGTTCCCGCGGTGGAGGCGACGTGACGCTGGCGCCCTCGCTGATTGAGACCGTGCGGGTGATGGATGGTCGTGCCCCGTTGTGGCCGCTGCATCAGGCGCGGCTGGAGCGGAGCGCCGAGGCCCTCGGAATGCACCTGCCCGAGATCCTTCGGCCGGAGGGGGGCGAGGACCGTGTCGTCCGGATCGAGGTGTCCGAGGGCCGGGTCCTCGTGAGCGACCGGGAGGTCGGCGGGACGGCCCCGCTGGCGCTGTACACCTCGCCGGCTCCGCATCGCGGATATTCCCACAAGACTACCGACCGGGCCTGGCTCGAGGCCGCCCGGATGACCGCCGGGCACTTCGAGGCCGACGACGCTCTGATGCTCGACAGCGCGGGGCGGGTCATCGAGGCGACGATCTGGGCGATTTCGTGGTGGGACGGCGAGACGCTGGTCTTCCCTCCGTTGGCCCTCGGCGGGCTGCCGAGCGTCGCGCGGGCGCGGCTCGCCGAAACGGTCCGGGGCGGGGTCAAGGAGGCGGCCGTCAGCCGGGAGCAATTGCGCGGCGTGGCGCTCCTGGCCTGCAATGCAGCGCGGGGAGTCGTCTCGGTGGCGGCGCTTGATGACGACGGCGTGCCGGCCAATCATCGGACGCTGGCGCTCGCCCGACGCTTCTGGGCACGACGCGACGCTTGACCGACCCCCTGCTGCGGGGCATTTTAGGCCTCTCGCGGTCAAATGGTGCCCGTAGCTCAATTGGTTAGAGCGCCAGACTGTGGCTCCGGAGGTTGCGGGTTCAATCCCCGTCGGGCACCCTGATCGCGCGAAGGTCCGTAGCTCAATTGGTAGAGCACCGGTCTCCAAAACCGGGGGTTGCAGGTTCGATTCCTGCCGGGCCTGTTGAGAGGGCAAGCCGCTGTCCCGAGACGGGCAGGGTTGAAGGTCTGGGCCGCTGACTTATATTGCGCGGCTGTTTGCGACACGGCGCTATCGTCTAGAGGCCTAGGACACAGCCCTCTCAAGGCTGGAACACGGGTTCGAATCCCGTTAGCGCTATGACAGTTGATTCACCGGGACCCTCGGCCCCATCGTCTATCGGTTAGGACGCGACCCTTTCAAGGTCGAGAGACGGGTTCGACTCCCGTTGGGGCTACTGTCAGGAGAACGCCTCGATAGCTCAATTGGTAGAGCACGTGACTCTTAATCACTAGGTTCCAGGTTCAAGTCCTGGTCGGGGCATACAGAAACCGCGTCTTCCGGAATTTCGGAAGGCGCGGTTTTGGTTTCACCTCGCCTCAAATACCGGCCCGCGCCAGCACCTTCTGGAGCTTCCCGTCGAGGATGAACCCGATGCCCCATTCTCCCGCTTCAAAGTCGTCAGACTCCGCCCAGTAGCGGCTGGGGCCGACCCTGAGCAGGAAGACGGTGCGCGAGGCTGATAGTCGTTCGCCCATATCGTGGTTCATTGTCTTCGCGGCCCGCCTGCAGAGTGCCAAGTCCGACACGATCGAAACCATCGAATCGCGGAGGAAGGGGAGCGAGAGTCCCTTGCGCCAACTTCTTTCAGCTTGCGCGCCGACCAGGCTGGCGAGCCAGTCACGCGTATCCACGAGATGACCCTGCCGTTCGGTTCGGGTAGCGCACCGGGTGAGGTCGGTCGACAGGGCATCCTGTCCAAATGACGTCATCGCAAGCAGGGTAGACACCTTGGCAATTTTGCGCGCCGATTGAGTGGGGTCGTATGGATACTGCAGCACCTGCCAGGACATGATCACGTCGGTCGCGGATGAGTCAAGCACGAACATTCTATTCAATCCGCGGAACCCGAACCCCTGCGCGAGGTAACGAGCGACGCCGGCCCGAATCAGGAAGATCTGGTCAAACGTTACCGAATCGCGATCGGCAATTGCGCCCGGCGCACTTACCGGCTCGTATCGACGGATGATGCTTGCGATACGCTCGCAGAGAGAGTCTGCATTGACGATCGTAACGCTTGAATCCGGGATGGCACCTGCGTCGAGTTTGAATCGCGAGGCACGCTCGGCCGGAGAGGCAAGCATCCGAATCGCGCTCCTTCGCAACGAGACAGCGTACCCGTCATGCGGGGCCACAGGCGCACACTTGCTCGGAGGGAGCTGCGCGCGAAGCGACGAATAATCTGCGGGAAGCGCCAGGATTCCCATTAGGACGGCGAGGCGCCTGCCGTGGCGGATCATGAAGTTTTTCAGAAGATCCCGGACCCATGCTGGGGAAGGCGAGATTGCCCCGATTCCGCGGCTGCTTGCGCGTTCCGGGCCGCTTAACGTATGTTCTGCCCCCGACGCCCGGCAAGTTCGCCGATTCGGGCATTACGAAGTCCTTGAAGCGTCGTCACTTCGTGGCGACGCTTTCTTTTTCCGTCCGGCGTGTGCCGGCGAGCCGAAGGAATCACGGATGAGCTCCAGCGTCACCAACCGCGCCGCCGCCGAACGTCGTGCGCCGCGCGGGGTCGAGATCCTCCAGGATGGTCGCCTCAACAAGGGCACTGCGTTTACTGAAGAGGAGCGCGATCGACTGGGACTCCGCGGCCTGCTGCCGCCGCGCGTCTTCACGCAGGAGGAACAGGAAGACCGCGTCCTCGCCAATCTCCGTGCGCTCGACGCCCCGCTGGATCAGTACCTTGCGCTGGTTGCGCTGCTCGACCGCAACGAACGGCTCTTCTACCGCACCATCATCGATCATCTCGCCGAGTTCCTGCCAGTGGTGTACACCCCCACGGTTGGTGACGCCTGCAAGAAATTCGGTCGACTCTTCCGCGAAACGCGCGGGCTCTACATCTCGGCCCGCGATCGCGGGCAGATCCGGGAGATCCTGCGACATTGGCCGGCCGAGAAGGTTTCCGTCATCGTGGTCACCGATGGGGCGCGCATTCTCGGACTCGGCGATCTCGGGGCGCACGGCATGGGGATTCCGATCGGCAAGCTCACGCTCTATACCGCATGCGGCGGCGTCGACCCCGCCCTTGGTCTTCCAGTGATGCTTGATGTCGGCACCGACAACGAAGCGCTGCGGGCCGATCCGCACTACATCGGGCTCGCCCAGCCCCGCGTGAGGGGCGCCGAATACCTGGAGCTCGTCGACGAATTCGTCGAGGCAGTTGGTGAGGTATTCCCGGGTGCCCTGATCCAGTTCGAAGACTTCGCGACGACCAACGCGACCTCGCTCCTGGCCCGCTATCGATCACGTGCCTGCACCTTCAACGACGACATTCAGGGCACGGCGGCTGTCACACTCGCCGGGCTGCTCAATGCCGCACGGGTGACCGGCGTTCCCCTCACCGAGCAGCGCATCCTCTTTGGCGGTGCCGGCGTCGCCGTGGGCTGTGCGGAACTCATCGTGAAGGCCATGCAGCGGCTGGGGATGAGTGAGGCGGACGCGCGTTCGCGCTGCTGGTTCTTCGACAGCAACGGTCTCGCTGTGGCAGGACGCCCGATTCTCTCCGAGGCCCTGCAGCCGTTCGCGCAACAACACCCGGGGACGCGCGACCTGGTCGAGGCGATCGAACTGGTGCGACCGACGGCGCTCATCGGACTCTCCGGCGTGACCGGGCTCTTCACCCAGGCCGCGCTGCAGGCGATGGCTGCAATCAATCCGCGTCCGATCGTCTTCGCGATGTCGAATCCCACGTCACAGGCCGAATGCACGGCGCAGGCCGCCTACTTCGCGACCGA
Source organism: Gemmatimonadales bacterium (assembly GCA_039915645.1). Lineage (GTDB taxonomy): Bacteria > Gemmatimonadota > Gemmatimonadetes > Gemmatimonadales > GWC2-71-9 > Palsa-1233. The sequence goes on along the minus strand of JBDSMX010000129.1, from coordinate 14,122 downwards.
GGGCCGGGTGGTGTTCGCCAGCGGCTCGCCATTCGAGCCGGTCGACTGGCAGGGTGAGCGGCGCATCGTGGGACAGGCCAACAATGCCTACATCTTTCCTGGCCTCGGGCTCGGCGTGGTGTCTGCCGGGATCCGTCACGTCACCGACTCGATGTTCCTGGCCGCTGCTGACGCTCTCGTGGCGGCCACGGCGACTGCCGAACTGGAGACCGGGTCGCTCTACCCGGCGGTCGAGCGGATCCTGGGCGTATCGATCCAGGTGGCGGAGGCGGTGGTCCGGACGGCTTTTGCGGAGGGGCTCGCCGCGATCACGGACCTCGACGGGGTTCGTGAGCTGATCGCCGCGAACCTCTACGATCCCCGCTATCCCGAGCGCTGAGACGTCCGCTGGGCCTGGCGCGCGCCCCGCAACCTCGCGGCGTGCGGGCACGTATCACCTTGCTGGGTCCTTCTGGCCCGTTCCCCCATCACCGTGTCGCATTCGCAGGAGCCTCCTCGTGCGCGTCTTCCTCGTTTCGTTCGCTGTTGTCCTTGCCGCCGCGCCGGTCGTGGCGCAGGAGAAACCCGCTGTTACGGTCACGACCGCGCTGGCGGGCACCTGGACCCTCGACCCATCCCGTAGCGACTCCGTTCCCGGCAACCCGATGGCGATGATGGCTGGCGGCGGTGAGCGTGGTCCCGGCGGGGCCGCTGGCGCTGCCGCCGCGGTTGGTGGCGCGCCGACCGGCGGCGGGGGCGGCGGTGGCGGTCGGCGTGGGGGCGGTGGTGGCGGTGGCGGTGGTGGGGGCGGTGGTGGTGGTGGTGGCGGCGCCGGTCTCGGGGCTCGTCGCGGGGGTGGCGGTGGAGGGAACGACCCCAAGATGCGAATCGTGATGGGCGAGGCGCGGCCGGCGCCCGTGATGGTGATCACGGCCAGCGATTTCGATGTCACCATCGCCGACGATCAGGGCCACATCACGCCGTGGCGGGCCGATGGGCGCAAGCATCAGGAGGCCCAGATGGAGGGGGGCGTGATCGAGACCGAATCGAAGTGGAAGGGCAAGACGCTGGTGGTCGAGCGCGGTATCCCCGAAGGGGTATCGGTTCGTCGAGAATTCAAGCTGAGCGATGACGGTGCCTCGCTCGAGTTGAAGACCGTGATCGAGAACGGCGGCCGCAAGGTCGAGCGGAAGTTTGTCTATGGCAAAGGGGCCGCGAAGCAGTAGAAGGGAGAAGGGAGAAGGGGGTGGAGACCATTGGTCTTCGCCCCCGCTTTGGTTTTCAGTCCTTGCGCGGTATCGATTATTGAATATTGTATACAATCATGCTCCCCCGGTACACGCTCACCGACGCCGCCCTCATGGCGCTTCGCGACCGCATTCTGGCCGGGGAGTGGGCTGCCGGTGCGCCGCTGCGGCAGGAGGCACTCGCCGCCGAGCTGGGGGTGAGCCGGATCCCGCTGCGTGAGGCCCTCCGCCGGTTGGAGGCCGAGGGGCTGGTGACGATCTCGGCCCACCGGGGCGCGGTCGTTTCGCCCCTGCCGGTGGACGAGGCGGCCGAACTCTTCGAGCTCCGGGCCCTGATCGAAGTCGACCTCGCCCGACGGGCGGTGCCGCGCCTCACGGCCGCAGACGATACCGCGCTCCGTCATCACGCCGCCGCGTTCGAGCGCGCCGTCGCCACCGGAAATGTCAGTGCCTGGGGCGAGGCGAATCGCGCTTTCCATTTTGCACTCTATGCTCCGGCGCAACGGCCGCGTACGCTCGAAACCGTCGCCCGCCTCCACGCCCAATCTGACCGCTTTCTGCGACTGCAACTCACGCTCACTCGCGGGACATCGCGTGCCGTCCGCGAACACCGCGCCATTGCGGTTGCCGCGCGTGCCCGTGACACGACCCGGGTCGTGCAGCTGCTGCGTGAGCACATCCTCAGCGCCGGGCGCGCACTCGCCGACACCCTCGAACATCGTCGCCCGCTGGAGAAATCTTCATGACCGACATCCTCCCCCAGTTCGTTGCCGGGGCCTTTCGCGCGACCTCGGCCACGAAACATCTTGATCGCTTCGACCCCTCGTCGCCCGATCTGCTCGTGGCGCGTGCGCCGGTGGCCGATGCAGCCGATGTGGCCGCCGCGGCCAGCGCCGCCGCGGACGGCTTCCTGCCTTGGCGTGCGACGTCCGGCCCCGCCCGTGCCGAGGCACTCTATCGCTGGGGCGAGGCGATCGCCGCGCGTGCGGATGAGCTCGCAGGGGCCATCACGCGCGAAGTGGGGAAGCCGATCGGGGAAGCTCGCGGTGAGGTTGCGCGCGCGGTCGTGATCTGTCGCTACTACGCCGGCGAGGCAGTGCGCGATGTGGGCGAAGTCATTCCGGCGCAGGCCGCCGATGCGCTGCAGTTCACCCTGCGCGATCCTGTCGGCCCGGTGGCGCTGATCACGCCCTGGAATTTTCCGCTCGCGATTCCCCTGTGGAAGGCCGCACCGGCCATCGCGTTCGGCAACACCGTGGTGCTCAAGCCATCGGAGCTGTCGTCGGGAGTGGCGCACATGCTCGCGGAGACAGCCGCGGCCGCGGGTCTGCCGGCTGGTGTCTTCAACGTCATTCACGGCGACGGGTCCAGCGGCGAAGCATTGCTGCGGAGCCCGGTCATCCGGGCGGCGTCCTTCACCGGCTCGCAAGGCGTCGGCGCACTCATCGCGGCGATCGGGGCCGAGCGCAATCTCCGCATCCAGACCGAAATGGGCGGCAAGAATGTCGTGATCGTCTCGCGCAGTGCCGACCTCCAGAAGGCCGCCGTGCTCACCGCGGCCGGGGCGATGCGCTACGCGGGACAGAAATGCACGGCGACCTCACGCGTCATCGTCGAGGCATCGGTCGAGGCCGAATTTCTCGAGTTGCTCGCCGCCGCAGTTGCCGCGCTCCCGCTGGGGCCCGTCGATGAGGCTGCCAGTGCCGTGGGCCCGCTGATCTCGGCGGAGTCGCGAACCCGCATCGAGCAGGCGCTCGCCGATGCGCCGGCCGAGCTCCTCTTTGGCGGTGTGCTTCCTGATGCGCCGCAGTATCAGCGAGGTCACTGGTTTGCGCCGCGCGCCGTCCGATTCAGCGGCAGCGATCATCCGCTGGCCCGTCGCGAACTCTTCGGGCCGGTGCTTGGTGTGATCAGCGCGCACGATCTCGATCACGCGGTCACGCTCGCCAACGACACACCGTTCGGCCTTTCCGCCTCGCTCTTCACCCGAGATCTCGCGAGCGCGCTCAACTACGTTCGCCGGATCGAGGTCGGGCTGGTCCGGGTGAACGGCGACACGACCGGAGTCGATCCGCACGCACCGTTCGGCGGGATGAAATCATCCTCGTCGGGGAGCCGGGAGCAGGGCAGTGCCGCCAGAGACTTCTATACCGAGACCCGTACCGTACAGATTCATCCCTGAGAGGATCTTCCATGACTGCCATGACTCCTGCCGACTGGCGCGGCGTATTCCCGGCCATCACGACACCCTTCGGTCCCGATGGTGCGGTGGACCACGAATTTCTTGCCGGCCACGTCCGACGCCTGCTCGCCTCAGGCTGTCGCGGCCTGGTGCCCCTCGGCTCGCTCGGGGAAGCCGCCACGCTCACTAGCGCCGAGAAGGTGGCTGTGTTGCGGACCTGCGTCGCCGCGACCGGTGGCAAGGTACCAGTCGTCGCCGGCGTCTCGGCCCTCGGCACCGATGAAGCCGTGACGCTTGCGCGCGCCGCGGCCGATGCCGGCTGCCGGGGATTGATGGTGTTGCCGCCCTATGTGTATCAGGGCGACTGGTCCGAGATGCGCAGCTATGTCAGCGCCATCATCAAGGCGACACCGCTCTCGTGCATGCTCTACAACAATCCGATCGCGTATGGCACCGACTTCCTCCCGGAACAGGTCCGCACGCTCTGCGAGCATGCGAATCTGCACGCCGTGAAGGAATCGAGTGGCGACATCCGCCGCATCACGGCGTTGCGTGCGCTGCTCGGCGACCGGCTGGCACTCTTCGTCGGTCTGGATGACGCGATCCTCGAAGGGGTGGCCGCAGGCGCGCAGGGGTGGATCGCCGGGCTCGTGAACGCCCTGCCAGATGAATCGGTGCTGCTCTTCGAGCACGCGATTGCGGGCCGCACGAGCGAGGCGCGGGCACTCTACGACTGGTTTCTCCCGCTGCTGCGCCTCGACACGGTGCCCAAGTTTGTCCAGTTGATCAAACTGGTGCAGCAGGAAGTCGGACTCGGCAACGAGCGCGTCCGGGCACCTCGCATGGTGATCTCCGGGGTCGAGCGCGAGATGGTCCTTGGCCTGATCGGCGAGCGGCTTGCGCACCGGCCGGCGGTCGCGTGAAGCAGCATGCGCCGATCGAGGTCGTCGACTCGCACACCGAGGGTGAACCGACCCGGGTGGTGTTGAATGGCTGGCCGGAGCCCGCTGGCCGGACCGTCGCCGAGCGCCGCGACACGATGCGCCTCCATCAGGACCACCTGCGCCGCGCCGTGGTGCTCGAGCCCCGCGGTCACGATGCCATCGTCGGGGCGCTGCTGGTGCCGGCCGAGCGACCGGGTGCGGCAACTGGCGTGGTGTTCTTCAATGATGCGGGATACCTGGGGATGTGCGGCCACGGCCTCATTGGCGTGGTGCGTACGCTGGAACACCTCGGTCGAATCGGGCCGGGTCCAGTCGAAGTTGATACTCCTGTCGGCCCCGTGAGTGCGGTGCTCGGGATCGATGGCGCGGTGACGATCCGCAATGTGCCGGCCTACGTCCATCGGCAGGGTGTCACGCTCGATGTGCCCGGCCTCGGCTCGGTCACCGGCGATGTGGCCTGGGGTGGCAACTGGTTTTTCCTCACAGAGTGGTCGGGCGCGTCGCTCGATCTTGCGAATCGTGCGACGCTCATGGATGTCACGATCAGGATCCGTGCGGCGCTGGCCGCTGCCGGCGTGACCGGCGCGGACCGCGAGCTCGTGGATCATGTGGAGCTCTTCGGCGCACCAACTCGCCCCGACGCCGATTCACGGAATTTCGTGCTCTGCCCTGGCGCGGCGTACGACCGCTCACCATGTGGCACCGGGACGTCCGCGAAGATGGCGGTGCTCTTTGCGAAGGGGGAGCTGGAACTCGGGCAGCAGTGGCGGCAGGAGAGCATCGTAGGATCGCGTTTCGTCGGCTGGCTCGAACGTGAGGACGACCTCCTGATTCCCTTCATTCAGGGTCGGGCCTATGTGACTGGTCGCTCCACCCTGCTCTTCGACAACGACGACCCCTTCCGCTTCGGCCTCGTGTGAACGCGAGCAGCGCCCCGGATGTGACCGTGATCGGTGCCGGCCTGGTGGGTGCCGCCACGGCCCTGCGTCTGGCCGAGACGGGATTGCATGTGTTGCTCGTCGATGCCGACTTTGCCGGCGGCGGCAGCACCGGTGCGGCCATGGGACACATCGTGGCGATGGACGACTCTCCGGTCCAGCTGGCACTCTGCGCCGACTCTCGTCGTCGCTGGGACATCCTCAGTGAATCCTTGCCTGCTGCTGCCGAGTGTGATCGTTGCGGCACCCTCTGGCTTGCCGCAAACGATGACGAGCTGGCAACAGCAGCGCAGCGCGTGAGCGGCTACACGGCGCAGGGAATCCACGCCGAGGTGCTCGGTGAGCTCGAGCTTCAGGGAGTAGAGCCGCACCTCGCACCCGGGCTGGCCGGTGCGCTGCTGGTGCCCGGCGACCTCGTGGTCTACCCGCCGACCATTGCGCGCGAGCTGGTGGAGCGCGCCGTTGCGCTCGGCGCGCGGCTGCGCGAACACGCGGTGGTGAGCGCACTCGGCCCGCGCGAGGTGCGCTTTCGCGACGGTACGCGCCTGGCGACCGGGGCTGTCGTGATCGCAGCAGGCGTGGCTTCGGCTGACCTCGTTCCCGGCCTGCCCATTGTGCCTCGCAAGGGGCACCTGGTGATCACCGACCGCCAGCCGGGACTGGTGCGGCATCAACTGGTGGAGCTGGGCTATCTGCAGAGCGCGCACACCTTTGGCGCTGCCTCGGTGGCGTTCAACGTCCAGCCGCGGCGCACCGGTCAACTGCTGATTGGATCAAGTCGCGAACTGGTGGGCCTGGATCCCTCGATCAATCGGCCGTTGCTCGCACGGATGCTCACGCGCGCCCAGCAATTCATTCCCCGGCTCCGCGACGCACGGGCGGTGCGGACCTGGACCGGATTCCGCCCGACCACCCCGGACAAGTTGCCTCTCATCGGACGGTGGCCGTCGCTGCCCGATCTCTGGATCGCGGCGGGGCATGAGGGACTCGGCATCACGATGGCGCCCGGCACGGCCGAGCTGATCGTGGCCGGCATCCTCGGCCAAATGCCTGCGGTGGATCCGGCGCCGTTCCGCCCCGATCGGCCGATGCCACAACTCGAATCGGAGGCGGCGTGAGCGACAGCGATGTCACCGTCTCGGTCGACGGCGTGCCGCGTCGCGTTCCGGCGAGCGCCACCGTGGCCGCCGCGTTGCTGCAACTCGGAGTCACCACCTTCCGGCGGGACCTCTCCGGGCAGGCGCGCGGCCCGGTCTGCGGCATGGGCACCTGTTTCGAATGTCGGGTGACGATCGACGGACAACCGGAGATGCGCGCCTGCCTGGTGCCGGTGCGAGAGGGGATGCGCGTGGAGACGGACCTGTGAGCGAGCGTCGACGGGTCGACATCGTCGTGGTCGGTGCCGGGCCTGCGGGGTTGGCGGCGGCCGCTGCGGCTGCCGCGCGTGGCCGCCGCGTTCTCGTGATCGATCAAGGGCTGCGGCCCGGCGGTCAGGTGTGGCGGCATCAGAGCGAGGCGGAGTTGCCTGCTCGTGCGCGCACACTCATGGTGCGCGCGCGAAATGCCGGTGCGACCTTCGCTGCCGAGGCGCGAGTCGTGGATATCAATTCGGCGCACGAGCTGATTGTCGATTTTCGCGGACGCATCGCACCGGTCGGCACCGAAAGCATCGTGCTCGCGACCGGAGCGAGGGAGCGCTTCCTGCCATTCCCCGGCTGGACGCTCCCGGGCGTGATGGGCGTCGGTGGGCTACAGGCGCTGTATAAATCCGGGCTGCGGATGACCGGCAAGCGCATCGTGATTGGTGGCACCGGTCCACTACTGCTCCCGGTGGCGGCCGCGCTCGCGCATGCTGGTGCCGATGTGCGCTTCGTCGCCGAGCAGGCAGGGGCAGCGGCGTTGCTTCGCTTCGGCGCCTCCCTCGGATTCTCACCAGCGAAGTTGCTTGAGGGCGCCCGCTATCGCGGTGCCTTCCTGTCGACGCCGTATCGTACCAACAGCTGGATTGTCGCTGCAGCGGGGGAAGGACGGCTGCGGAGTGTCACGGTGCAGACTGGCAAACGCCAAGTGGAATTTGATTGCGATTTCGCCGCTGCCGCCATGGGGTTGGTCCCCAACGCAGAGCTGGCCCAATTGCTCGGCTGTGTGATGCAGGATGATGCAATCGGTGTCGGCGCGCTGCAGGAGACGAGCGTTGCTGGCGTCTTTGCGGCCGGCGAGTGCACCGGGGTCAAGGGTGATGACGCTGGGATTGCCGAGGGCGAAATCGCGGGCGCTGCCGCTGCGGGCGATCTGCGCGCGGCACGCCACGCCGCCCTCGTGAGTCGTCGCGACGCCGGGCGTCGCTTTGGCGCTCGACTCGCCACCACGTTTGCTCCGCGTCGCGAAGTGCTGACCCTCGCCGCACCCGATACCATCCTCTGCCGCTGTGAGGATGTGGCATGTGGAGCGATCCAGCCGGAGTGGAGTCAACGCCAGGCCAAGCTGTGGACACGAGTCGGGATGGGTGTCTGTCAGGGCGCCGTCTGTGGTCCGGCATGCAGCGCGATGTTCGGGTGGCAAGGCAATGCGGTGCGTCCGCCGTTGCACTCCCCTGCGGTTGGTGGCTGGAGCGAGTCGCTAACGCACGAGGGCTAGGGCTCTCGCACGGCCTGCGTCGCCGCTTCAGCGAGGCGGCGGAGGCGCTCGGCATCTGTCGCACCCAATGCCGCCACCAGCGCGGCATCGACATCGCTCCAGACGCGTCGAACTGTTCCTTCGATCAAGCGCGATCGACTCGTGGGATGGATCCGCAGCACCCGCGCGTCGTGCGGGTCCCGCCGGCGTTCGAGCAGGCCGCTCTTCTCCAGCCGTTGCACCATCCGCGTGACCGTTGGCGGCTCGACCCCGAGCCGAGACGCGAGTGCCGCCTGCCGGAGTCCAGGCTCATCCCAGATCGCCAGCAGCAGCAGGTCCTGACCCGGATGGACGCCATGCGGGGCGAGCCACGCGCCAAGGCGCGCGCGATGGGCACGGGCGAGGGCCTGGAGGGCGTGCCCGAGTGGGGCGTGTGGCGTCACGGTGCGTGCACCGGCAGTGGTGCAGCAATGAGCAGTGACGTGATCGCCAACATCAGCACGCCGAGCGACAACTCGATCAACACCGCCCGTCGAAGTCGCGAGGGCGCCACCGGCAGGCCGCGTTCGAGGCAAGGCGTCACCACTTTCCAGTTCCACCAGCCGATCGCGGCGACGCCACCGAGACAGAGCACTTTGGCGATCAGCAACTGACCCCACGTCGTGACCGGAATCGCGGCGAGCGATCCCGCATCAGTCCAGGCGGCGCGCACACCAGAGAGCAGCAACAGCGCCGCACCGATCCGCGCGGGGACAGAGAAGTCACGCACCACGGCCGCAAGCATGGGCAAGTGCTCATCGCCGCGCAGTGCAGGAAAGACGACCAGTGCAAGCGCGCCGAGCGTGCCGAGCCAATAGCCGCCGCCGACCAGATGAACAAGCGAGACGACTCGGCCGAGCCACGGCCCCCAGAGCGCATCGACGGCGTGGCCCATTCCGGTCTCGCTCCACAGCAGGATGGCAACGAGGACCACCGCCACCGGTCGGCGCAGGCGATCGTTGTTCCGGAACAGCCACATCGTCGTCAGCAGGGCGAAGGCCGCGCAGGTTTGCATCAACCAGGCGTTTCCCCAACTGCCCTGCCAGAGCATCCCGCGAATGAGATCAGGAGTGACCGATTCCCCTGGATCGACGAACGACAACAACTGCAGCGCCGCTCGCCCGAGTGAGAGCATCAGTAGAAACCAGCCGAGGAGCCCGGGGAGTCGGCTGAACCAACCGCGCAATTCGGCATCGACGGCGGCCTCGCGACCGGTCACCCGACGGGCGACGATCCCCTCGGCGAGAATGACGCCGACCAACAGCAGCAGTGTGGTGGCGATGAGTCCGCGAACCACAGGGAAGAGCAAGGCGGTCGTGGGTGTCATCGGTTCAGGAGGTCGTCAGGCAATCGGCACAGATGCCGTTGAGGATGATTTCGTGGGCGTCGAGTCGACATCCCGGTGGCACCAGTTGTTGGAGGGTGTCGAGGCAACCGGGCGCTTCGAAGAGCCGATCACAGCGATGGCAATGGAAGTGGTGGTGATGCGGCTTCCCCTGAAGTTCGTACCGGGGAGGCTGGCCCGGCATTTCCACTGGAACCAGCCACTCCTCATCGAGGAGGATCCGGATGTTGCGGTAGACGGTGGCGATACCGAGGCCGGCGACTTCACCTCGCGCGCTGGCCAGAACCTCGCCGGTGCCCAGGGGGCGGTCGGTGCGCTGGAACACGCGGCGGATCGCTCCGCGCTGTCTGGTATTACGTTCCATTGCCGCGTCGCCTCCACCCATCGATAGCGGATTCGTGACAATAATACGCTCTCATTCCCCGGATTCACACCACCGGAGAAGCCGAATGTTCCATCGTTGCGCCTCGTTGGTGGTGGCCTGCCTGCTCGCTGCGACGCCGCCCCTAGTCGCGCAGGGCAAGGCGCCGAAGCCGACCAGCCCCAAGCCAATACGGCTGGTCGTGGCCATCGCCATCGACCAGATGCGTCCCGACTATCTCGATCGCTTTCGCGGTGATTTTCGTGGTGGCCTCGCGATGCTGCTCCGTGACGGCGTCTTCTTCCGGAATGGCGAGCAGGACCACGGCGTGACGGAGACGGCGCCGGGGCACGCCACGATGATGACGGGCAGGACGCCGGCGCACGTCGGGATTGTCTACAACGATCTCGGCGTTCCCGATCTGCTCTCGCCACTCATTCGCAGCACGGCGACAGGCGCCTCGCCTCGTCGGATGATCGGGTCGACGCTGTTCGACTGGATGCTGGCGCGCGATTCGTCGACGCGAGCACTTTCCGTTTCGCGAAAGGATCGCGGCGCGATCCTGCCGATGGGACGCGCCAAGGTGCCGGTCTACTGGTTCTCGAAAGGGATCTTCACGACGAGTCGCTGGTACGCTGATTCGCTGCCAACCTGGGTCACCGCCTGGGATGCGCGCGATCCCGTCGGCCGGTTGCGGGGCAGTGCATGGACGCTCGAGCGGGATCCGAGTGCCTACCCCGAGGCCGACGATCGACCCTTCGAGGTCAACGGCGCCGACCGGCTCTTTCCACATCTGCTGTCGACGGATTCGGCGACCGCAATTGTCGAGATCGAGAAGCGTCCGGCGATGGACTCGCTCACGCTCGATTTTGCATTCACGGGCGTCAAGCAGCTGCAACTCGGCACCCGCAACGGCACCGACTTCCTGAGTCTTTCGCTCTCGACCACGGACGCCGTCGGGCATCGATGGGGGCCGGGTTCGCGGGAGATTCACGATCAACTGCTCAAGCTCGATCGCTACCTCGGCGCCTTCTTCGATTCGCTGGCGACGATCGTGCCGCCAGATCAGATGGTGGTGTCGCTCACGGCAGATCATGGCGTTACGGAATATCCCGAGGCCGGCGTCGGCGGCCGTGTTGTCCTCTCGCCGTTGATCCGCACGCTCAACGGTTGGGTGCGCGCGCGGTATCGAATCGAGATCGGCGCCGGGGTCGAGGCCGGGCTGATCTATGGCGATCGCCCTGCACTGGCGAGCCGAGGCGTCAATGTCGACTCGCTCGATGACGCGTTGGCCGCGGAGGCGAGAAAGATCCCCGGAGTGCGGCGCGTCTTCACCAACCGATCGCTCGCAGCCGCCAAGGCCAATGACCGGGACGCCGTGCTCTGGCGGAGCAACCTGCCGCCAACGTTTGGCTGGTTCATCGTGGTGGTGGTCGACGAACACTTTATCTTCGGGTCCGGCAAGGCCGAGACATCACACGGCACGCTCAACAGTGACGACATGCGAGTACCGATCCTCTTCCGGGTACCGGGTGTCGCCCCGCGACGAGTGGAGCGAGTCATTCGCACCGTCGATATTGCCCCCACGCTGGCGCAGGTGCTTGGAGTCCGTCCGACGGAACGCCTCGATGGCGTGCCACTTCCTGAACTATTCGGCCGACGGCCGACGAGGTAACCGCGATGCGAGCTCGGATGCTGCTGGGCTGGATGCTCCTGATTCCCGTGACCCTGGTCGCGCAGGCGGAGGACGCCGCGATGATCCACGCGCGCCAGTTTCTGGCGTCACGGCCGATCATCGATGGACACAACGACCTGCCCTGGGAAATCCGGATGAACAAGGCCGGGCCGATGGATGTCGCGAAGTATCCGTTGCGGACGCGGGCGCCGGGCCAGACCGATTTCGCCCGGATGAAGATCGGCGGGCTGGGCGGCCAGTTCTGGTCCGTCTATATCCCGGGCGAGGCGAAGGATTCCGGCTACGCCAGGATGCAGCTCGAGGAGATCGACATCGCTCGGCGGATGATCGCGATGTATCCCGATCAGTTCCAGCTGGCACTCTCGGCCGACGACATCGTCGCGGCACGCAAGGCGGGCAAGGTGGCCTCGCTGCTCGGGATGGAGGGTGGGCACGCGATCGAGAACTCGCTTGGCGTACTGCGGATGTATTACGCCCTCGGCGCCCGGTACATGACGCTTACGCACAACGTGACGCTTGACTGGGCCGACGCCGCGCTCGACACGGCGAAGCACGGCGGCCTCACCGACTTCGGTCGCGACGTGGTGCGGGAAATGAACCGGCTCGGAATGATTGTCGACCTGAGCCACGTCTCGCCTGGCACGATGAGCGATGCGCTCGATGTCAGCCAGGCGCCGGTGATGTTCTCGCACTCCTCGGCGCGGGCGATCGCGGATGTTCCGCGCAATGTGCCGGACTCCATCCTGGCGCGGCTGCCGAAGAACGGCGGCGTCGTGATGGTGACGTTCGTGAGTGGTTTCGTGAAGACGACCGGAATGCGGGAATGGCAGCAGATGCTGCGCGATTCAGTCCGCAGCATCACGGATTCGACCGCTCGGGCTGCGGCGCGCACCGCCTTCGAGCAGCGCCATCCGCGCCCCAACGCCACGGTAAAGGATGTTGCCGATCATGTCGAGCACGTGCGCAAGATTGCCGGCATCGATCACGTCGGCCTCGGCGGCGATTACGACGGCACCACCGAGCTTCCCGACGGCATGGGCGATGTGACCGGCTATCCGCTGCTGTTCGCCGAGCTGATCCGGCGCGGCTGGACCGATGCCGAACTCACCAAGCTGGCCAACGGCAACATCCTCAGGGTGCTGCGCGGGGTGGAACAGACCCGGGATCGCCTCGCCGCAAAGAAATAATTCCGAAGGCTGCGATCGCGAGAGCGATGCCGAACCATTGCAGGGCGTAGCTCAGGTGCGGGCCGTCGTCGAGCACAGGCGGCCCCACCGGCGGGAGCTGGCCAGGACCCGCGGGCTCCCCGATGAGGAGGAGATAGACGTCGTAGGTCGCCGGAGTGCGTTGGTGGATCACGGCGCGATCGAGCCGGCGCCAGGTGGTATCCCGGCCTCGAACCAGGGGTTGTCCCGCATCGGCGGTGATCGGGATCGGCAGCGCGAGCCCCTCGATGGTGACCTCGCCAGCAGTCGGCTGAGGGAATTGCGGGAGGGTCGTGGCGTCTGGGGAACCGACGAATCCGCGTACCACCCAGAGCGTCGCTTCACTTCCCGCAACCCGGAAGGCGGTCACCACCTCGAGTCCCGGCGCCACGTCGTGTACCCGGCCACGGAGCGCAAACTGCCCGCGGCCGAATTCGCCATGGACCCGCAAGCGGCGCCCAGGCACTGGCGCGACACTCGAATCGGTGAGGTCAAGCGGAGGCAGCGCGCGCGCGGCAAGCAGGGCGCTGTTGGACTCGCGACGCTGCCGAAGTCGCTGCAACTGCCAGCGGCTGAGGAGCAGAGCAGTCGTGGTCAACAACAGCGTGGCACCAAGAAGCGCGAGGCGGCGAGTTCGGGACACCTGTGACCCTCATTCTGGACAGTGACCACGGATTCGCTGTGACACAAAAAGCCGCAAACTGTTGTAGTTCCACAAGATATCGTGTTGGCATACGACCTGCCCACTGCGAAGCGCAGCAGTTGCCCACACACTTACCTTTTTCGATGCTGACTTTTACGGAGAACCCGACGATGCCTCGAGCCCTTGTTGCATTCGCCCTGCTCGCCCTCACGGCGAGCGCCGTTACCTCCCTGGCCGCCCAGGATCGTCGTGGTGGTCGGGACCGCGGTCTGGTGGAACTTCCGGCCGAAGGGGTGCGCTCCGGCTTCTTCATCAGCGGGACGGTCGGTGCCGGCGCCGAGCAGAACAAGTATTCCGTCGAGACCGAATACACCCAGTCCCTCACCAAGCCCACGCTTGGACTCCGCCTCGGCGGGACACCCAACTCAAGCGTCCGGGTCGGTGGCGAGTTCTTCGGGTGGTTCAATTCGGTCGATGGTGGCACCGAGACCTTCGGCGCCGCGTTGGTGATGGCCCAGGTCTACCCGGTGAAGACCGCTGGGTTGTACCTGAAGGCCGGTGGTGGCATCGCGCAGGCTGGCACCCCGCCCGCCGACTTCATCGGACCGAACATTACGGAAACGGGCTTTGGATGGAGCGTCGGCGCGGGATTTGACATCGCCCTGTCGCCTCAGGTGTCGGTGGGCCCGACGGTGGACTTCTACAAGGGGACCTTCACCAAGCGGAATGAGCCGACCCTGAGCGACCGTGTCCTTAACATCGGTGTACAGCTCTCCTTCCAGACTGGCGGCCGGCGGCGTTGACCCTCCCGGCGTGGCCCGCTATACTCTGCCCGCCACGCCCTGATGGTGAAACTGGTAGACACGCTATCTTGAGGGGGTAGTGCCGCAAGGCGTCGCGGTTCGAATCCGCGTCAGGGCATTGCGA
>JBDSMX010000126.1:0-4082 GCA_039915645.1 Gemmatimonadales bacterium | reverse complement strand
CGCCCACGTCAACATCGTTGCCGCCGTCGCCATCGAGATCGCCCCGCAGCCGGCCATCAGCGCGAGTGACACGATCGTCGACCGACTCGAAGCGATCGGCCTCCCTGCTGGCGCGCGGGTTGGTGACCATCCGCAGGTCGCGATAGCTGCCGGAGGTCGTGAACGGCTCGGCCCAGAGCTGCAGCGAGAGCGTGGGAGCGAAGATCAGCGAGCTGCGCAGGGTGATCCCGGCCGTGCGCTGGGTCGCCTCACCCACCAGATAGCGCGTGGCGCCCGCGAGTGTGGTCGTGCCGATGTATTGGCGATCTTCGACCTGGGTCCGTCGTTGCACCCCCACGCTGAATTCGCTGCGACGGTTCGGTCGCCAGGTGACCGTGGGCGATAGCGCAAAGGCGTGACGGTTGCCGGCCCAGTAGTTCCACGTCTCCCCCTGCAGCGCGATACGGAACCGGCGCGAGGGATCACTCTCCGCTCGCCAGAAGGAGTAGAGGTTGCCAGCGTACGCAAGCGCCGGTCCGCCACGAAGCGCCACCGGATCGACACCGCCCGGCCGGGCGACGAACTCGCCATAGAGAGACCAGTTGTTGCGCAGGGTCATCCGACCCACGGCACTCACGGCCTGATTGATCCGGTCGCCATCACTGGTGCGGTAGTCACTGCCATTGAGCCGAAGCTCGGCGTTCTGCGCGAACGACGATCGGGTCCACCGCTTGGTCAGCGAGAGATCGGTCGCCTGCCGGCCCGACCAGAAATGGATCCCAAGATCGTTGGCTTCGAAGCCGGGCGTGCGAAGCGTGCTCTGCACCTTGAAGCGATAGTCGCCGGTACGTTTCTCGATCGCGATGAGCGCGTTGAGCCCACTGAGCGAGGTGCGGGTCGGATCATAGAAGGCAGCATCGTTATCGGGGCGCTGGAAATAGCGCACCGCCGCGCGTTGCGTCGCCGCGATCGCCGCCTCGCTCCCCTCGACCAGTGCACCGGTGAGCCCGGCGCGAAGCTGATACCCTTCCCCCTTCCCCCAGCGATGGGCGAGGTCGAGCCCGGCAGTGAAGGCGTCGCGGCGGAGCGCGTTTGCACTCACCGAATCGAGCGACCGATGCACCACGGTGGCCACGGCACCGAGCACCGTGCGCCCACCGCGCAGATCGCGAGCGACCCGCCCTGCGCCGTAGAGCGAGCGCGGTTCGGTGAGCGCCGAGAAGCGCACCCCGTCGGGCGTGGCGACACGCGCCCGCTCCTCATCGGTGATGGCGGCGAGGGCGCCGATGGTCCAGCCACCCGCCGACTTCCCCACCAGCTTGCCGGCACCGAGGATCGTGGTTTCGCGCGGCGCATCGACCCAGCCGCCGCGACTGTCGGCACCGACTTGCGGCGCCCGCCCGATGCGCCGGGAATAGAGCACGCTCTCGAAGCCATTGGCTCCGGTGAGCGAGACCCGGAAGACATCGCTCGATTCGGAGAAGAAAGGTCGCCGCTCCGGGTAGAAGAGCTCGGTGGGTCCGAGATTGACCTCCGAGGGATCGCCATCGATCTGACCGAAGTCGGGATTGATCGCGGCGGTGAGCGTCAGCGCCGGACCGATGCCGACTCGCAGGTCGGCGCCCGCAGTGGCACTGCCCACATTGGCCGACCGCAGCGGATTGCCGCGCGCCGTCGCGTCGAGCGTCCCCTTTCCCAGCACATACGGAATGACCTCGACGCGGCGCGGCGCCGCAATGCCGTCGATGCCGGCAAGGTCACCGAAGCGCGAGACGAACTGCGACAGGTCCTGCGGCACGATCTGCCAGAGCTGCACTTCGTTCTTGCGGGCAACCGAACGCATCACGTTGAAGCCGAAGATCGGCGCGCCGTTGCGACCGAAGCGCAACTGCGAGAACGGAATCCGGAACTCGGCACTCCAGCCGCCACTGTCGCGCGAGACCTCGACATCCCAGGTCGCATCCCACGAGGAGTCGAAGGTGAAGTCGTCGTAGACGTACTGATCGATCTTGACGCCGGCGGGATTCACCGCGAAGGCAAAGGCGGTCCGCCGGTCGTGCCACGAGTCGATGTAGATGGTGATCCGGTCACTGGCGCTCGGTTCATCGCGACGAGTCAGCGGCGCCAGAATCTTTCCGGGCTCACGATCCCAGGCGCGCACGCCGACGTAGAGCGCATCGGGGCCGTAGAGGACGCGTGCCTCGGTGCGTTCGCTCCCGGGCTGGTTCCAGTTGGGCGTCCGCTGCACGAAGCCGGTGATCGGCGTCGCCTGCGTCCAGGCTGCGTCGTCGAGCCGACCGTCGATGCGCGGCAGCGGACGAGCGGCGGTCGCGCGGGCGGTGTCGAACAGGGAGCTGGCGATCACGAGTGCGGCAACGACCAACATCGATACGACTCCCGGGTGACTGATGGGGATCGTACCGGGCGGCGATGGTGACGGTTGCAGGCGATGGGGCGAGTGGCGGAACGACGGGACGAATCCCGTGGCTGGCGGCTAGAACTCGGGGCCGAGGCGCCCCTTGAGGCGATCGCGGTAGGAGCGGGAGAGGGGGAGCTTGCGGCCGTCGTGAAGCCTCACGGTGTAGTCGCCGTGGAGGTCGGGCTCCAGCTCGGCGATCCGGTCGAGGTTCACAATCGCCGAGCGATGGATGCGGGCAAACTGTGCCGGATCGAGCTGGGTCTCGACCCGTGCCATCGTCTCCCGCAGCAGGTGCGAGCTTCCCTTGCTGTGGAGTCGGACGTAGTTGCCCGATGCCTCGACGCAATCGACATCGGCCGCCACCACGATGCGGATCTTGCCGCCGCTGCGGACCGCGATCCGGGTGAGGTAGCGCGAGCCCGTACGCAGCTCCTCGATGAGCGCGCTGAGACGGTGATCCACGGCACCACCGAGCCGGGCAACCACCTGTCGGGCGCGTTCGACGCACTCGGCGAAGCGCTCGCGATCAAACGGCTTCAGCAGATAGTCGAGGGCGTGGACTTCGAAGGCGCGGAGGGCGTAATCGTCGTAGGCGGTGGTGAAGACCACTACGGGCGGCGGCACTTCAAGCGCGGCGAGGACCGCGAAGCCATCGCGCTCCGGCATCTGGACATCGAGGAAGACCACATCAGGCGCGTGTTCCGTGATCTGGCGCACCGCGTCATCGCCATCACCCGCCTCGCCCACGATGGCAACATCATGCTCGCGCTCGAGCAGTTCGCGGATGCGGGCGCGGGCGTGGGGTTCGTCGTCGACGATGAGGGTCCGCAGCTCAGCCACGATCGCCCTCTCCACCGCTGTTCCACGGCAGCGAGACACTCGCCACGGTCCCACCGCCCAACGCCGGCCCGATGGTGAAGGCGTGGTTCGTCTCGCCGTAGAGCTCCTGCAACCGCATTCGGGTGTTGCGC
Source organism: Gemmatimonadales bacterium (assembly GCA_039915645.1). Classification (GTDB taxonomy): domain Bacteria; phylum Gemmatimonadota; class Gemmatimonadetes; order Gemmatimonadales; family GWC2-71-9; genus Palsa-1233. The sequence goes on along the minus strand of JBDSMX010000126.1, from coordinate 713 downwards.
AGCCCCACGCCACAGCCGCTGGTGCCGTGGCCGTTGCCGCCATCGGCCGCGATGCCGACGCCGTCGTCGTGCACTTCGAGTTCGAGCCGGTGCCCGTTGCGGCGCGCGCTCACCCGCACCGTCCCCTTCGCGGCACGCGGCTCGATCCCGTGGCGAATGGCATTCTCGACCAGCGGCTGCAGGATGAGCGACGGCACCAGTGCATCGAGTGCCTCAGCCGGAACTTCGATCACCACGCTGAGGCGATCGGCAAAGCGGGTCTGCTGGATTTCGGCGTATCGCTCGAGGAAGGTCAGCTCGCGGCGCAGCGGCACCTCGGTTTCGCCGTCCTCCTGTAGCGTCTCGCGCAGCAGATCCCCCAGGCGGGAGGTGACCCGTTCGGCGCCATCGGGATCACGATGCACCAGCGCCGCGATGGTGTTGAGGGTATTGAAGAGAAAGTGCGGATGGAGCTGGCCGCGCAGCGCCTGCAGCCGACTCTGGGCGAGGTCGGCGCGAAGCTGCGCCGCGCGCCGTTCGCGATCGCGCGCCTGACCGTAGAGATCGCCCAGGTGTTGCACCAGCACCATTCCGATGAACACGACGATGGTGAACGCGGCCTTCTTGAGCAGAAACATCAGGATGTGCCGCGGGAACGCCATCGCGCCGGAAAAATCGCCGAGCATGAAGGTGCGCTCGAGCAGCACATAGCTCAGTTGGACAACGCAATGGAA
>JBDSMX010000076.1:0-2865 GCA_039915645.1 Gemmatimonadales bacterium | reverse complement strand
GCCATCGGCGATCGCCGCCTTTCTGCGTACTGGGGCGCGCTGCGCGTGTACAAGCCGGAATTTTCCTGCGCCGATCGCAGCGATGATCACTGGCTGCTGATGCGCGAACGCCTCGATGATCCGTTCGAGCGTGCCGCGCTGATGGGGCAGCTGGGGCAATTCGCCGTCAATCGGCTGGCACCGATCGAGGGCGTGCAAGGCCGGCGCAGGGCGATGGAGAAGGCCGTCGCGCCGATCGTGTCGATTCCATCGCCGCCGCCGCTGGCTGCAACACCGGCGGTCGCGGCGGCATCGCCCGTCGCCGCGACCGGCGCCGCCTTCCCGGTCGAGATCGCCGGTGCCCTCGCGGAGCTTCCGGGCGCGATGCAGCAGCTGACAACACAGCTGCGTGATCTCTCGGGCACCATCGGTCACCTCGTCACGGTCAACGCCTAGCTGGCAGATGAGGTCGCACGACTTCGCACCGCAACAGCCATCCGCGCCACCACGAGCAATGCCCTCGAGCGTCGCCTCGGCGGCATCGAGTCGCTGCTGCGCCCCACGGATGACACGGTGGAGGAGTTGGGCTCGAGCGAACAGCAGGAGGAAGACGGTGAGAGCGGGCCGACGCTGGTGGATGCGGTCCGACAGGCGAGCAGCGAGTATGGCGATGCCCTGCTGGTGCTGGAATCTGCCGAGACCACGGCCGCCGACAGCCCATTCACTGACGTCGATCGGCTCGGCGTCGTGTTGCAGGCGATGGCCTATGTCGCCCGGCGCCGACAGGAGGGCGGCCTCGAGGGCGGATTGCGTGCGGCCTTCCAGGAACTTGGCATCGACTATCGATCCGGGGTCAGCAAGACAACCTCCGAAAAGTTGCGACGCCAATATCACTTCTCGGGTCCTGACGGCCGCGAGTACGATTGCCCCGAGCACATCGCCCTCGGCGCGACGTACGATCCGAAGCACTGCCTGCGGATCTATTTCACCTCGCGGGCGCCGTCAGAGCCGCGTTTCGTCCTCGGTCACGTGGGGCGGCATCTGACGGTAAAGACCACGACGTAGGCACTGTCACACCCCCACTCCAGCTTTGCGGTTGGCGATCTGCCATCCCCCTACTGGAGTGTCTGCATGCGTCTCTATCGGTCTGTGGTCCTCGCGCTCCTTGTTGCTGCCTGTGGCGGCGGCGATACCGGCACGACGACCCCACCGCCACCGCCGGGGCCGGCCCCCGTCTCGACGGTTGCGGTCACCCTCTCCACCACCACCGTCGCAATCGGTGCCGGGGCCACGGCGACTGCGGTCGTCCGCGACGCGGCAGGCAATGCGCTGACCGGCCGAGTGTTGGTGTGGAATTCGTCCAATCCCTCGGTCGCGAGTATTTCGAGTGCCGGCGCCATCTCGGCGCTCACGCCGGGCAACACGGCGATCACCGCCACGGTCGAGGGAGTGAATGGATCGGCGCAGTTCACGGTCTCCCCTCCGCCAGTGGCGTCCGTGACGGTGGCAGGGACCACGCGCATGAAGGCGGGGGATCAATACCAGTTCACCGCGACCGCGCGTCTCGCCGATGGCACGGTGGTAGTACGGCCGGTGACGTGGAGTGTGGTGGAGCCGGGGCGGGGGAGCATCACCGCTGGCGGTCTGCTGACGCCGATCGGCAGCGGCGCGATGACGGTGCGGGCGCAAGTCGCGGGGATCACCTTCAACGGGGCTGCTACATCGTATGATTGGCAACTGGTCACTGGGCAGGTGGTGGCCGCTTCGCTGCTTGCCGATGTGGCAATCACCAACAAGTTCGGGCAGAGCGAATACCCCGAGCTCGTAATCAGCTGTGGCATCGCCAGCGGCAATTTTCTGATCTGGGTCGATATGCAGAACTTTGTGACCCAGAGCGGCGCCGTGTCGTACAGCTTCGATGGCGGCAGCATCTTCTCGCAGGGCTGGATCGAGTTCGACAATTTCAGCGCCCTGGGATATCCGGGATTCACGAATCTCGCCAACAAGAACTTCGCTTCCCTCATGGCACTCTCTCGCAGCTTCGGATTCGCGTTCACGGAGTTCAACGCCTCCGCGAAAGCCACGATTTTCCGGGTCACCGGGTTGACGCCGTATCTCAATCAGGCGCTCGCTGCGTGTCCCAGCAATAGCATCCGTACTGACCCGGCGGCAGGGATGCAGGTGCTCGCTCGACCGACGCCGATGAACCCGGAACGTGCAGCAAGAGTGCTGCGAGGTGCCACGATTTCCGCCACGCCGGCGCTGCTCGCGCCCACGGCTCCACCGGTCGACCAGATTCGCGTGCGCATGCCATAGGCGCCCGTGAGGGGGCGAGGCGCGCCTCGCCCCCTCACGCCTCGCCCCACTCGGCCTACGTCGTCAGCGTACGCAGCGCCAGCTGAACCGTCGCCAGCAACTCCGGAATGGTGAAGGGCTTTTGCAGCAGCGGGCCGGGCACACCGGGGTATCTGACTTCCTTCAGCACGGTGGCCGAGTATCCCGACATGAAGATCAGTGGCAGGGCAGGCCAGCGCCGGTGCACCTGCTCTGCCAGTTCGATCCCGCTCATCCCCGCCATCGTGAGGTCGGTCAGCACCAGATCCGGCGTCGCCTCATGTGCGATCATCTCGAGCGCCTGAGCGCCATCGGCGGCCAACACGACACGGTATCCCGCGCCCTGCAGCATCCGGGCAGTACTCGCCCGCAGGCCGGGTTCGTCGTCCACCACCAGCACCAGCGCGCCCGATTTTGCCACCGGGTTCACCACGGGTGGCGCGGCCGAATGCACCTCGTCGTCGCCCCCGGCTGGGTTGAGCGGGAGGTGAGTGGGCAGATAGAGACTGAACATGGTGCCCTGGCCCATCGCACTCGCCACCGTGATGTAGC
>JBDSMX010000005.1:0-5798 GCA_039915645.1 Gemmatimonadales bacterium | reverse complement strand
TATGCCGTCGCGATCATCGTGGCGGGTTTCCTGCCGATCTATGTGCTGAGCGGCCCATCGGGGCGGCTCTTCACCCCGATGGCCGACACCACGATCTTCGCCCTGCTCGGCTCGCTGATCCTGACCCTCACGGTGCTCCCGGTGCTCTGCGCCGTGGTGCTACGGAAGGGGGTCAAGGAACGGCGCAACGGTGCCTTCGAGTGGATTCGCGAGCGCTACGTCCGCGCGCTTGACTGGTGCCTGGCGCGGCCACGCTTCACCGTGGGTGGCTCAACCGCGATCTTTGCCGCGGCGCTGCTGCTCGCGTCCCGGCTCGGCGCCGAATTCATGCCGCACCTTGATGAAGGTGCGCTCTGGGTCCGGGCGACGATGCCAGCGACCATTTCGCTCGATGAATCGGCGCGGCTGGTTCCGCAGATCCGGGACATTCTCCGCAGCTTCCCCGAGGTCACCAACGTGGCGTCGGAGCACGGCCGTCCGGACGATGGCAGCGACGCCACTGGCTTTTTCAACGCCGAGTTCTTCGTCGGACTCACGCCCTACGCCGACTGGAAAGGCCCCTACCACACCAAGGCGGGCCTGATCGACGAGGTCAACAAAAAGCTGGCGCAGTTCCCCGGGGTGGAATTCAACTACACTCAGCCCGCCGAGGATGCTGTCGACGAGGCCGAGACCGGCCTCAAGAGTTCGCTGGCGGTGAAGGTGTTTGGCAGCGACCTCAAGGTCCTCGAACAGAAGGCGTTCGAGATCGAGGCGGTCCTGGCGCAGGTTCGCGGCATCACCCGGATCACCCAGGTCCACGAACTCGGCCAGCCATCGCTCAACATCAAGGTCGACCGGGCGCGGGTGGCGCAATACGGCATCAACGCCGGCGACGTCAACACGCTGATCGAGGCGGCGGTCGGCGGCGCCGCGGCGACCAAGGTGGTACAGGGCGAGCGGAGTTTCGATGTGGTGGTGCGGTTACAGGAGGAATCCCGCCGCACACCAGAGCAGATCGGCGCGATCCTGATGGCGACGCCGAGCGGGAAGCAGGTGCCGCTGCGCGAGCTCGCCGACATCCAGGTATCGAGTGGTGCGTCGTACATCTATCGCGAGAACAACTCGCGGTACATCGGCGTCCAGTTCGCAGTGGTCGGTCGCGACCTCGCCGGCGCGGTACAGGATGCCCAGAAGCAGGTCGCGGCAAAAGTGAAGCTTCCCGGTGGGTACCGGGCCGACTGGGGTGGCGAGTACGAGGACTACACCGCGTCACGCGGGCAGCTTGCCTTCGTGTTGCCGCTCACGATCATCCTGATCTTCGTGCTGCTCTTCGCTCTCTACCGCAACTTCTCGTTCCCGCTGATCACGGTGATCGGTGTGGTGTTGTCGGCGCCCGTGGGTGGCCTGCTCGCGCTCGCGGCCACGGGAACTCCGCTCTCGGTCTCGTCGGGGATCGGGTTCCTCGCACTCTTCGGCGTCTCGGTGCAGACGGCCGTGGTCTACATCTCGTATGTGAACGAATTGCGACTGCAGGGGATGGGAATCGCTTCGGCCGCGCGCGAGGCGGCGTCACACCGCCTCCGCCCGATCATGATGACGGCACTGGTCGCGGCACTCGGGCTCTTGCCGGCGGCATTCTCGACCGGGGTCGGCTCCGACTCGCAGAAGCCGTTCGCGCTGGTGATCGTGGGAGGGCTCTTCTCGCGACTGCTGATCTCGGTCTTCCTGATGCCGGTGCTCTATGTCGGCACGGCGCGGGAAGGAGACCGGCTCGAGGTGTGATGCAAATCAACCGCCGACGCGCTTGACCTTCATCCCGCGCGCGGTGAGTTCGGCGATCACCACATCCCGGTGATCGCCCTGGATTTCGATGACGCCATCCTTGACGGTGCCGCCGGAGCCGCAGCGCTTCTTCAGGTGGGTACCCAGTGCGTCGAGATCCGCCGGCGCCAGCAACACGCCCTTCACCACCGTCACACCCTTCCCCTTCCGGCCGCTGGTTTCGCGACCGACGCGCACTACTCCGTCTCCGGTGGGCACCGCCGTCGAGTGACGGCAGCGACACTGGTTGATCTGTTGGCGGCACTCGGGGCAGGTGCGCCCGAGCTCGGTGGAATAGACCAGGCCGCCTCTCGGCGGGCGGGGGCGGGATGGCATTGCGGCTCCTGAACCTTCGGGATCGGGTGCGGTCGGGTCAGGAAAGTAACGAAAACGCCCTCAGCGCCGTCGCAGCAATCCCCAGACAACCAGGATCACACCCGCAGCAGAAATGGCGAGGGCCATCAGCGCCATGCGCCGAGCGCGCGCAATGGCAGCAAAAGATTCTTCGTCGAGGTAGAGTCGGCCGAGTTCACCGTCGCGAAGCATGCCGCGACTGCGGAGCGATTGCAGGGCGCTGATCTCGAGGCCGAGTTCGGATGGGGCTCGTGCTGTTGCGGGGCCGATCGCACCGGCGCGGCGAAAGCATTCCGCCACACCACGTTCGCGAAAGGCGATCATCTCGCCAAAACCACTCATAAGCGCACCTCCAGCGGAGCGGGTTCCTCCCTAACGCTACCGTGCGGTGCAGCTCCTTGCTACGGCTCCTGGGCCAGAGAATCGCGAAGGGTGTTGTGCGCCACAGCGGTATCTCCGGCACGCAGGGCCCCGCGGACACCGCCGGCACCCGGCAACTTCGATTGCCCGATGATCGAATCCCGCTGCCGTTCGGTGCGGGCCGGTGGCGGAGCGGGCTTGCAGCCAAGCGCCAGAAGCAGCGTACAGGCGAGGAGACGCGACCGTGAATTCACACTCCCTCCGAGCGTACCGCGAGCGCATCGAGCGCTGCCCCGGTGACGCGAAAGATGGTCCATTCCGACATCGGCACGGCGCCGAGGGACTCGTAGAAGCGGATGGCATCGGCGTTCCAGTCGAGCACCGACCATTCGAGCCGGCCGCAGTTGCGTTCCTTGGCGATCACGGCAAGGCGTGCCAGGAGTCGGGTGCCGAGACCAAGGCCACGAAACGCCGGGAAGACAAAGAGATCTTCGAGGTAGAGACCGCGCTGCGCCAGAAAGGTCGAGTAGTTGTGGAAGAAGAGCGCGAAGCCGGCCGGGGCGCCATCGACCTCGGCGATGATCACCTCGGCGTCGGGCCGGGGACCGAAAAGCGACGCGTGGATCAACGCTTCGGTCGCGACGACCGAGTCGGCGAGGCGCTCGTACTCGGCCAGGCCCTGAATCAATGTGAGAATCAGTGGCGTGTCGTGTGGCTCCGCGGAGCGGATCTCGATCGTCGGCATGGTCATCCCCGAATCGCGGCCTGCGCCCACCCCAGGATCAGCACGAGCGCAACCAGTTTCCCCGCACGAGGCCAGCGCGGCCACAACACCCCAATGCTGGCCACGACAACAAGCAGCGCGACCACGACCAGCGGAAAAACGGCGGCGAGATCTGGTGCAGCAGCCCCGGTCAACAACAGCGAATGGGCGGCGAGTCCGGCGGCATAGGCGAGCGCAATCACACCGGCCGCCGGGAAGAGCCGGCGGAGAAATGCTCCCTCCGGGCGCTGCCTTGCCACGCGACGCCACGCCACCATCACCAGTGCAATCAGCAGCAGCGAGATGTCGGCAATCACCAGCCAGCGCAGGGTGGGGTTGTCGATTCCCGGTGCGAGTTGATCGCCGATGATGCTCCCCGCTGCGCGAAACATCCGATCGAGTCCGCCTCGCCAGAGCACGCTACCGGCCAGCGGCCAGCCATTACCAGTCCAGTGTGAGAGCGCGAGGAGCAACAGCAAGGGCACCAGCGCAAACGCGACGCGGCGGATCGGCGAGCGCGCGCCGCGACTGCCCGAGAGATACGCCCACCCTACAGCAGCCGCCGGCAAACCGATTCCCGCTGGTGCCACATACACTGCAACGATCGCCGCGAGGGTACCGTACGCCAGCGAGAAGCGCGGCGCGTGGAGCATCACGGCAAGCGTCGCGAGCATCAGGGTAAGGAGCGGTGGGCCGATGAGCGACGCGCTGTGCAGCGGAATGAAGCCAGGCAGCACGACCACCATCAGCGCGGCTGCCACACCGGCGACCGGACCGGCGGCCGCGTCGACAATCGAGAGGGCAAGCGCGGCGCTGATACCACCGCAGATCGCCGGAAGCAGCGGCCCCAACCTCGCCGACCACGCACCTTCCATCCCCACGATGTAGAACGATCCTCCCGCGCGGGCACGCCACCAGATCACGGCGGCCGCCACCAGCCAGGCGAGAATGGCGCGGCGACGCGGGGGAGTCAGCGGCCGCTACCGAGCGGATACCAGCGGGCCCCGGTGCGTGCCATCTCCTCGAGCACCGGTGCCGGATGAAAGCGCGGACCGTGGGCAGCTTCGAGTCGTTCGAGTTTTGTCACCGCCTCGGCCGCACCAATCGCATCGAGTGTCCGCAGCGGACCGCCGCGAAACGGTGGATAGCCGATGCCATAGATCGCTCCGACATCGGCATCGCGCGGGACTCGTACCACGCCCTCGCCCATCGCCATCGCGGCTTCGTTGAGCATCGCGAACACGAGGCGATCCTCCACCCGTTGCCGATCGACTTCACCCTGCGGCCGGACGCCAAGCAACTGGAAGACGCTGCCATCGGCGCCGGTCTTGTGGCCATCCTTGTAGAAGTAGAAGCCGCGCTCGTTCTTCCGGCCCTGGCGATCATCGGCACGCATCACGCCGATGACGCGCGATGGCGTCATCCGATCGCCGAAGCTCTGGTACATCACCTTGCCGGCCTTCTCGCCAACATCGAGTCCGACCTCGTCGAGCAGTCCGATCGGCCCGACCGGAAAACCCCACTGCGTCATCACCGAGTCGATCACTTCAATCGGCACGCCCTCTTCCAGCAGGAAGCCGGCCTCGTTGAGGTACGGTGACAGGATGCGGTTGACCCAGAAGCCAGGCGAATCGGCGACGACGATCACGGTCTTCCCCATGCGCCGGCCGAACTGCACCGCCGTCACGATGGCATCGGCGCTGGTACTGCCGGTGGGGATCACCTCGAGCAGCGGCATCTTCTCGACCGGCGAGAAGAAGTGCATCCCCAGGATCCGCTCGGGGTGATGCGATTCGGACGCGATGTCGTGAATGGGGATCGTCGAGGTATTGGTGGCGATGATCGTGGTGGTCGGCACCGACGCTTCGATGTCGGCGATCACCTGCCGCTTCACCGCGAGATCCTCGAAGACCGCCTCGATCACGATCTGCGCGCCACCGAAGCCGGAAAAGTCGCCGGTTCCGGAGAGCAATGCCCGCTGGCGTTCGTACTCGAACCGCGTGATCCGGCGGCGCTTGAGACGCTCCGTGAGCAGATCCGTCGCCGCCTTGATTCCCTTCCCTACCCGCGCGAGGTCGGCATCCTTGAGGCGCACTTCGACGGCGGCCTGCAGCACGGCGGTGCCGGCGATTCCCGATCCCATGAAGCCGCTGCCGATGACACCGATCCGTCGGACCGGCTTGGCGCGCCCCATCCCTGCGGGTACGCCATCGTCTTTCTTGAGCGCGGTCGTGGCAAAGAAGATCTCGACCAGCCGTCGCGACACATCAGTCATCGCGAGTTCACCGAACGCCTGCGCCTCGTCCTCGAGTCCCTTGGTCATGCCGCTCTCGAGCGAGGTGCGAATCACTTCGATCGCGCGCAGCGGTGCCGGGTAATTTCCGCCGGTCTTCTTCTCGACCATCTCCTTCGCCTTCGAGTAGACGACGAGTCGGCCGAGCGGTGTGCCATCGAGTACGGCGCCGCCGATACCGCGGCCCTTGCGACTCGGCTTCCACCCGCGCGCAAGCCGCTCGGC
>JBDSMX010000280.1:0-3961 GCA_039915645.1 Gemmatimonadales bacterium | reverse complement strand
GACCGGCGTCGTGGCTGACGTCACCGGGACGCCATTCGATTTCCGCACCGCCACCGCGATTGGCGCCCGCATCGATGCCGACAACGAGCAGCTCCGCCACGGCCACGGCTACGACCACAACTTCGTGGTCCGGCGCGCGGCGCCCGGCCTGCAGCACTTCGCCCACGTCTCGGAACCTGTCAGCGGACGGACCCTCGACGTCTCGACGACCGAGCCCGGCGTCCAGTTCTACACCGGCAACGTTCTCGATGGCTCGAACATCGGGAAGGGGGGAAAGCCGTATCAGCGCCGTTTCGCCTTCTGCCTCGAGACGCAGCACTATCCCGATTCCCCGAATCACGCGAACTTTCCGTCAACGATTCTCCGCCCCGGTGATGTCTATCGCTCGCGGACGGTCTACGCCTTCGGCATCGCGAAGTAACAGGACGCTCCAGTTGCGGAGCGGCAGGTCCACCACCACGGAGGTCTGATGGGCACAATCATGCTTGGCGGGTTCCTGCTCCTTGCGGCCCTCGTGGTCCGCGCCTCTGGCGGCTCCCTCCGCAACGCCGGGGTCAAGGCGTCCAGCGCGCTCTTCAACCTGGTCGCCCTCGGCCTCTTCGCCGTCGGTGTTGTGGTCCTCTTCGGCACCAGCTTCGTAGTGATTGATGCCGGTCAGGTCGGCGTCCGTCACGCCTTCGGCAAGGTCGACCCGATGCCGCTGCAGAGCGGCGTGCGCTTCGTCTCGCCCTGGTCATCGGTCGAACGCTACAGCACGCGTGAGGAGCAGTGGCCCAGCGAGCGGAGTGGCGCCGAGTCGATGGATGCCCTCTCCAACGAGCAGATGAGCATGAAGATCGACGCCGCGGTGCGCTGGCAGATCGATCCGATGCAGGCACCCAAGATCTTTCTCGAGCTGGGCAACGAGGACCAGATCCGGAACGTCGTCGTGAATGCCATTCGCAAGGGTGTCCGCGACGGGATGGTGCAGTTCTCGATCAACGACATCTCGAAGCGCAATGCCATCGCGAGTGCCATGGAGTTCCAGGTCGATAGCGCCCTCCTCACCCGGCCACGCGCCGGCGGGGAGCCATTCCGCATCGCCAAGATCACGGCCTTCTACCTCCGCAACCTGGAGCCGCCGGCGCAGGTGGTGCAGGCCATCAACAACAAGATCGCCGCCGACCAGCAGATCGAGACCGAGAAGCACAAGGTCGAGGTGGCCCGGCTCCAGTCCGACCAGCAGCGCTTCCTGAACCAGACGCTGACACCTGAAGCTTTGATGAAGCAATATCTCGAAGTGCTTCATGATATGCGGACATCGAACAACCTCGTGGTCCTCGTTCCGACGGAAGGTGGCGTCCCGCTGCTGGATATCGGCACCCTCCGCAAGAATCTCAACAAGCCGTAGCCGCGTGTGCAGGGAGCGTAGCACTACGGTAGCCGCGCTCCCGAACACTCCCGATACCGCAATGCAGCAGCTCGTGGGAGCTTTCCTGTACGCTCCGGAACGTCCGGGTCGTACATCGGAAGCTCCACCCGGGAGAAGGTATGCCAGTGCGGATGTCGGGACTGTTGCTTGGACTCTGTTGCATCACCTCGCTGCACCTCACCGCTCAAACTGACTCGACGCGCCACCGCGCCGACACCACGCTCAAGCTCACTCGCCTCGCTCCGATTACCGTCAGCGCCACCCGCGTCGAGACGCCGGTCTTTCGCGTGGCCGCGCCTGTGCTGGTCGTCGACTCTTCGGTGATCCGCCGCGAATCGCCCAACGGCATCGCCGATCTCTTTCGCAACCTCCCGGGCGTCGATGTCACAGGGGTGGGCCCCAATCAGGGCCGGCTCATCATCCGAGGTCAGCGGGGTCAGCGCATCCTCCTCGCCGAGGACGGACTGCGGCTCAACAACGCCCGTCGGCAACAGGACTTTGGGGAACTCTCGTCGCTCACCGACGTGAACACCCTCGCGCGTGTGGAGATCGTCCGCGGCCCCGCCTCGGTGCTCTACGGCACCGACGCAATCGGCGGGGTGGTCAACGAGATCACCCTTGATGCTCCGGGGCGGAGTCACCCGGGACTCTCCGGCTCGGCACTCTATCGCCACTCCTCCGCGGATGATCAGAACCTGGGACAGTTCCGCCTCAGTGGCCGCGAGGGTCGTCTCGGCTTCGTGGCATCGGCGTCGCTCCGCGATGTCGGCAACTACCTCGCGCCCGCCGGCTCGTTCGGGAACCTGACGTTCGGGTCGGCCCAGCGGGTGATCGATACTGGCCTCCGCGATCAGAACTACGGCGCCAAACTGAGCTACGACGTCGGTGAGCACGGCACAGTCGGCCTCAAGTACTCGCGGTACGCGGCACGCGATGCCGGCTTCGGCTATGTCAATCCGGCGGCGCTTGGTGATACCACGGGCGTGGTGGTCCGGCTGCTCTATCCCGATCAGGACGTGAATCGGGTCACAGCGAGTTACCGGGTGACGTCGTTGCCATGGGGTATTGCCGATCGCTTGTCGCTCTCGGCGGTGACCGGTTCAAATACCCGCGCCTTCGACCAGCAGATCGATATCCCCTTCGGTGCGCCGCTGCCGCCGACCGCAGGAATGAAGATTCGTAGCCACAACTTCACCGATATCGGCAACTACGGCAGTCGCCTCGAGCTCACCAAGATCCTCGGCGGGCGGCACACGCTGGTGTATGGCGCTGACTGGTATCTCGACCATTCGGTGAACACCGACTCCAGCCAGACCACCACGACGGTGTTCGGCCCACCCTCAGTGAGGACTTCCAATACACCCGCGCTGCCCAACGCGAGCTACGCAACCGCGGGAGCCTTTGCGCAGGCCGAGCTTGGCATCTCTTCTCGCTTGATGGTGTCGCTTGGCGCAAGGGCCCAGACGATTCATGCCTCCACGGCGGCAACGCCGGGCCTTGCTGCGAGCCGTGTCGGTGTGACGTCATCGAATGGCGCACTCGTCGGCAACGTCAGCGCTCGCTATGCCCTGACCTCGGAGCTGAACCTGGTCGGCACGGTGGGCCGTGGCTTCCGCGCCCCGAACCTCATCGAACGCTATTTCGATGGCGCGACTCCCGAGGGCAATGGTTATCAGGTCGCCTCGCCCAATCTCGACCCGGAAACAAGCCTCGACACCGACCTCGGATTCAAGTTCCGTTCGGGTCGCATCTACGCCGAGGCGACCTGGTTCAACAACGCGATTCATGACGGGATTCGAATCGTCCCGCTCGATTCGACCGTCGGCACGTTCCCGGCCTTCCAGAACCAGAACATCGCCTCCCTGCGAGATCGGGGGATTGAAGCGCTGGCCGAAGTGGCCATTGGTCGCGGCTTCGCGGTGCTGGGCCATGCGACGAAGCTGACGTCGAAGAACGTCGATCGCAGCAACCCGGTGGGCGACAGCTACTCCAGCAAGGTCGGGGGCGAGTTGTCGTGGCGCGAAGCGAGCGGTCGCGTGATGCTCGCCTACGAGATCCGCCATCAGGGTGTCAGGAAGGACATTGATCTGGGCACCAGCCCGGTGGGGGCAGAGCTGCCGGCGTTCACGGTGCAGGCTGCACGCGCATCGATCCGGTTGCCGCGACTCGGGAAGGCGGTGCCCGAGCTCGATGTCAGCGTCAACAACCTGACGAACCGCCTCTATGCCGAAGCGTCGAACACTTCCTTCTTCCGGCCGGAGCCGCGGCGTTCCCTCACGACGGCACTGCGGTTGGACTTCTGACTAGCAGCTGATTCCATCTGGGGGAGGCACCGCCTAGCCAGCGACTTCGGATGCCGGTACTCTTGTGGATCCCCGCAAGATGTCCCGCCTTGAAGTTCCCAGCTTCACCCGGAGTCGTGCCATGTCGATGGTCGAAGAATTCAAGGAATTCGCCCTCAAGGGCAATGTGATGGATCTCGCCGTCGGTGTGATCATCGGCGGCGCCTTCGGCAAGATTGTGGATTCGGCGGTGAACGACCTGATCATG
>JBDSMX010000020.1:0-3191 GCA_039915645.1 Gemmatimonadales bacterium | reverse complement strand
GAGCACGTCGGTCACCAGCGCGTCAAGCGGCACACCCAGCTGTTCGGCACCGTTGCGTACGTCATCACGATTGACGCCGCGCGCGAAGCCCTTGTCCTTGAGCTTCTTGAGCACCGAAGGCGGTTCGAGGTCCATCAACGACTTCGATGGTCGCACCAGACCGCATGCCACCACGAAGCCGGCGAGCTCGTCGATCGCGAACAGGACGCGTGCGAGGTCACTCACGCGAGGCGTGTTGGTGAACTCGGCATGACCGAGAATGGCCTCGCAGCCGTCCTCGGGAAATCCGTGGGACCGCAGGTAACGCACCCCTTCGGAGGGATGCTCCTGATCGGCAGCGCGATCGCTGTTTGGGTAACGCTCGTAGTCGAAGTCATGCAGCAATCCCACGACGCCCCACCATTCGGGATCGCCAGCGTACTTCGGCGCGAAGTGGCGCATCACGACTTCCACGGCACGCATGTGCCCGCGCAACGCCTGCGAGGGCGTCCAGCTGCTCACCAGCTCCCACGCCCGTTCGCGCGGCCACTCGGCGTGGGTACTCAATGCATCCCCGACGGCATTACCGCGAGCCCCACGTGGAACGGCACCCGCGCCGCCTCGACGTGGTCGAGCGCGACCAGGAAGACGTAGTCACCGGCGAGCGGGAGCGGCAGGTCGAAGACGAATACCGCCGACGTCTCGACTTCGACGACACCAGCAGGCGGTTCGTTGACATCCATCATCCCGGCTTGCTCTAGCAACACCTGGCCCGACGGATCGACCAGCCGCACCGCGAGCTCGTGACTGCCGAGCTCGGTGCGTCTGCCCCGGAGATGCAACACCAGGTGCGCCCGCGGATGCATCGCGGGAAGCTGGCCGACTACCACCTGTCGCCAGATCCCCAGCACGGAGAGCTTTCCCTGCTGGTCGACCAGGGCGTAGTCGGCGAGAACGGCGAGATCGACGAGCGTACTCAGCTCACCCGAATCGAGGTGATCACGTCGCCCTGACGGATCGAGTTCACGATATCCATCCCTTCGGTGACTTTCCCGAAGACCGTGTGCACGCCATCGAGGTGCGGCTGCGGCGAGTGGGCGATGAAGAACTGCGATCCACCGGTGTTCTTCCCCGCGTGCGCCATCGAGAGCGAGCCGGCGCTGTGCTTGTGCTTGCTGGTGTCGGTCTCGCACTTGATGGTGTAGCCCGGGCCACCGGTCCCGACGCGCGGATTCTTCGCATCCTTCGAGAGCGGGTCGCCTCCCTGGATCACGAAATTGTTGATGACGCGGTGAAAGCGGGTGCCGTCGTAGAACTCGCTGTTGCCGAGCTTCTCAAAGTTCGCAACCGTGCCCGGGGCATCCGCGTCGTACAGCTCGGCGGTGATGGTGCCCTTCTCGGTTTCGATGATGGCGGTCTTCATGTGGAGAGATCCTATTGGAAGTTGAAGTCAAATATAAGACAATCGAGAAGCGAGAAGCGAGAAGCGAGAAGCGAGCGACTCCCCTCAGCAACTCGGATTTCGACGCCGTCATAGGGCCTTCGCGTCTCGCGTCTCGCTTCTCGCTTCTCGATTGGCACTGGGGCACAGCTCGGCAATAGTGCACGCCCCGCACTTCGGCCGATTCGCGATGCACACCCGCCGCCCGTGCCAGATCAGCAGGAGCGAGACGAGGGTCCAGTCCTCCTGCGGAATCAATACCATCAGGTCACGCTCGACCTTTTCGGCGTCGCTCTCGCGCGTCAGCTTGAGCAGGCGCGTGAGGCGGAGCACATGGGTGTCGACCGTGACCCCTTCCTGAATGTCGTAGGCGTTGCCGAGCACCACATTGGCGGTCTTGCGCCCCACCCCAGGCAACGGCCTGAGTTCCGCCATCGACCGGGGGACCTCGCCGCGATGGTCGGCCACCAGGGCACGGGCCATCCCCAGCAGACTCTTTGCCTTGTTGCGGAAAAAACCGGTCGACCGGATGACGTCTTCCACCTCTTCCTGGCGGGCGGCCGCAAGCGCGAACGGATCAGGCCAGCGCCGGAAGAGCTCGGGGGTCACCAGGTTGACACGCACATCGGTGCACTGCGCCGAGAGGATCGTCGCCGCAAGCAACTCGAAGGGCGAGGTGTAGTTCAGTTCGCAGTGCGCGGCGGGATATTCCGCCTTGAGTCGCGCCAGAATCTCGCGAGCACGCGCCTTCCGCGCGGCGGCCGATTCCCGTCCGGTCCGCTTCAGCACGAGTGGTCGATCAGGGCCGGCGCGCCGCAGCAAAGGCGAGGAATCCGGCGGTGTCGCGGCAGTTGAGCAGATCCGCCGGTCCGAGGCCTCCCTTCCGGGCGATCCCCACGCCGTATTCCACGTTCGCGAGCCCCGCGAGATTGTGCGCATCCGAACCGATCGAGATGGCGACGCCCGCCGCGCGTGCGCGCGCCAGCACCCGCCAGTCAAGATCGAGGCGATGCGGATCGGCATTGATCTCGATCGCCACCTTGTTGCGAGCAGCGACTTCGAACACTCGATCGAGGTCGATCGGATACGGTTCGCGTGCGAGCAATAGGCGTCCGGTCGGGTGGCCGAGAATCGTCATATAGGGCGACTCCATCGCCCGACAGACTCGATCGGTCATATCCTGTTCGCTCAGGTTGAAGCGCGAATGGATCGATGCGATGATGAAGTCGAATCCGGCCAGAATGTCGTCGGGATAATCGAGCAGGCCGTCGACGAGAATGTCACTCTCGATTCCCTTGAGGACACGGATCCCGGGATCGGTCGCGTTGAGGGCATCGATTTCGCCCCATTGCCGACGCAGATCATCTGGCGTCATGCCCCCGGCGTATGCCGCGGCACGCGAGTGATCGGTGATGCCGACGTATTGATACCCTTCGGCCCGGCAGGCGGCGGCGAGTTCCGCTGCGGTGTTGCTGCCGTCGGAATAAGTGGTGTGGCAATGGAGAAAACCGCGCAGATCCGCGCGCGTGAGCAGCGCCGGCACCGGTAGCGCGAGTTCAGCGCCGCTCTCACGCAACTCGGGCGGGATCCACGGCAACCCGAGTGCCGCATAGAGCGCTTCTTCGGTGGACGTGGGAATGAACTGACTCCCCTTCCAGAGCGCCGTGCCGGCGAGATTGAAGCCCAGCTCCTTGCCACGCTGCGCCAGCGCTGCGAGATGACCCTCCGCACCGGTGGCCTGCACCAGCACCGCGCCGAGATTCTGTGGCGG
>JBDSMX010000260.1:0-8327 GCA_039915645.1 Gemmatimonadales bacterium | reverse complement strand
GGGCGCGTGGATTCGAACTCGAGGCAAGCACACTCGCCGCGACGCGCTGAATCCTTCCGGTATCGCTCCGCACCATCTCTTCGAGCGCGCTGAGTGCCGCGTCGCCGGGAAGCCGGCCGAGCCAGGTTACGGCCTCGGTGCGCATGTCCATCGACGGGTCGTTGCGTGCCACGCCGACAATCGCGGCGGTCGCGGACTCGTCCTTCTGGTTGCCGACGAGGAAGAGCGCCGACCGACGGATCGGCACCGAGCACTCGTCACGACGACCGAGGATCTTGGTGGCCATCTGCTGCGCCGCAGCCGGGTCGCTTTGCATCAAGGCATTCAACGCCTCGGCCCGGACCGACTGCTCTTCGCGGTCACAGGTATCGCCGCGCGCACTGAGTGCCCGCTTGACGGCGGCATTGTCACCCATACCGCGAGTCTGGAGGACTCCGGCGATACGTGCGGCCAGCGCGTCGGCGTCCCCACGCGAGGTGGAGGAGCGCCAGTTGACGTTGGTCGCCGGACCCATGCCATTGCTGCTCGAGCTGCTCACGACCTTGCGCGGAGCGTCCTGCGCCTGATAGCTCGCGAGCACCGTGAGCGCCTCCTGCAGTTCCGGTGTCCCACCGATCCGGTAGAGTGCGAACGCCTGGTAGTACGGCGCATCAACTGCATAGACCGACGACGGGAACTTCCGGGTGATGTCGGCGAAGGAAGTCGCCGCGCGACGGTAGTCACCGCGATTCAGCTGCTCGCGCGCCGTCCGGTAGAGGGAGTCTGCCGGATCATCCGGCGCCCACGAAGCGCGCGGCGAGTCACGGAAGGAGTCGAGCGAGTAGCTGTAGGAAATCGGCGCGAAGTTGTTGTACGAGTACACCGCATCCGCATAGGAAATGGCATTGCTGTAGCTGTTGGAATACGCGTAGCTCCGCAAGCCGTCGAGCGAGGAGAAGCCGTCACTCGACAAGGCGATGGCGTGATCGAGCTCATAGCGGACCGAGAACGGCTCGGTGCTGATGACCGTGGCGACCCGGGGCGCTGTCGCCGGTCGCACCGGCTCGGCCGGACGGGTCACCGGCGTCTGGGCGGTGAGGGCGGTCGCCAGCAGCAACGACAGCGAGTACAGGGAGCGATGCATCGTCGATTCCTCTAGTTGAAGCGCTGAGCGTTGCGCGCCACGGCAGAACGGATCCGCGGCACGATATCGTTTTGATCGAGAGCGTCATGAATCAGCAGCAGGTCATCCTGGTGGTGCTGCGTGCGAATGCGCGCCACCTGGACCAGGACGAGTTCGAGATCTTCGAGCAGAGTGCGCATCCTGGCTTCCCCACCCACCGGCGAGTCGAGCAGCAGCCGTGTCGTGGTCAGCAACTGGGAGCCCTGTTCGGCAAACCGGAGATCGGCGTCCGAATGCCCGCCATCCTGCGGCAATGACGCGAGCAACACCGCCGAACGGCCCAGCAATTCATCTGTAGCACGTTGATACGGATCGGTCGATGGCACGCTCGGCGTGGCTGACGCCGCCGGATTCGAGACCGCGAACTGGGATGCCGCTGGAGTCGGCGCACTTCGCCGGCCGATGAAGACACCAACCAGGAGGGCGGCGGCGATCGCTCCACTGAAACCGAGCCACTGAGTGCTGCGCCAACCCTTGGCACTCCGGATCGAACGTACCGGAGCGTCCACGAACGCTTCGGCCTCGACCCGTCGCCAGATCTCGTCCAGAGGTGGTGCTGGCGGCACCCGATAGGTGCGGGTCGCTTCTGCCAGCAATTCGTCGAGCCGTCGTTCGTCCATCGTCACAACTCCTCCTGGTGATCTGCCAGCGCTTCCCGCAGCCTGGCCCGTGCATCAAACACTCTTCGCTTGCTGGTGCCTTCCGCGATGCCGAGGGTCGCCCCGATCTCGGTGTGCGTGAAGCCCTCGATCGCATGCATCACCAGCGCCACTCGGAGCGATTCCGGCAGGGCATCGATCGCCCTGGCGAGCGCCTCGCGGACATCATGTCCGAGTCCTTCGACCTGAGCAGGCATCTGCTGCACCGTGTCGTCGAGCTCCGCTTCCCGTGACCGCTGCCGATTGACCTTGCGCAGCGTGTTGAGACAGGTGGTCACCGTCACCCGATGGAGCCAGGTGCTGAAGGCCGACTCGCCCCGGAAACTTTCCAGCTTCCGGAAGACCTGGACGAAGACGTCCTGGGTCAGATCCGCCGCAAGATCGCGATCCCGGCAGATCCGGTAGGCGAGCCAGTGGACACGCGTGGCGTGCGCGTCATAGAGGGCGCGGGCCGCGGCGCGGTCGCCCCCGATCACACGGGCGATAACCGACCGTTCGTCGTCGCCCACCTGCAGACTGGGCGCCATCACGGGAGTGAGCATGCTCTGGAGGGGTTGGACACCGGCTTCCCCAAAAGGGTTCGGGCGCCGGAACAGGACCGGAGGGGCGCCGCGCTACTCGGCGAGCCAGGCCTCGGCCCCAGCCAGATCTCCGAAGATCCGGATGGTGACCTGCGGATGGTCCATCAGCGTCTGGAACATTCTGGCGAAGCCGAGCTGGGCATCATTGGAGGCCACCAGCGCCGACCTGAAGGGATTCCCGAAGGTGCGTGAGCGTCGTGCCTGGGCAAGCCCAAGAATCCCCTGAAAGGAGAGGTTGAGGCCTTCGCTCTGACTGAGGTCGACCACTCGTGGGGGGATCCGGGAATAACTGTCCTCGGTCTCCGCGGCGGCCCGTCCGATCTGCAGGAGGTCCTCGTTGGTGACAATACCGACAAAGGTGGCGCGAATCAGATTGGCTTCACGAACGATTTCGAACGGCATCGGCTGACCACCGGAGAAGGGCTGCGGCATGCTCAGCAGGCATCCTATCGCCCCGGAACGAGAAGGGGCAAGGTTTCGGGATGATTATGGTTGGGAGGACCGCAACCGGGGGCGACGTTGGCCGAAGTCATTCATGAAGCAGCATTGCATCGCTTCCACGTGGTGCGCCCCGAGGGCGAGGGGAAGCTGCTCTACCGCGAGGCCGGCCCCGGCGTCCTCGAATACTGGCATACTGAGGTCGATCCGGGGCTCCGCGGGCAGGGCGTCGCCGACCAGCTCGCCCAGGCCGCCTTCGACTACGCTCGCGGGGCCAGCCTCAAGGTGATCCCCAGCTGCCCGTTTGTGCAGACCTGGCTCAAGCGACACCCGGCCGAACGCGACCTGGTGGTGGCACGCTAGGAGCTCAGGAGCCGGTGCCGAAGACCTCGACCGCGAGGGTAAAGGTCCGTTTCTCCAGCGCATGCAGGGCACCGACCCCGACGACTTGACGCGCGATCTCTTCGCCCCGGTCGTTGGTGATCGAGATGACCACCGAATACTCCACCGGAGCACTCCCTGCCGGATGGGTGATCGTTCCTTCGACCCGGAATGGACTCTCCTTCGCGGCTGCAGCACTTCGTGCCGCAGCCTGAGGGTCAAAGCGGAGATGGTGTTTGCACGCCGGACAGACCGCCGCGCTTTCGAGAATGGTGGCCCGGCAATGGGGACAGGTGCGCGTGGCACCCGGTGCGCCCGGGCGCGCGGTGCTCATCGGGCGGGAGCGCCCTTCTCATCCCAGCCGAACTCCACCTGCCCGCGCATCCGCGAACCGGCAGCCACGGTGAGCGAGCCTGCCTTGAGGTCGCCGTTGAGGACACCGCTCTCGACCAGCTCCACTCGCGAGGCCGCTTCGATGTTGCCCTCGAGTTCGCCGGCGATGATCACGGTGTTGGCCCGAACACCACCGGTGAGCTTGGCGCCGTGTTCGATCGTGACGTTGCCCTGCACGTTCACATCGCCCTTGAACTTGCCCGCGATTCTGACGTGACCGGAACCCTCGATCTTCCCTTCGATCGTGATGTCTGCGGCAATGATCGATTCCTTCGCCTCGCGCGCGACCGGCCGCATCGGCGCCGACGGTGGCATCATCGGGTCAGCAGTGGCGGTCAGGGGGCGGGCCGGTGCGGCTTCGGGTGGCATCGGGGTCGGCTCCTTGCGTGTAGGGGTCTGTTCCTTCCAGATCGGCATGGGGCACTGCTCCTGTCGGAGGGTACTGCACAGTATCGGTCCAGAAAAATGGTGACGATTGCCAACTTGCTCCCTGCACGTATCGGTCGATTGCGGTGCAGATCAAGACGCGGTGGCGGGATACCGTTTCAGGATCTTCCGGAACTCGACGCCGCGGAATGGGCAGAAGTAGACGGCATAGAACAATTTCTGCGCGCCGAGTTTCTGCTTGAACCGCCATGACGCGAGGTTGTCCTTGAGGGTGATGCTGTAGAGCGTATCTCGGCCCAGATCGCGCAGCACCACGTAGCACTGGTAGCGCATGATCGCCGCGAGATTCTTCCCACGCTCGCTCGGCAGCACGTAGGCGTTGAAGAGATACGCCTCGTTGGGCGCCATGACCATCGGATGGAGCGCCGACTGGGTACGATCGAGCGCGAACCAGCAAAAGGCAATGACTTCGCCGCCCCGACGAATCCCGAGACAGGTATATCCCTGTCGCGAACGTTCACGCATCAGCTCCGGTGAGGCGTTCTCGCCGTGCTCTTGCCAGCGGCCCAGAGTCTCGAAATCCGCGTCGCCGAGTGGCACGCACTCGAAGCCGTCAGGGAGGCGACGGTACGCTTCCGGAATCTCCTCCGGGAGCATCTCCCGCACCCAGTAGAACCATTCGAGTCGCATCCCCGCCTTGCGACGCAGGTGGCGCAGCGTGACTGTGAGCCCCTGCTCACGACCGGTCCGAAGCAATTGCCCGATGCGCGAGGCCACTCTAAGTCAGCCCCAGCACGGCCCTCGCCTCGCCGTGCGTGTACGGGGTACGCCCCATCACGTTCGCGATGTCGATGACTCGCCGGACCAGCTGGGTGTTGGTGGCGAGTTTGGTCCGCTCTTCATCGAGGTAGATGTTGTCCTCGAGCCCGACGCGTACCCCGCCACCATCGATGATGCCGATGGCGTTCATCCGCAACTGGGCATCGCCAATCCCGCCAACACTCCAGAAGGAATCGGCGGGGAGTTCCTTGATCATCAAGCCGAGCGACAGGAGGTTTGCCTGGGCACAAGCGATGTTGCCGAGAATCAGGTTGAAATAGTACGGCGGCGTGATCAGGCCCTTCTTGATCAGATAGTGGGCGTAGTTGATCATCCCGAGGTCGAACACTTCGAGTTCCGGCTTGATGCCGTTGTCTTGCATCTTTTTCGCGAGCGACTGGATCATGTCAGGCGAATTCATGCTGGCCTGAGCATTGAAATTGAGTGAGCTCAGCGTCAGCGATCCCATATCCGGGCGCAGATCACCGGTGAGGTCGAGGCATTCGGAGCGCTCGTTGAAGCCCGGAAAATCACGCCCGCTGGTCGACAGGCAGATCACGAGATCAGGGTGCCGTTCCCGCACACCGCGAACGATCTCCGCGTAGATCTCCTTCTGGTAAGTCGGCTTCCCCGTGGCGGCATCGCGAGCGTGGAGGTGCGCCATGTTCGCACCGAGCGCCACCGCTTCATCGACCTGCGTCACGATCTCGTGCGGGAGGATGGGAACGTGTGGCGTCATCGCCTTGGTCGGGATCATCCCCGTCGGCGTGAAGTTCAGGAGGAAGCGATGGGTCATCGTGGCGGCTCCGGGTCAGACTTCAGCACGCGCTCGGTGAAGTCGAGGCGCTCTTCCATTTCGGCGAGCCGTCCTTCCACACTCTCGAGCATCTCCAGCCGCTCTTCCATCCGGCTGAGCAATTGGGGCTGGAATCGCTCGAATTTCTTCTGGTGCTGCTTGAGCACGATCGCCACCCACACGCCGCCGGTAATCATTCCTGTCAGCATGGCCCAGACGACCAAACTCAGCATTGGGAGCGACTCCGGGGAGGGGACATGTCTCAATCTGCAATGGATGGGCCGAGAGGAGAAGGGAGAAGGGAGAAGGGAGAAGGGAGGCCGAGACTAGAGCCCATCGTCGCGTGTCGATCGCCACGACGCAAAGTGGAGCCGATGGAAGTCCCGCTCAAGGGTCGTCGGATGGATGAGGTCGACGCCGCCGTCGTAGGGCGCAAAGACGGCGCCGCTCTCGATCGCGACCCAGAGCGACGTGGCGCGATCATCGGCGATTGCCAGCAGCAGAGTATCGAACTCGCCCGGGTGCCACACCACCTCGGTGCCGAACACGGCGAGCGGCGACTCTCGATACTCGTCGGCCGGAAGCACCGTGAGCCGAGTGTCGCGTGCCTCGCCCAGCTGGGCGATTTCGTTGCCGGCCGCCTTGAGATCGTTAACACCCCAGTCGTATCCGAGCATCAGGCAGGGTGCACCTCGCCCGAGAACTCGAGTGGCCAGTGCGTCATACCTGAAGAGCACTTCCGATACCTCGGCACTGGTTTCAGGATAGCGCTTCGATTCCGGCAGCGAGTGCAACCTGAGCCATCGATCCGGATATGCCTCACGCAGCGACCACGCGATCGGCTCCGCCGCGGGATACCACCTCGCCCACCACGCGTCGAACTCCGTGAGATCGAGCACTACCCTT
The DNA here is from genome assembly GCA_039915645.1 of Gemmatimonadales bacterium. Taxonomy (GTDB): domain Bacteria; phylum Gemmatimonadota; class Gemmatimonadetes; order Gemmatimonadales; family GWC2-71-9; genus Palsa-1233. The sequence continues at coordinate 1,805 of JBDSMX010000260.1, read as the reverse complement.
GCACGGCCACGACTTCGAGGTACTCGGCCTGGACCTCGGTAGTCCCGTCGCTGGCGCGATTGTGGCGCGTCCAGAGCTCCTCGAGATCGTAGCGCAGGTCCTGCTGATCGATGCTGTCGAGCGAAACGAAGGCACGGTTCACCGGCCCGTAATTCTCGCGGAAGAACTCCACCACTTCATTCGGCGGAAACGGGAAATGCATCGGATACATCCGCCGCGTCACCTTGAGCGACGCCGTACCCCGACCGAGGCGCCAGCGCAGAGTCGGCTCGTCGCCCCATTTCATCGGGGAGGGCATCAACGGCGAGAGTGGCAGGTAGGCACCAAGGATCCGGAACATCTGGCCGATGTGCCCCTCGGGCGTCCAGTTGGCCATGACGATCTGGCCGCCCGCGCGGCAAACACGAAGCAGCTCGGCGGCGACCCGATCCGGTTGCGGTGCGAAGATGGCGCCAATCAGGCTCACCACCAGATCGAACTCGCCGTCGTCGTACGGCAGCTGCTCGGCGTCCCCCTCATCGAACCGTACTGCCAGCCCGGTCGACGAGGCGTGGCTCTGTGCGCGCGCGATCAGGTTCGACGCGAGATCGATCCCGGTGACGTCGGCACCACCTCGCGCAGCCGCAATGGCGAACTGCCCCGCCCCACACGCGACATCGAGCACGCGGGTCCCGGGGGCAATACCGAGTCGCTCGAGAAACTCCCCGGCTCCCGGTTCCATGTACTTGGCGAAATGACTGTAGTCACCCGATTCCCACATCGTCTTGAGGCGGGCCTTGAGTGCGTCCATCGGGTCGGTGTCGGTGAGCGCAGGAAGCATGGCAGGTCTCGGCGTGCGGGGGGCCTGTCGGCGATTTCCCGGGGGACGAGGGGTCGGCCCAACAGACGCACAACGACGAGGCAGCCGTGTAGATTCTTTACACCACTACCCCGGAACGATGTGCACATGTTGGGATATCGTTTGCTGGCCTGGCTCTACTGGGGTGCCGACCGGACGCAGAGCTTTTCCCTCCGTCGCAAGATCCTGTACGTCAACACGGTCGCGTTGCTCGGAGTGCTGTTCATGCTGGGCTTCGACATCGCCTACGTCGCAACCGGCAACGCGGCGCTCGTCGCCTCAATCGCCATCCACCTCCCGGCGTTCGCGGCGGCAATCACAACACCCTACCTCAACCGCCGCGGGCACTACACGCTGGCGCGCTGGGTGATCGCGCTGACCCTGACCGGCATGGTCAGCGCCACGGTGGCGATTGTCAGTGGCAGCTACCTCAACCTGCACTTCGTCTTCATTGCGATCGCCATGATCGCCGTGGTGATCTTTCCACTCCGGGACCGAGTCAGCACGGCGCTCCTGGTTCTCCTCAATTTCGGCGCCTTCGCCTGGTGTGCCTGGATTGGGGTGGACCCGGACCCTTCCCTCTACGACCTCCCGCATCGCACCGTCGCGCTCTTCAAGGCGATCTACGTCGGAACGATGATCTTCACGGTCCTCTTTGTGGCATGGCTCGGCGAATTCGCGACCTACCACAATGAGCAGGAACTCGAGAGCCTTTCAGGCATTGACCCCCTGACCCAGCTTCCCAATCGGCGGCGGATCATGCAGCGGATTGCCGAGCGGCTGGTCGCGAGCCGCCGGCTCGGAGAGTACGGCGGCGTGCTCTTCATCGACGTCGACAATTTCAAGACCATCAATGATGTCCACGGGCACGACGCAGGCGACCTCCTGCTGCGGGAAGTCGCCTTGCGCCTGCGGACCTCGGTTCGCGAGATGGAAATGGCCGCGCGACTCGGCGGCGATGAGTTCG
>JBDSMX010000151.1:0-3194 GCA_039915645.1 Gemmatimonadales bacterium | reverse complement strand
ACCGGACGGATCGGAGAGAAACCAGGCCGAGGCCTCGTAGGCCAGCAACAGCGGCAACGCGAAGAGGAGAGAGTAGCGCGGGGCGCGGCTGTCTTTGAGATAGGGACTGGCCATGACAGAAAGTTACTGGGGAGACGGGAGAAGGGAGAAGGGAAACCGCAATTGTCACCCTGAGCGCAGCGAGGGGGCGATGCGCCGACTTGCACCCGGCCCCCTGCCCCGGCATCGTTCCCCAGTGTCCCAGACCTCTCCGCTTTATCACGCCCTGACCAATATGGCCGTGCCGCTGTTGCCGCTCGCGTTGCGTGGCGAGCGGAAGCGCGCGGCCCATCTCGCCCGGCTTGCCGCACCCGCCGCCATCGAGCAGTGGGCCAGCGCGCATCGCGACCAGAACCGACCGCTGGCCTGGTTCCACGCGCCATCGGTCGGCGAGGGGCTGCAGGCTCGTGCAGTGTTGCAGGCCTGGCGCGCCGCGCATCCCGATGCGCAGATCATCTACACCCACTTCTCCCCGTCGGCCGCCGCGCTCGCTGCCACGATTGATGCCGACTGGGCCGGCTACCTCCCTTACGATCGCGCAGCCGACGTTGCCCGTGCGTTGCGCGCGGCGAAACCGAATCTGCTCGTCTTCACCAAGCTCGATCTTTGGCCTGAGCTCGCGACGCAGGCCCACGCGATGGGTACGCGCGTCGTGATGGTGGCCGGCACAGTGAACCGCGATAGCGGCCGGTTGCGCTGGCCCGGGCGTGATCTTGGCCTCCCGGGTTATCAAGCGCTCGATGCCATCGGCGCGATCTCCGCCGAAGATGCTGATCGACTCACTCTCCTCGGTGCCGATCGCTCGCGGATCACTGTCACTGGTGACCCGCGGGTTGATTCGGTGCTCGAAGTGGTTGATGCCGCAGCGGATGCCGCACCGCCGGTGATGCTGGGTGATCCGGCGCGACTGATGATTGCGGGGAGCACCTGGCCCGATGATGAACGGGTGGTGATGCACGCATTCGGTGAAGTGCAGCAGACGCATCCCGATGCCCGCCTGATGCTGATACCACATCAGCCAACGTTGTCGCACCTGCTCCGGATCGAGGCGGCCTTTGTCCCGCACGCGGTGCGGCCGCCGGTGCCACTCGCCTCGCGCGAAGAGGGCGACGACCCGGAGATCCTCGTGATCGATCGCGTCGGCATGCTGTCGCAGCTCTATGCTGCGGGAGCGATGGCGTATGTCGGCGGTGGCTTTGGCGGAACGGGGATCCACTCGGTGCTGGAGCCGGCCGCCTGGAGTCGACCGGTGATCATCGGGCCGAACGATCGTGGATCACGAGACGCGGAGTTGCTGGCCCGTGCGGGTGGACTTGTGCGCCTCCCTCGCGAGGGTGCCGTGGCGGCGCTGGTGGCGCAATGGCGTGCGTGGCTCGACTCGCCCGAGCGGTGCGCTCGCGATGGCGCGGCCGCGCGTGCTGCGCTCGAAGCGGAGCGCGGTGCGGCGGAGCGGTCGGCTCGGCTGATCGGGGAGATCCGCTAGCGCCGCGCCGTGCGCGGCGCAGATCTCCGCCGTCACCCCGACCCCCGCCCACGCACGCCGGGCCCCGCTAGCGCCGCGCCGTGCGCGGCGCAGATCTCCCCGAACGATCGAAGCCCACCCACGCGCACAGGTCACCGCCGCGCCTTTTCCCAGGCCCGCGCAGGATTGGCCTCGATGTATCGCTGAACAGCATCGAAGTGTCGTCGGTCTCGAATGACGTGATCCCAGTACCCACGTGCCCATACCCCATCCCACGAGCGCAGCAAACCGCATTGCCGCAAACGCTTGGTGGAGTGTCCCTTGAAGTTCGACATCAACGAACTGAGGCTCGGGTCACGATTGCCAGGTACAGCGTCCCATCCCACGAGGGCGTGGAAATGGTCCGGCATCAGCACCAGCCCGGCGCACGAGATCCATTTCTTGACGCCAAGCGTGGATTCCCATTCGTCGAGCACGAGCCGCCCCATTGGCGAATGGTCGACACCCGCACTTGTGACCGAGCCGAAGAGCTTCCGCCGGCCGGCAGTCACGGTGGTAACGAAGTACCAGCCGGGCGCGGAGTAGTCGTGCGAGGTGAGGCGCATGCGGGGTGGCATTCCTTCAGGAAAAACGGCTTTCGCTGCTTCACGGGGAGCTTCGAACGCGGCGGGGATCTGCGCCGCGCGAGGCGCGGCGCGAGCGGGGCGTTGGCGTGGGGCGGGAGGTGTGGGCGCGGCGGTTGGATCTGCGCCGCGCGACGCGCGGCGCGAGCGGGCGCGGGCGTGAGGCGGCGGGCTTCGGGGTGGCGGCGGGGATCGGCGCTGCGGTAGGCGCCGCGCCCGCGCGCGGCGCAGAGCTCAAGGCGGATCGATGCGTCGATTGGGGGTTGGATCCGCGTCGCGCAGCGCGCGACGCGAGCGGGCGCCGGCGTGAGGCGGCGGGCTTCGATGTGACGGCGGGGATCTGCGCGGCCCCCCCCCGCGCTACCCCTCCCGCAGCGCCACCACCGGATCCGTCCGCGAGGCCTTTCGCGCGGGAAGCCAGGCCGCAAGCATCGTGACGACAACGAGCAGGATCGCCGCCGCGAGATAGGCGACCGGATCGGTCGCGCCGACGCCAACCAGAATCGCGCGCATCAACTGGGCGACGCCGAGGGCGGCGACGACACCGATGAGCATCCCCACCCCCGTGAGCACGATGCCGTCGCGCATCACCGTGCGCACCACTTCGCCCGGTCGCGCCCCGATCGCGATCCGGATACCGATCTCGCGGGTCCGTTCGGCGACACCGAACGCCACCACACCATAGAGGCCGACCACTGCCTGGATCAGTCCGAGCAGGCCGATCGCAACCGCGACCATCATCGCGATCCGCGGGAAGAGGAAGGCGATGCCGCCACGCAGGTGCGTCGGCATGGTGCGAATATCGGCGACCGGCATGTCGGGATCGAGGTTATGCACCAGCGTCCGAATCGCCTGCATCGCGGAAGCTTCATTGCCGGGAGCGTACAATTCGAGCGTCATCTGCGAGCGGAATCGCTGGCTACTCGCAAGGTAGAGAAACGGCTTGCTCGGCTCGTTCACGAACATGTACTTGCCATTGCCGACCACACCGACAATGGTCGCCCACTTGCCATCGCGGTCGAGGCGCAGCTTGCGGCCGATCGCCGACACGCCGGGCCAGTACTGTGTCG
>JBDSMX010000135.1:0-15792 GCA_039915645.1 Gemmatimonadales bacterium | reverse complement strand
ACGTAGGGGTGATCGACCAGGGCGCTCTCGACCTCCATCGTCCCGATCCGATGCCCGGCCACGTTGAGCACGTCATCGACCCGGCCAAGGATCCACCAGTAGCCATCGGCATCGACCTTGGCGCCGTCGCCCGCGAAGTAACGACCGGGGAAGCGGCTCCAGTAGGTCTCCTGATAGCGGGCGTCGTCGCGATAGATGGTCCGGAGCATCCCCGGCCACGGTGACTTGATGGTGAGGAAGCCGCCGCCCTCGGCCACCGGCTTGCCGGTGACGTCGACGAGTTCGATCTCCATTCCGGGGAAGGGAATTGTGGCCGAGCCGGGCTTGGTGGTGACCACGCCGGGGAGTGGCGTCATCATGATCCCGCCGGTCTCGGTCTGCCACCAGGTATCGACGATCGGGCAGCGCTTCCCGCCAATCTGTTCGTGATACCAGATCCACGCCTCGGGGTTGATCGGCTCGCCCACGGTGCCGAGGAGGCGAAGGCGCGACAGATCGTGCTTCGCGGGGTGCGAAGTGCCCCACTTCATGAAGGCGCGAATCGCGGTGGGTGCCGTGTAGAACACGGTGACGCCATATCGCTCGCAGATATCCCAGAAGCGATCGCGCTCGGGCCAGTCGGGCGCTCCCTCATACATCACGATCGTGGCGCCATTCGCGAGAGGGCCGTAGACCACATACGAGTGGCCGGTGACCCAGCCGATGTCGGCGGTACACCAGAACACATCGTCGCCTTGCAGGTCGAAGACGTACTTGGTGGTGGCAGCGGCCTGCGTGAGGTAGCCGCCGGTGCTGTGCACGATCCCCTTCGGTTTGCCGGTGGTGCCCGAAGTGTAGAGGATGAACAGGAGATCCTCGGCCTCCATTGCCTCGGGGGCGCAATCCGCCGACTGCGCCTCGAGCGCGCGATGCCACCAGTGATCGCGTCCCTCGGTCATCGGGGAGTGGGTGACATCGATGCCGGCCCCACGATGGACCACGAGGCAGGAGCGAATGGTCGGGCATTCCGCGAGGGCTTCATCGGCGAAACGCTTGAGCGGCACCACGGAACCGCGACGGTAACCGCCGTCGGCAGTGATGCAGCACACCGCTTCCGCATCGTTGATGCGATCACGCAGCGACTCGGCCGAGAACCCCCCGAACACGACGGAGTGGATCGCACCGATTCGCGCGCAGGCAAGCATCGCAATGGCGGCCTCGGGGATCATCGGCAGGTAGATCGCGACCCGGTCGCCCCGGGCGACGCCGAGGGCCTTGAGGGCGTTCGCAGCGCGGCCGACCTCGCGAGATAGCTCCCAGTAGGTGAGCACCCGCCGGTCTCCCGGTTCACCCTCCCAGAGGAGCGCCGCCTGATTCCGTTTCCCGCTCCGGACGTGGCGATCGAGGCAATTCACCGAGACGTTGAGCTGCCCGCCGGAGAACCACTTCGCGTGCGGCGGAGTCCATTCGAGCACCGAATCCCAGGGTCGCGACCATTCCAGCGCCCGGGCCTGTTCGGCCCAGAAACCGAGCCGGTCGGCGGCGGCTGCCTGGTAGAGGGCGGGGGTCGCCAGCGCCCGGGCCACAAAGTCGGCCGGGGGCGGAAAACGACGCTCCTCACTGAGCAGGGTATCGAGCTGATCGGTCATCGGTGCCGGGAATCCGGAAGGAGATTCTCTCAATCTACTGCGGCTGTCGCGCCACACTCCGGCCGACCAATTCCTTGACGAGTGGCGGTGGAAGGGCGGTGGCAAGGCCCTTGCTGATTCTAGCCCCCGACGAATTTCCGGGCTGGAGGCCCTTTGACCGTGACCACCGCGCAACCGCCGATGCGGGTGCTGCAAGCTCCCGAGAGCCTGGGTCTGGCGACCCGCGAAGCATTTCGCGTGTCTGCCAATGCCCTGCTCGATGAGATGACTGAAGGCGCCGGCCAGCTCGTGGTCGACCTCGGCGATACCCGCGAGGTCGACTCGTCGGGGCTCGGCGCTCTGGTCATGGTCCAGCGGCACGCCGCTGACCGTCGTCAGGATGTGGTCCTGCGTGGCGTCGGCGCCGAACTGGAATTCCTCCTGGTCCTCACCAAGCTCGACGACCTCTTCGTCTTCGCACCCAGCGGGCGCTGATTCGCCGCTGTTGAAGCCGCGTCCCGCGCGGCTTTCCCGCTCGTCCGGTCCGTCGCCCCTCTCCCCTGCGCCCGTCTCGCCGTATCTTCCCGCGATGCTCACAACCCTGCTGTCGCGATGACTCCGGACGTATTGCCGCTGGTGGCCGTTCGCGGCGTCGAGCGACGCTTCGGGCGGATCGTGGCGTTGGCGAAGGTGTCACTCGAGATCGAGGCTGGCGAGGTCGTGTTGCTGCTCGGTCCGAACGGCGCGGGGAAGAGCACCCTGCTGCGCTGCATCGCCGGACTCGCTCGGCCGCTTCGCGGCTCGGTCCGCGTGGCCGGTCGCGACGTCCACGCCGATCCCGCGGCGCGCGCGCAGCTGGGCTTCCTGTCCCACCAGGCCTTCGTCTATGACGACCTCACGGCGCGGGAGAATCTGCGTTTCGCGGCGGCGTTGTACGGACTCGACGGGATCGAGCACCGGGTCCAGGACGCCCTCGATGGGGTGGGGCTGACCCGAGGCGCCGACACCACGGTTGGCGGTTTCTCGCGAGGGATGCTCCAGCGACTCTCCATCGCGAGAGCGACCATCCACCAGCCGCCGCTCCTGCTGCTTGATGAGCCCTTCACCGGCCTCGACGCCGCCTCGGCCAACGACCTCCGCCACCGCATCGCCGCCGAACGGAGTGCCGGTCGTGGCGTCATCTGCGTGACCCACGAGCCCGGCGAGGCATGGCTTCCGGCCACACGCGTCGTCGTCCTCGTGGCGGGCAAGGTGGTGCTGGATATTCCGCGGCCTGACTCGCTCGAGGAATTCCGGGTCAGCTACGCCCGGGCGGTGGCAGCGTGAGTCTCTGGCGCGCCACCCGGGCTATCGCGGCCAAGGATCTCCGCATCGAATGGCGCCACAAGACCGCGCTCCTCACCGCGACGCTGTTCGCGATTCTGGTGCTGCTGATTTTCGTGTTTGCGCGCGACCCGGCAACCCTCTCGCTCGGTGACGTGGCGCCCAGCGTATTGTGGGTGACGCTGGCGCTCTCGGCACTCGTCGCGCTCAATCGCGCCTTCCTGCTCGAGCGCGAGCACGCGGCGCTCGAAGGAATTCTGCTGGCCCCGGTGCCGCGTCAGGCGATCTTCTGGGGGAAGTGGCTCGCGAACCTCACCTTCGTGCTCGCGGTCCAGGCGATCGCCTTTCCGCTCTGGATCCTCTTCTTCAATGTGACGCCGACCCTCTCGCTCCTCGCGGTGGCCGGAGTGGCCGTCCTCGCCGCGATCGGCTTCACGGCCGTCGGGACGCTCTTCTCGGCGATGGCGGTGCGCACGCGCTTCGCCGAGCTGCTCCTCCCGGTGCTACTGCTGCCGTTCATGATCCCGCCGGTGTTCGCCGCGAGCGAGGCCACCCTGCGCCTCCTCGCGAATCGTCCGATGGGCGAGCTCTGGGGATGGCTTAGATTGCTGACACTCTACGATCTCGCCTTTCTCGTGCTCGCCAACCTGCTCTTCCCGGTGGTGGTGGACGAATGACGACTGCCCTGGAAAATGCCGAGAACCACATCCGTCGCGGTCGCATCATTGCGCTCATCGGACTCCTCGGGTTCGCGGGTGTCTACCTGATGGCCTGGCGGTTCACGCCGGTTGAACGTTTTCAGGGGCTGGCCCAGAAGATCTTCTACATCCATCCGCCCGCCGCCTACGCCTCGGAAATGGCGTTCGTCTTCGCCGGGGTGGCGTCGCTACTGTACCTGCTGCTCAAAGACGAGCGCTTCGACACCTTCGCCGAGGCGTCGGCCGAGGTGGGACTCGCCTTTGCGCTGGTATTGCTCACGACCGGACCGATCTGGGCCAAGCCGATCTGGGGTGCGTGGTGGACCTGGGACGCGCGGCTGACCTTTTCGCTGATCGAATTCCTGCTCTTCTGCTCCTACTTCGCCCTGCGCTCCGCCGTCCGTGACCCCGCCGAGCGGGCGCGCTACGCTGCGGTGGTGGCGATCATGGGGATGCTGCTGGTGCCGTTCATCCACATCACGGTCTATCTGTTCAACACCACCCATCCACAACCCGTGGTGGTCAAGACCGACAAGCCATCACTGCCCTGGGAAATGCTGCGCACCTTCCTGACCTCGTTCGGCGTCTTCACGGTGATGTATCTGGGATTCGTCATGACCCGCTACGGCATCGGCGCGCGGCGCGTCGCGGAGGAACTCAGCGATGCCGGATAATGGCAGCTACGCGATCGCGGCGTATATCGTCGCGGCGACGATCGTGATCGGGTATGCGATTTCGCTGGTGCGAAGGTCGAAGCGGTAGACGAGAACCCGAGAAGCGAGACGCGAGAAGCGAGAAGCGAGAAGCGAAAAACACCAAGTCGCCCTGAGCAACGCGAAGGGCCTCCAGACTCACCGCAACGTGACGCCAAGCGTCTCTCGTACGGAAATTCTGAAGGCCCTTCACTTCGTTCAGGGCGACAGCGATACTCGCCGCTTCTCGCTTCTCGCTTCTCGCTTCTCGCCTTAGCTCTTCGCTTCCCGCAGCAAAACCCTATCCCACAGGAACGCGGCCAGCAACGCACCGACGATCGGCCCGATGAAGTAGGCGCCGAGGGAGTCGAGGTTGCCGCTGATCACGGCGGGACCGAACGCGCGCGCGGGGTTGAGCGCCGCGCCGGTGAACGGACCACCCACCATGATGGCGAAGAAGAGCGTGAGGCCGATTCCGAAGCCGCCGATCTTCGGCGCCGCAGTCGATACCGCCGTCCCCATCACTGCCGACATCAGGAAGAAGGTGAGGATCGCCTCGATCACGATGGCGGTGGTAAAGCTGAGTCCCGAGTAGATGGTCGGTGTGCCATAGAGCACGAACTTCGCCACGCCCCCCGGTACCACCAGCTTGAGCGTGAGCGCGCCGAGCAGCGCCCCCGCGAGCTGCGCAAGCACGTAGACGAAGGTGTCCTGTGCCTTGAGTCGACCGGTGGCCCAGAGTCCGATGCTCACTGCCGGGTTCAGGTGACCGCCCGAGATCGCCATCGTGGCACTGATGGCGACCGACAGCACGATCGCGTGGACCAGTGCAATGCCGATGAGCCCGTAGCGTGCAGTGGGAAATGATTCCATCACGACGGCACCACACCCGAAAAAGATCAGGGCAAAGGTGCCGTAGACTTCGGCGACAGCGCGGCGAGCGAGAGACGGCATCGCGGGAACCCTGGGCTCGAGGATGGGAAGGTCGGCCACCTCTGGTGGCACCCCGCCAATCTACAACGCCGGCGCGCGGAGCAGGAGCGTGGCGTTGCTGCCGCCAAAGCCGAAGGAGTTCTTGAGGACCGCTCGAGGCCCGATCGCGAGGCCGCCGACCGGCACGAAGCAGAGATCGCCGGCCGGCTCCCGCGCCACGCAGTTGAGTGTGTCCGGGATCCAGCTCCGCGAAATCGAGAGCGCCGCGATGGCCGTCTCGATCGCACCACTCGCGCCAAGCGCGTGGGCATGCCATCCCTTGGTGGCGCTGACGGGCAGCTGGTCGGTATGACTGCCGAAGACCTCGCGGATCGCGCGTGCCTCGGTGCTGTCGTTCAGGGTGGTCGACGAGCCGTGGGCATTGACCCACTCCACCTCGGCCGGCGCACAGTCGGCTTCCGCGAGCGCGAGCCGCATCGCCCGCACGGCCTCGCGTCCATCGGGGCGCGGCTGGGTCATGTGGAAGGCGTCGTTGGTGAGCCCGAAGCCGGCGACTTCGGCATAGATCGGTGCGCCACGGGCGACCGCATGCTCGAGCGATTCGATCACCAGGATCGAAGCGCCTTCGGCCATCACGAAACCATCGCGACCGCTGTCAAAGGGGCGCGACGCGGTACCCGGGTCGTCGTTGCGCGTGCTCATCGCCCGGATCAGCGAGAACGAGCCGTAGCAGAGCGGGTAGAGTGGTGCCTCACTGCCGCCGGCGAGCACGACATCGGCCTGACCGTTGGCGATGGCACGGAATGCTTCGCCAATTGCGAGTGTCCCCGAGGCACAACTCATCGCGTTGGTCAAGTTGACGCCCGAGACGCCGTAACTGATCGCGATGTTGCAGGAGAGGGCGCCACCGAAGACCGTGAGCGCCAGCAACGGGTCGACCTCGCGAGGACCGCCCTGCACGTACTTGGTGTTCTCTTGCTCGGCGAATCCGATCCCGCCGAGTGCCGTGCCCATCATTACACCAACGCGGTCGGGCGCTTCACCCGCCAGCGAAAGATTGGCGTCCTCGAGGGCGAGCCTGGCCGCCGCGAGGGCGAGCTGCGAGCAACGATCGGTGCGACGCGCCTGCTTGGCCGAGAGCATCGCCACCGGATCGAAATCGTTGACCTCGGCCGCGATGTGGGAGCGAAAGGGCGTCGAGTCGAATCGGGAGATGGTGGTCACGGCGGATTGCCGCGTGTGCAGTCGTTGCCACACCGCTTCCTTGCCGATGCCGATCGGTGTGACGAGGCCCATACCGGTGATTACCGCGCGATGCTTCATCGGACACGCTCGGCCGCGCGAGCCACGCCGGCAAGGGTGCGCATGGCGATGCCGTGCACGAAGACCGGGCCAATCACGAATTCAGCGGCGGGCACACGCAACAACGACCAGGGCGGGCCGGACCATTCATGCACGATTATCACGTCACTCCATCCTTCAACAGTCGGGGTCATGGTCCAGAGGACGTCCATCCCGGTGGTGATACCACCGATGTGGCGATATCGGATCTCCCTGGCGTCGGCATCGACCCACATCTGTGACAGCCACCAGGTGGGCCAGTTGATGGGTCCGAAGGGACGATTGGCCGACATCTCCACCACGCCATCGCCGCCCTGCACGCCCTCGCGTCGAGTGACGAAGCGGTAGTGCGGCAGGATGTCCGGCCACTGCTCCACATTCACGGCGTGCGGCCAGACCTGTTCGGGTGTAGCCCGCACCAGGAGTCGATCGACGATACGCATCATTGGTCGGTGCGCCAGCAGGCGAGGATTCGTGCGAAGGGACGCCACCGTACCGTCGGCCGGGGCGTCTGCGCGCGGGTCGTGAGGAGGCGCAGTCGAGTCGGCGTGAAGCCACGACGAAGAGAGGTCACGCCGTCGGTGACGGTGACAGGGTGGAAGGCCAACACGCCGCCCACCGTGCGAAAGGCGATCTCCGTGAGCCGAGAGGGTCTCAGGTCAGCGATGATGACGCCACGCCGAGCGACGCGACTGCACTCGCCGAAGAGTCGGACGATGGCATCGTCATCGAGGTGATGCGCCACCTGACTGACCAGCACGATGTCGACACTCCGATCGCCGATCGGCAACGCACTGGCGCAGCCCAGCAAGGTCGGCACACCGGCGCTGCAGGCGAGCCGTGCCGCCGCGGGAATCCGTTCGAGCCCCAGCGGCCGCAACGTCACCCCGCGCTGTGCGGCATACCGCACCGCGGCAAGCGGGAGGTCGCCGGCGCCGGTGCCGACGTCGAACAGCGAGAGGGTTCGCTGCCGGTCGTTCGCATCGAGCAGCAGATCGAGTCCGGCGCGGACTGTTGCCGTTCCTCCGAACCAGCGATTGGCGCGAGCGATATCGCGCAGCATCCGGACCACCAGCTGGGGATCGGTGGCCGGATCGTCGAGCGCCTCGACGCCGATCTGCGAGACAACGGTGGCGGTCACCCGATCACATCGGCTCGAGATCGGCGTAGCCGCCGCGATAATAGAGCAGTGGCCGGCCGTGATCGGCGGCGCTGCCGCCGACCACCGTGCCGATCAGCACGGTGTGATCGCCCGCCGGGAGTGTGGTCCACCGTTCGCAGATGAGGTGGGCGAGCGCGCCGTCGAGCAGCACCTGATCATCGGGGCCACGATGCCAGCCCACTCCCTCGAACCGGTCGGCCAGGCCACTCGCGAAGCGTCGCGACAGCGCTTCCTGATGGGACTCAAGGATGTTGATGGCGAAGCGTGGCGCGCTCAGGAGCACCTCGTGCACCGACGCGCTCAGTTCGATCGCGATCGACACCAGCGGCGGGTCGAGCGAGATCGAGGCCAGCGAGTTCGCCGTCATCCCCACCGGCACACCGGCCGTGTCGAGCGCCGTCACGACGGTGACACCGGTGGCGAAGCGACCGCAGAGTTGTCGGAATTCGAATGGGTCCATGCTTACCGTGTCATCCTGTCCGGGCTACGGTGTCATCCTGAGCGAAGTCGAAGGATCTCGCGGAGTCTTTCAGAGTCGGAGACCGGTGCCGCGCAAGCGCGGCACGACCGGTCCCGCCGCGACTAAACCAGCATCCGGGTGAGAAACGCCGGATTCAGCACTCGCCACGGCGAAATGAAATCGCCGGTCACGCCAATGAGTGTATCCGCCATGCCGCGGCGCTCGAGTCGGGCGACCGCGCGATCGAAGAGTGCCGGCGTCAGCATCGAATAGCCGATGAGCCTCTCGACGATCCACTTGCCGAGAAAGCGCTGGCGGCGCAGGGTGCGATACGGTGCGAGGCGTGACGCTGTCAGTGGTGACGCGTGGCTCAGCCCCTCGTCGAGCACGCCGGCCGCCATCTCGGCCCCGGCGAGCGCGGAACAGATTCCCTCGCCGGTGAAGGGATCGAAGAAGTCGGCGGCATCGCCCACCAGCAGCGCGCCATCGGTCACACTGCGTCGCGACATTGCGTCGAACGGACCGGTGACCATCACCTCGCGCACGATCCGCTCGCGCGCAATGCGACCCCGAATCCCAGGAAATTTCTCGAGTGCTTCGAGAAAGAAGGTCGTGGCGTCACCGCGAGCCGCGCCGGCGGCCTTGGCGGAGACCACCAGCGCGACATTGGTGACGCCGTCGCCCATCGGGTTGAGTCCGACATAGCCATCACGACCGACGTGCATATCCGCGGCACCACCGAGGCCCGGCACATCGACCACGTGCGCCACAAACGCGACCCGCTTGAGCCAGCCCTGGCGTCGCAGTCCGGTGCGCCGCGCGACAATGCTGCCAAGGCCGTCGGCACCGACGACGACTCGAGCCGCGATGGTCGAGAGCGCACCGCTGGCATCGCGCAGTTGCACCCCGCAGATACCATCGCTGCCGTGCACCAGGTCCACCACCTGCTGCCGTTCGCGGACTTCGGCACCGGCAGCGCGCGCGGCATCGAGCAGGGTGGCGTCGAGCACGCGGCGCGGCAGCGAGATGCCGGTCGGGCGGAACGGCGCACCCCCCGCGGCGGCGAAGCGCCCGCGCAGTGCTGCGCCATACGCCGCCGTGACGTTGGTGCCGAGCAGGGGCGCGGATGTTCGATGCTGGTCGAGCGTCGACAACACGTTCAACAGGTCGAGATGGCGAACGCTTTCGGGAGAGAGGTACTCGGAGCAGACCTTCTCGCGGGGGAAGGCGGCCTTGTCGAGCAGCAGCACGCGCCGGTTGGCGCGCGCGAGACGGAGCGCGGTCGCGCTGCCGGCCGGGCCACCGCCAACCACGACGACGTCGAACATCTCAGGCATCCTTGCAACCACACGCCTGCATCACGCGGCGCCGGAGTTCTTCCGGGCAGCAGTTGCGGCAGGTGGCGCGGAGTCGCTCGAGCAGTGCCTGTTCCTGTTTTTCGGCGCAAAGGCATTTGCGGCACTCGGCCAGGTGGACGCAGAAGGCGTCGCGCTCGGCCGCCGTCAACTCACCAAGGCGGTACGCATCCAGCCGATCGAGCACGGCCTGGCAATCGTAGGACAGTTCGGTCATGACTCCCCTCCTCCCGACGGGAGGAGCCCCGTCTCCTCGGCATAACGTCGGAGACGCCCCTGAAGGATCCGCCGGGCACGGAAGAGCCTCGATTTCACGGTGCCGACCGGGATCCCGAGCGCCTCGGCGACATCGGCGTAGGGGAGCCCTTCCATATCGCTGAGCACGAGCACTTCCCGGAAATCGGTGGGGAGGGCATCGACCGCCGCCAGCACCTCATCGTCCACCAGCTCGCGGAAGAAGCGGCCTTCCGGATCGGGGTCCTTGAGGTCGACCGGCTCGGGGATCGCTTCCATGTCGACGGCCTGGGGCGCCCGCTTGCGGCTGCGGTAGCCGTTGATGAACTGGTTCCGCAGGATGGTTACCAGCCAGGCACGCGCGTTCGAGCCGGGGCGGAAGGAGCTCCAGCCGCGGAGGGCGCGCAGCATGGTGTCCTGCACCAGATCTTCGGCCGCCGCGGGGTCGCCGGTGAGTCGGAGGGCCACCCGATACAGGGTATCGAGGTGGGGCAGCGCCTCATCTTCGAAGGCGGCCGGGGCGAGGGTATCGGGCATCCCGGAAGGTAAGCACTGCTACCCGGTCACGATCGCTCCGGGTTACGTTGCTCCCCCGAATGCCCTCAACACCAGCCATCCTGCCCCTCGCCCTGCTCGAGGCGGTGCAGAACATTGATACCCCGCCCGATGACGGACTCGGCGCCCTCGAACACGAGCTGGCGGCCAAGCGCCTCGGCCTTTCGCCGACGGTCGCCGCGCAGGTTGCCCGGTATCGTGAGCGAGCCAATGCCGGCGGCGACTTGCCGGAAGATGAGGCGCTCGCCGTCTTCCGGCTGGTGGGTCGTCGTCCCGATGCCGCCCTCGTCTACGCCGATGCCGGGCGCCGCGCCGCACGCTATGCCGCACGCCGGCTCGGTCTCGGGTCGCGTGCCCTGATCGCCGCCGCGCCCGGCAAGCTTGGCAGCCGGCTCGGCTTGCGCGCTGCAGCCCGACTCGCGCATCGCTGGTTGCTGATCGAGATGAGCGCCGAGGCAGGTGTGGCGCGGGCTGAGGCGGCCGACTCGCTCGGGTTGCGAGCCCGCGAAGATGGCGTCGGGTGCCAGTTCTATTCGGCCGCGCTGGGCGAGCTGTTGCGACTGGTCGCCGGCTTTGAAGGCTCGATGGTCCACGAATCCTGCCGCGGACGCGGCGATCGCAGCTGTCGCTGGCTTGCCGCCAGGGGAGAGGGTTACGAATGAAGGGTCTCGCCGCAATCGACCGTGCCCGCCTCACCGCGTCGCTGGAGCAGATCGGGGCTGATGGCTGGCTCTTGTACGACTTCCATGGCTGCAATCCAGTAGCCCAGCAGCTCCTGCCGGGCGGCATGGGGACGCGGCGCGTCTTCGTCTGGATCCCGCGCGAAGGCCCGATGACGGCGATCGTCCATCGGATCGAGATGCAGCCGTTCGACGGCTTTCCCGGCACCATCGTCCCGTTCTCTCGCCACGCCGAACTGCATGCGGCGCTGACCCAGGTAGTCGGCGGCAAGATCGCCGCGATGGAGATCTCGGCCGGTGATGCGGTGCCGTATCTCGACCGGATTCCCTGGGGTATGATCGACCTGTTGCAGTCGCTGGGGGTCACGGTGGTCCCGAGTGCGCAGCTGGTCACCGAATTCGCCTCGACCTGGTCGGCGGCGGAGACCGCGGAGCACCTGACGGCGGCGGAGCTGCTGCGCGACATCGCCCTGGCGGCGCTGGCCCGCGCGGTCACGCTGGGCGACACCGGCTACACCGAAAGCGCCATGCAGCAGGAGGTGGTTCGGGCGATGGAGGGGGCGGGGATGTACCTCACCAGCCATCCGATCGTCGGCTTCGGTCCCAATGCCGCCAATCCGCACTATGAGCCACACCCGGGCGCCGATCGGACCCTGGCGAAGGACGAGGTGATCCTGCTTGACCTCTGGGGCGGCATGCGGGAGGGGGCAATTTTCGCCGACCAGACGTGGATGGGATTCAGCGGCAAGGCCGTGCCGGCGCGGGTTCAGCAGGTGTGGGAGACGGTGCGCGATGCCCGAGACGCGGCGATCCACACCCTGCAGGCGCTGGTGGCGGCGGGGGAGCCGGTGCCGGGGTATCGTGGTGACCGGGCGGCGCGGGAGGTGATCGAGCGGGCGGGGTTTGGCGAGTGGTTCGTACACCGGACCGGCCACAGCATTGACCGCGATCTCCACGGTAGCGGCCCCCACCTTGACGATTACGAGACCCACGATGACCGGACGCTGCTCCAGGGGAGCGGCTGTTCGGTCGAACCGGGGATCTATTTGCCAGGTGACTTCGGGGTGCGTAGCGAGGTCAACCTGTACTGGGGCCCGTCAGGACTGGTCGTGACCCCCCGGGAGCCACAACGAGAGCTGGTGACGGTCTAGTCCCCGGGGGGTGACCCCAGGGGTGTCGGGGTAGCTGGGAGGGCGGCATCTCTTTGCGTTCCACCCAGTTACAGCAAGGTACCGAGCTGGAAGCCGTTTGGTTACAGTTGCTTGACACATGTACCAAGGGCGGGCATATTCTTGCCAGCCCGGCAACCCGCTGGGATTTTCCTTTCGTAAAAACAACTGACTGACTGTAGACCGGAACACACGGTTTTCGTGACCGGTCGTCGCGAATCTCGCGGCGTTCGTGTCGCCATGGGCGCCTCCTCGGGCGCTCTCCTACGCAGCACTTTTTCCGTTGCAGGCCGGACGGGGCGTGGGTTTCCGAGGAATACCTCGTACCAGCTGGTGAAGGAAGTCTCTCTGTGATCTCGCCTTCGGAGGACGGTTCCATGAAGCAAACTGTTGTGAAGGCCCTCGCACGTTCGGCGCGCGCAATCGCGTTGGCGGCGGTGGTATCCGGGCTCGGCGCTACGGCGCTCGTTGCCCAGTCCACCGGCAAGCTCGAGGGACGTGTTCGCGACCCGGGCGGTCAGCCCGTCGCCAATGCGCGCGTCGTCATCGTCGGAAGTACGGCCAGTGCCGTGGCCAACCCGCAAGGGTACTACTTCATCAACAACGTCCCGGCAGGCGACTTCTCGATTCGCGTGTCTTACGTCGGCTACAAGCCGGTGGAAGTCGCGAACGTGAAGATGCTTTCCGGTCAGACCATCACCCAGGACATCACGCTGACGCAGACGGCGGTCACGGTGCAGGAAATCACCGTCGTCGCGGCACAGAACGCGCTGGTTCCGCGCGACAAGGTGACGTCGAAGCAGCTGGTCGACGGCTCCTACACCGACAAGCTCCCGGTCGACCGGATCGGCAACGTCCTGGCGCTGCAGCCGGGCGTCGCGGCATCGCCGGGCGGCGGGACCCTCTCGGTCCGCGGCGGTCGCGGTGACGAGAACAGCACCTACGTCGACGGCGTGCCGGTGTCGCAGGGCAACCGTGGTACCGGCTCCGGTCGTGCCATCGGCGGCATCTCGATCGGCACCAACTCGTTCGAAGACGCCTCGATCACCACCGGCGCCTCCTCGGCCGAGTTCGGCAACGCCCAGGGCGGCGTGATCGCGATCACCACCAAGACCGGTGGCTCGCGCTTCTCGGGTAACGTCGGCTATGAAACCGACGAGTTCTCGGGTCAGAAGTACTCCAACGGCTTCAACCGGCTGCAGGCCTCCCTCGGCGGCCCGATCATGAAGGACTTCACGTTCTTCGTGGGCGGCACGCTCGAAGGCACCCGCGCCACCATCCGTGGTTACAAGGGCTGGGAAGTCCCAACCTTCGTTCGCGCCGGCGTCGACACCACGTTCACCGTGGCGAAGACGCGCAACTCGGCGACGTCGGACTCGGTCCTCATTCCCGTGTACAAGTACGCGGTGTTCCGCGGTGAGTGTGACAATTCGATCGTCGCCAACGCCTCCGATCCGGATATCCGCAACAACTACGGCTTCGAGTGCCACGGCAACCGGAACACCTTCTCGCCGACCACGAACATTCAGCTCACCAGCAAGCTGAACTACTCGTTCGGCCAGGGCTCGCGCATTGCGCTCTCGTTCCTGAACAACAGCAACCAGAACCGGGGCCAGCGCGGCAATGATGGCACCGGCGGCACGCGGACACGCAACAATGTCGCGACGCTGAACTGGACCCAGACGCTGACGAAGAACACCTCGCGCGCCATCGCGCTCGATGCCTATCTCTCCTATCAGTGGGATCGCTCGATCAACTCCACGCTGACTGCAGCGTCGGAAGAGAGCACGCGCGACCCATTCAACGGCTGGCTGTTCAAGGATTTCAAGTTCATCTACGACGCGAACACCTTCCCGGTGACGGACGCGCTGGTGCGGAACTACCGCATCCAGCAGGCCAACACCGCGATCACCGTCTACGACCGGTTCAACACCTCCCAGTACAACGGCAACACGGGCTGGGGTGGCGCGCCGGACGGCGTTGGTGCCGCAGCAGGTGGTGGTGGTGCAGCCCCGGGCGTGCTCAACACGGCCTCGGAAAACCGCCTCATCGGCAAGGCCAACCTCGACTGGCAGCTCGACCGCTACAACCGCCTCAAGCTTGGTGGCGAGTACACCAAGTACAAGACCAGCACCTACAACATCGGTGCCACTAATCAGTCGTTCTCGGATATCTGGCTGGCCGAGCCGGTGCGCTACAACGTCTTCGCCGAAGATCGTCTTGACCTCGGTGACGTGGTCCTCGTCGGCGGCCTGCGCTACGACTACTTCGATGTCGGCGCCAGCCACTGGAAGGATTTCCCGCGCATTTCGTCGGCGCCGGGCTTCACGGCCGATCAGCTCGACAGCTTCCTGACGCCGTACAAGAGCCACAACTACCTCTCGCCGCACGTGCAGGTCGCCTTCCCGGTGACCGAGCGGACCAACTTCCGCCTCTCGTACGCGCAGCAGGTCCAGCAGCCGGACTTCTCGGTGGTGCTCTTCGGGTCGAACACCGACCTGTCGCTCACCAACACGAACAACAACTACGGATCGGATCTCGACTTCGGCAAGTCGATCCTGTTCGAGTTCGGCGTCTCGCACGCGTTCTCTGACGACATGGTCCTCGACGTGACCGTGTACAACAAGGACAACCTGGCGAACCCGGCCGGTCGTCTGATCCCGCTGATCGATCCGATCGGCAACGATCGCAACGACATCCGCCTCACGGTCAACCAGGACTTCGGCAACACCCGCGGCCTTGACCTGCGGCTCGATCGCCGGTTCGGCAACATCTTCAACGGGACGATTGCCTACTCGTTCCAGGATGCCAAGAACACCGGCTCCGATCCGTACTCGTACATCAACTACGGTTCGCGCATCCTCTCAGGGCTCGGCGGCACCAACGCCTCGCCGCCGCAGCAGGCGCAGCCGGTCGGCACCTCCCGTCCGCACAACATCGCGGGCCAGGCCGCCTTCAACTTCCCGGCCGACTTCAAGTCCGGCTCGGTGGTTGGTGCGATCATGAAGCGGGTCGGCATCTTCAGCACCTTCCGCTACGCCTCCGGCACGCCGTATACGCGCTGCCCGGCCACGGAAGAGGCCTCGATCAACGTCCTCTCGGGCAATCCGTGCGGACGCGAACTCGCCGGTGACTTCAACGCTGCGCGGCTCCCGTCCTACAAGGAGTTCAACCTCCGCGTGACCAAGAGCTTCCAGGTCGGCAAGCTCGACCTGACGGCGTACGGCGATGCCCGTAACCTGTTCAACATCAAGAATATCTCGCAGGTGTACACCACGACCGGCTCGATCATCAACACGGCGTCGCAGTCCCGTGCCTGGTCGGCGGACTCGACCACGTTCGCGCTCTTCGCCGACAAGAACGGCGCCTACGACGCCCCGACCGGCAGCATCACGCTGCCCACGTCGAACGCGGCCTGCGGCAACTATCAGGACGCGGGGGGCAACGCGGGGTCACCGACCTGCTACTACTACCGCAAGTCGGAACAGCGCTTCGGTAACGGCGATGGTGTCTACACGCTGGCGGAACAGCGCCGGGCGTCGGACAACAACCAGCTGGCGACCTACCATGTGTCGCGCTTCAC
>JBDSMX010000116.1:0-10605 GCA_039915645.1 Gemmatimonadales bacterium | reverse complement strand
CAGGCGCCCGGGCGGGTCGACACACTCACGGTGCTCGCACCACGCGATACCGGTGCGAGCGGTACGCCGTTGCAGGCTCCGGCCGCGAAGCCGCTCACCCACGCCGATTCATTGCGCATTGCGCAGGCACTGCGAGCGGAACTCGAGCAGCTTGATCCGAAGTACCAGACGAAGTCCGTCGCGACCAATGCGCCGAGCATCGAACTGTCGCTCGAGCGCCAGCTTGCCACGACCGACTCGCTGGTCCGGATCCGGATCGCGGAATTCTCGTCGCAGGCAATACTGCGCCGGGTTCCGCAGCCAGGAGAAGCGATCGCCAGCAACATCCCGTCCGTGCCCGGCGTAGTCGGCGTCAACGGCAAGCCGGTGGCTGGAGGTCCCAGCGCCAGCACGGTGTTCGTGACCGGGCTGCGACGCGTGATGGTGGTGATGTCCCCACCTCGCGGTGCGCCCGACCCCACTCTGCTCGCGCTGAACGAAACGGCAATGCGGGATTTCGCGAAGCGGATTTCGGCGACCGGTGGTTGGGACGTGATCACGCCGGAACGCGCTCAGGCGATGCGAGAGGGTGACTTCAGCGGGGCCGACGCCCTGGTGACCGTGGGGCTGGCGCACCCGCAGTCGTCGAACGACTCGACCTACCTGCGAATCGGCATCCGGACGCTCACGCCCGGGTCGTCGTTCGGCTACCGTGTCGTGACCAGCGATGCCTTCGTCAACTCGGCGAATCTCGATCAGTTCCGCCCCTGGATGGGTGAGGCGCTCTCGGTGATGCGCGACCTTCGGAATCTGCCCTCGGGGTCGACCTGGCAGATGGATATGGGTCGCTTCCGCGATAGCATGGGCCGCTACACCAACCGGACTCGCCGTGACTCCGTTTTCCGTCGGCCACCCCCCGCCGCGGTGAAGCCGCCGGACGCTCCGTAGCGAACGGCACGATGGGTGATGGGCGGTTTCGAAACAGTCGGAGGTTGCCGCCGTAGGGGAGCCACACGTTTCATTCTGGAATCTCTATGGCCTCCGAATCGGTATCGCCAGAATTTCTCGCCCTCCAGACCGCCGTGTCGGGACGGTATTCCCTGGACCGCGAGCTCGGTCGCGGCGGGATGGGAGTCGTCTTTCTGGCTCGCGAGGTCGCCCTCGACCGCCTGGTGGCGATCAAGCTCCTCCCCCCGTCACTCGCCTCGAATGCCTCGCTGCGCGATCGTTTCCTTCGCGAGGCGCGCACGGCCGCCCAGCTCTCCCACCCCCACATCGTCCCCATCCATGCAGTCGAGTCGCACGAGGCACTGGTCTTCTTCGTGATGGCCTATGTCCGCGGCGAGACGCTGGGTGAGCGGATCCGTACTCGCGGCGCGTTGCCGATGGCCGAGGCGTTGCGTGTGATGCAGGAGGTGAGCTGGGCCATTGCGCACGCGCATGCGCGCGGCGTCATCCATCGCGACATCAAGCCCGACAACATCCTGCTCGAAGAAGAAAGCGATCGCGCCGTGGTGACCGACTTCGGGATCGCCGCTTTTGGCGAAGGCGATACGCCGGTCGGCGCGGCGATGGGCACGATGCACTACATGAGTCCGGAGCAGGCGCTTGGCGAGGCCGCCGATGCCCGCGGCGATGTCTACGCCCTCGGCGTCACCGCTTTCGCGGCACTCGCTGGCCGGCGTCCGTTCGAGGGTGCCGAGGGACGCGCACTGCTGGCGCAGCAGTCGGGGAGTGATGCACCGGCGATCCGCACGCTGGTGCCGGCCCTGCCACCATCAGCGGCTGCCGTGATCGACCGTGCGCTCGCGCGGAATGCCGCCGAACGCTGGCCGACGGTCGAGGAGTTCGCCGCGGCACTGCAGGGTGCCCGCGCCCTGGCGCCGCAACTGCCGTATCCCCTCCGGAAGTTCGCGCGCGAAGTCGTCGAACGGAGTGATCAGTTGGCTACAGTGCTCGGCGGGGCGGCCAGTGCGACCGCCGCCGCATTGCTGATCGACATGGTCGTGCGCCATGACTTTCTCGGCATCGCAACAACGCTCTACTTCATCATCGCCGCTCTCGGTGCCGGCATGACACTCATCCTGCTCGGCATGCAGGGTGCCGCCGTTCGGCAGGTGGCAGAGCTCGGCTACCCGCGTGACGCCGCGCTGCGGGCCATTCGCCAGTACGATGCCGACGTCGACGAGATGTCGCGGGTGCCGTCGGGGCGGCTCGGTGGATTGTGGGATCGCCCGATCTCCGTGAACGGCCTCGGCGTCATGGCCACAGTGATCGGGATCGTCGGCACTGTGAAATCGGATGATTTCCTCGCGGTCGGCTTTGTGCTCCTGGCATTGGTCGCACCGGTGGTGACGGTGCGCCGGCTGGTGCAACTGCACGGCGTGCGTGGCTCATGGTGGGGACGCCTGCTCGGCAGCAAGGTCGGCAAGTCGATCTGGTCGCTGTGCACGCTGGCGCAGGGGAAGGTTCGCCAGGCGCCGATCTCGGGCGAGCCGACCGCGTTGGCGCTCGGCGGCGCGATTCACGCGCTCTACGCGGCACTGCCACCGGGGGAGCAGCAGCTCCTCACCGACGTCCCTGACTTGATTGATCGGCTCGCGGCGCGTGCACTCGACCGCGCCGACCCGCGCAGCGTCGAGGCCGTCATGGGACTCGAAACCCTGCGACTTGACTTGATGAAATTGCGCGCGGGGCAGATCGCCGCCGACGGGATGACGGCGGATTTTGAGAAGTTGCGCGAGGTGGGATACAAGGTGGATGCGGTGGGGGAGCTGAAGTAGAAGGGAGAAGCGAGAAGCGAGAAGCGAGAAGCGAGAAGCGAGAAGCGAGAAGCGAGGAGCGACGGTGAGATCCCGTGGCCGGGGCCCGCTTCTCGCCTCTCGCTTCTCGCTTCTCGTTCTTTACCAGCCGAGAATCAACGCAAACATCAACGGCGCCACGATGCTCGCATCGCTCTCGACAATGAACTTGGGTGTGTCGATGGCGAGCTTGCCCCAGGTGATCTTTTCGTTGGGGACGGCACCCGAGTAGGAGCCGTAGCTGGTGGTACTGTCGGAGATCTGGCAGAAATATCCCCAGACCGGAATGTCGTCGCGCTGCAGATCCTGATGGAGCATCGGGACGACGCAGATGGGGAAGTCGCCCGCGATGCCGCCACCGATCTGGAAGAAGCCGATGCCGCCGGGAACATCGCTGTTCTTCGTGTACCAGTCGGCGAGCACCATCATGTATTCGATGCCGGTGCGGACCGTGTGCACGTTCTTCACGTCACCCGAGATGACATGTCCGGCGAACATGTTGCCGAGGGTGGAATCCTCCCAGCCCGGCACGACGATCGGCAGATTCTTCTCGCACGCGGCGAGGAGCCAGGAGTCCTTGGGGTCGATCTGGTAGTACTGCGTGAGCTTGCCACTCCGCAGCACGCGATAGAAAAACTCGTGCGGGAAGTAGCGTTCGCCGGCCTTGTCCGCGGTAACCCACTCATCAAGTACCGCCGTCTCGAGCCGACGCATCGCTTCCATTTCCGGAATGCAGGTGTCGGTGACGCGGTTCATGTGCCGCTCAAGCAGCTTCTGCTCGTCGGCCGGTGTCAGGTCGCGATAGTTGGGCACCCGCTCGTAATAGTCGTGGGCCACGAGGTTGAAGATGTCTTCCTCGAGGTTGGCCCCGGTGCAGGTGATGATCTGTACCTTGTCCTGGCGGATCATCTCGGCGAGGGAGAGCCCGAGCTCGGCTGTGCTCATCGCCCCGGCGAGGGTGATCATCATCTTGCCGCCACCATCGAGGTGGGCGGTATAGGCAGTCGACGCGTCGACGAGGGCCGCCGCGTTGAAGTGGCGATAGTGATGGCGAACGAATTGTGAAATCGGGCCGGACTGTGGCACTGGTGCTCCTTCTGGATAGCGGACGCGCTGGCAGTCATCGCGAGGCTCGTAGAGCCGACGCGATCCCGCGGAACTCCGCGGAGCACTGGAACAGGGCTCCGCGCCAGGGTACGGGATTGCTTCGGCCCTGCGGGCCTCGCAATGAACTTACCCACACGATTGCTCCGCGGCACCCGTTACGTTCCGGCGTGCCCCTACCCGAACACCTCTCCTGCTGGGCCGTGACCGCGCCAGGCGTCGAAGTCCTGACTGCCGCCGAATTGTCGCGCCTGGGTCTCACGCCGGGCGCCACCGAGCCGGGCGGGGTGGAGTTCACTGGCACTGCCGACGAACTCGCGCGAGCGCTGCTCTGGCTGCGGACCGCCAACCGGATCACCGTGCGACTGGCGGAGTTCCGGGCGACGTCGTTTGCCGAGCTGGAGAAGCACGCCAAGCGGGTGGCCTGGGGCGATGTGATTGCGCCTGGCGGCGCGGTGCATTTCCGGGTGACCTCGAAGAAGTCGAGGCTCTACCATCAGGACGGGATCGCCGAGCGGCTCGAGCGCAGCGTGGCTGGCGCGGTGGCCGATGTGACGGCGATCCGGGCGCCGTCGGTGGCCGAGGAGCTCGAGGATGATGTCACCGCGCTTCCCGAGGTGCAGCGGGTGATCGTGCGAGTGTTCCGCGATCAGGTGACACTCTCTGCCGATGCCTCCGGCGCGCTGCTCTATCTCCGCGGCTGGCGACAGGCAGTGGCCAAGGCACCGCTCCGCGAAACGCTCGCCGCGACACTGATCGCGGCAAGCGGCTGGGCGGAGGACGCGACTCCGCGCGGCCCGCTGATCGATCCGTTCTGCGGATCGGGCACGATCCCGATCGAAGCCGCACTTCTGGCGCGCCGGATGGCGCCGGGGCGGGGTCGACGGTTCGCGGCAGAGTCGTGGCCAGGGATTGGTATCACGCCGAGCGCGCGCGCAGACATCTGGAGCAGTGTGCGTGCAGCAGCTGCCGCGATCGAGATGCCCGCATCGTCACTGCTGATTGCGGGCCACGATCGGGACGCTGGTGCAATCACCGCGGCAATCGCCAACGCCGAACGTGCCGGAGTTTCCGCCGACGTGTCCTTCTCGCGGCAATCGTTGTCGCAGTTGCCGATTGACGATGGTGAAGGATGGCTGGTCACCAATCCGCCATACGGGGCGCGCATTGGCGAGCGGACGGCATTGCGCGACCTGTATGCAACGCTGGGTCGCGTTATCGCCGAGCGGCGACCGGGGTGGCATCTCACGATGCTCAGCGCCGACCGGATGCTCGACGGGCAGCTGCGATTGCCGTTGCATGAAGCGCTGCGCACTACCAATGGCGGAATCCCGGTGCGGGTGGTCAGCTCGTGAGCTGAGCGCACCCATGCCACATCCTCACTGCTTGGGTGTAACGTCCCGCCAGCGACGACCATCCCACTCCCAGGTGTCGTTGAGATCACGACGCCCTGCGGCCCTTCCTCCGAACAGCACTACCACCTTTCGACTGACATCATAGGTCATGGCTGGAACCACGCGCGCACTGGGGCCCAGCGTGTCACGCGCTTCCCAACGCCGCCCGGTCCAGCCCCACGTGGAGCGCTCGAGCCTGGTGAAGTGGTTGGAGACGCCACCGACGAGAAGCAGTTCGTGACGCGCTTCGTCGGCCGCCATCGCGGCACCGCCGCGACCCCCACTCGGACCGATGGTGTCGACAAGCCGCCATTCGCGACCGTCCCACGTCCAGGTGTCGCGAAGATCGTCGCCGGCCGCGTCGCCGCCGCCGAAGAGCACGAGTTTCCCGGTGGCGGCATGGTAGGCCATCACCGCCCCGCTCCGTGCAACCGGACCGGTCGCGGTCATCAATCGCCAATGGCGACCATCGAACTCCCACGTCTCTCGTGACGGCTGATTGTCGACACTGCCACCGAAGACGACGATTCGTTTGCGCCGCGGATCGTATGCAACAGACGCCTTGAGCCGTGGCGGCAGGGAATCGCGATGTTCCGGTAGCCAGCCTGCGGGGCCGAGTCGGAAGAGGCCACTTCCCCAGAACGACTCAGCCGGCGGGGGCGCGAGGTCGGCGCCGCCCACCATCGTGACCGCGCCACGGGCCGCATCGAAGACCAATGCATGCGAAGTGCGCGGCAGCGCCGGAATGGCGAGCTGCGACCAGCGCACACCGTCCCAGCCCCAGGTGTCGCCGAAATTCTGACCGTCGCTGCTGCCGCCGGCGAGCACCACTCGCCTGCTGGCTGGATCGTAAGCCATCGAGGCGTGCGCCCGCGGTGGTGGGAGTTGGCCGTTGGCCGCTACGACCAGCACGGCGGAGAGCGTAAGCAGCTGGGTGATCGATCGAGAGGACATCTGGTGGAGTACGGGAGTTCAGTGCGACGGTTTCGACGCGGCCCGGACGAACGTGTGGCTACCCGCAACGGGTTCAGGCGGGGTCTTCGGGAATCTCCGTCGGGGGTGTGGAACCGGTCACGACGAGCACCACGGCGGGCACCAGCAACGCGGTCGCCATCAGCACGCGGGCATTGATCACTTCTCCAGCAAACACGGCGCCGAGTCCGAGCGCCACGATCGGATTGATGTAGGTGTAACTCGAGACCGCCGTGGCATCGACGTGCGACATCAGCCACTGGAAGACCGTGTACGCGAGCATCGATCCGAAGACAGTGAGATAGCCCCAGGCGAGCACCGAGTGCAGCGAGACGGCCTGAGGATCGAAGGTGCGGACCTCCCCGAGCAGCGCACCAGCCGTGAGCGCGATCAACCCGCCAGCGAACATCTGCGCCCCGCTGCTGATCAGCAGCTCGGGTGCGTGAGGCCAGTCCCGGCCATAGGTCGCGCCGACTCCCCAGGCGATCATCGCAATCGCGATGAGCACGAGTCGCGGCACATCGTGTACGGCGGTGAGGGTCGCGCTGCCCAGCAGGATGAGGCCGATGGTGCCGAGGGCGAGCCCGGCGATGCGACGATTGCCGAGTGGAATGCCGGTGCGGTGGCGCGTGAAGAGTGCGATCAGCAGCGGCGAGCCGGCAGCGAAGAGCGCAACGACTCCGGAAGGAATCCGTTCTTCGACATAGACAATGAGCGCGTTGCTCAGCGTCACCAGACAGAAGCCGACGCCCGCAGCGCCAAGCCATTCGCGGCCCGATGGCAGTCGCGATCCGCGGCTGCGAGCCCAGAGCAGCATGGCGCTACCGGCGATCGTGAATCGGGCACCTGCGAGCAGGAACGGGGGCAGGGTTTCCACCGCGATCCGGATGCCGAGGTAGGTCGAACCCCAGACGACGTAGAGCGTCAGGAACGCCAGCAGGATCGCGGTGCGTTGCGGCTTTATGGACGTACTCCCCGCGGCGGCGCCATCACCTTGTGGAAGAGACAGGGCTCATCGGCATAGACCGGTGGAAATCTCCAGCGCGAGCCATCCCAGCGAATCAGCCCGCTCGACGTGACGATTTCATCGATGCCATCCTTGTCGGCGTCGACGGTACCATAGATGTCGACATTGCCGTCGCTGCGCGCGATCGGATTGCCCCAGCCGTCGATGATCCAGGTGCCGGTGGTGTTCGGCGTGCCATCGGCGTAGTCGTCGCGGAGCCAGGCGGAGTACACGGCGAGATTGAAGCCGCCGGGGCCGCGGACACCGAAGAGCTGCTTCTTGCGGAAGCCGGCGTCGAGCGAGTCGGAATAGAATGAGTAGAAGAGAAATCCCGCGGCCCGTTCGGTCTTGGGATTGATGGCCGTCTTATAGCGCGCGAACGCCGAGTCGGCCCAGCGCCGGTAGGAGGTGATCCCGCCGATACGCGCGAGTGGTGGCGGCGTCCGTTGCGTCGGCATCCCGTGCGCGCCGGGAATCACCACGGCGAATGCCGACGTGGCGGGCGAATTGAGGTCGAAGCGCCAACCGGGATGCGCCTTTTCATCGCACGCCGCTCGCCACGAGAGCGGCGGATCGAAGCGTTGCCGCGACGTGATGGTGGCCGTCTTCGCGCGCGAGAGCGTGGCGCCATTGTCGAAGAGAAAGAGGGTGACGGTGTCGCCCACCGAGCCGATCGGCATCATGCCCAGCGAGTCGAACTGCGCCGCGACCGGGCGACGGGGTGCTCGCGCCGGCAACTGCTTGACCTGACCACCAGCGATGCCCCAGTCGGCTGTGCGTTGGGGCATCGGGTCGGGTCGCGGCCGCACCTGAGCGGAAGCAATTGGCGCGCTGCCAGCGAGCAGCACGGCGATGAGCAGGTTGGAACGATGCATCTTCAGGTCCCTCCGTTGACGCCAAGCAGTTGTTCACTCCAGATCCGACTCAGACGCCAGCGTGCCCCTTCCCGGGTGAAAGTGAGAATGCCGGACTTGGCATCGCTCTCCCCCTTGGCGCGGATATGGATGTCGACGCGTGACAGTGAGTGGTAGCGGTAGGAGACCTCTGTCCCCGTTTTCAAAGTATCGGCCGCAGCTCGACCGGGAGTCCGTGTTCCGAACGCGGTGATCAGGTTGGCGAGCCCGCTTGGCGTCAGGGTCGCGTCGATGGCACTCTCCAGCAGGGTGGCGGTGACGGCGCTGCCGATGCGAGAGCGGGAACGACGAGCGATGGCGGCCTGCAAATCATCCTTGAGCTGCTGGCGCACGGTCGGAAAATCGACGACCGCCGCCAGTTCGGTTGCACTCCCGAACGCCACCGCTTCGACCAGACGGTCATAGGCACGATGCGGCGCGATCCAGAACCAGCACGCCACCAGGATCATGGTGCACGCGAGCAGCCACGGGAGCGGGGAGCGGCGACGGGTCATGGCGGAAAGTAACCGCTACGGCAGCGGCTTCATTTCCGGGAGGAGCACGAACCGGGCGACGCGAACGGGGTCGAGATATTTCCGGGCCGCTTCCTGGACGATTGCCGGAGTCAGGGCATCAAGGCGGGCACCCCAGCCGGGAATGTCCTCGAATGCTGCGCCCTTCTCGGCGTGGTCACCGATCATCCCGGACCACCAGAAGTTGGTCTTGACGTCGACCTCGGTGCTGCGCCGCGCCTGCTCCACGTACTTGTGCAGTTCGTCGGCGGTTGGCCCGTCGGCGCGCAGCGACGTGATCACGTCAAAGGCGGCAGCCCAGAGCGTGTCGGCCTGCGCCGGCGTCGAGGTGAATGAAATCACCGTCTGGTACTGCTTCTTTGGAATGGCCGTGATGTTGGTGTTGACCTGCACACCATAGGTCGCGCCCATCGCCTCGCGCAGTTTCTCGAGCAGCCGGGTCTGTAGAATCTCCCCGACCGCCTCAGCCGCGAGCTCCTCGGCGGCCGTGGTGACCTCAGCCTTGCCGGTGAAGAAGACCACCTGAGTGCTGACCGGCTCCTTTCCCTTGTGGACCAGTTTGGTCACCTGCCCCGTGGGCGGCCCAACGGAGCGATCGCGCCACTTTTCGTGACGGCCCTTGGCGGGGAGGCCGCCGATCCAGCGTTCCACCAGCGGCTTGAGCGAATCGAGATTCACGTTGCCGACGATGGTGAAATCCCAGTCGCTGAAATCGGCGAAGCGTTCCCTGTAGATCGCCAACGCCCGATTGACATCGAGCGTCTCGAAACGGGCGAGCGTCATCGGCTGCGAACGGGGCGAGTTCATCCCCATCGTCAGGGTGACGGTATCGGAGAACGCCGTGGCCGGCTGCAGGTCACGATTCGCGAGCGCCGTGCGCACCTGGCTCCGGAACGCGGCGACCGCGGCGGAGTCGAGTCGTGGGGCGGTCGCGGTGAGATAGAGGAGCTCGAAGAATGTCGCGAGGTCCTTCGGGGCGGTGAGGCCGCCAAGCTCCTGAGTGGTTTCGGAGATGATCGGAAAGGTGACGGCCACCTTCCCCGCCATCCGGCGACGCAGCGATGGGGCGTCGAATTGCCCGAAGCCGCTCTGCTGCACGATCGCGGTTGCCAGCATGCCGTTGAGGAGGTCCTTGTCCTCGAGGAGCGAGAGCCCGCCCGGTGCACTGCCGCCGACGATGATCTGGTCGGCCTTGAAATCGGTGGGCTTGACCAGCACCCGCGCGCCGTTGGACAGCCGCCATTCGGTGAGGCCGAGTGCCGGATGCTGCTTTGTGCTCACGATGCGCCCGGGCGTGGGCGGCACAGGGACCAATGGGCCGGCGACCGTGGTTTCGGTCCACGGCGCCACAGTCGCGGTGTCGCTGCGATCGAGAATGGCGAGCAACTGTTCGCGAGTCGGCATCGCCGCAGCGGACTTTTCGGGCGCCCGTACCGCGAGGAAGCGATCGGTGCCGCGCGCGCCGCCCCGGATGGTCGCGTTCACTTCATCGCGCGTGATCGTGGGCAGCAGACGCTGCGCCAGTTCGAAGCGATTGCGTGCCGAGACGATGGTGTTGCCGTTGAGAAACGCATCGACCAACTGGTTGACGAAGGCACCGGAGAATTGCTTGTCCTGCTCGGCCGCTGCCTGCTCGCGTCCGCGCAACAAGGAGGCCTTGGCGCGCTCGAGCTCGGTCGGGAGGACGCCGTGTGCGTCGAGCCGCCGCCGCTCGGTGAGTACCGCCTCGAATGCTTCCTTGCTCTTCCCTTCCTTGGCATTCACGGTGAGGGCGAAGACCTCGATGTCCCGCACCAGGCGGGAGGGACCGAAGAAGGCGCCGACAAATGGCGCATCCGGCTTCCGTGCCAGATCGGAGAGGCGCTGGCCGGCAATGCTGGAGACCAGTGAGCTCACCAGCTGGCGACGCTCGTCGGACTCGAG